>CAVGSW010000014.1:0-18479 GCA_963631945.1 Flexilinea sp. | reverse complement strand
CTGGCGGAAACTATGTATTGGTTGGCGGTATTTCAGCGCTTGTAGCGGCAGTAATTTTCTTCTTTATCGGAAGGGCTGTTGGCAGGAATGGCAAGAGGAAAAAAGAGGTAGCGGAATGAGTGGGAGAAGTGGAAGATGCGGAAGGAAAAAAGAGACAGAAATTGCTTAAATTAGCATAATAGAATAGAGAAAAACGAAGACCGAGGCTCGCGCCTCGGTCTTTTTGTGCTTTCCTTTGCGTGTCTAGTTGCTAGCGATTGACTGGGAGAAGAAGCTTACGATTTCGGTCATGATTTCGTCCTTGAGGTCGGACTCGTCGTAACTCATTTCGTAGCCGTGGCCATCTTCCGTGGTAACTGTGAGGACGCGGCTGTTTGCGTAGGCGGCGGCACACTCGAGGCTCGTCGCCTCGGTCACTACGTGGTCGAGCGTGTTCGCCACGACGAGCACTGGCTTATCGCCAAACTTGCTGCCGTAGTCGCACGGGTTATACTCCTCGAATTCCGTGAACCAGTCTTCCGTGAGGTTCAGCCCTTGGAATTCGATGGAGCCTTGCTCGGCGGCCTCGGCCTTCATCTCATCCCACTTCTCTTGACCGCCGACGTAGTAGATCATGGCCCCCTCGTTCCCGGCGGGCGCAACCATCGCGAGAGCCTTGTAATCGTAGCCGCCCGCGTTCTCGTTCGCCATGTTCATCACGACGCGGCCGCCCATGCTGCGAGCATACAGCCCGATGTGATCCTTGGCAATTTCGTAATGCTCGCACATGTATTCAATCCCGGCAAGCATCGCTTCTCGCATGCTCGCAAGGTCGTATGTATTCGTCTTTTCCGCATTCTTGCTCGGGCTCGTGCGCGGATTGAAGTCCATGCGGATGGAAGCGATGCCTGCCTCCGCGAGCCGCCCTGCGAGCTCCGAGGCGCCGCCGCTGTTCAGCGTGCCTTTGAATCCGTGGGCGATTGCCACGAGCGGCGCCCCGCCTTCCATGCCATATGGATAGACGGCTTCGGCCATGTAGTAGCCGCCGCCGTCCGCCTCGAGGAAGATGGTCTTGCGGACGGGCTCGAAGCCAGCGCCATCTCCAGAAATCTCGCTCGCATCAGTGCAACCTGTCAGGGCAAGCACGGTTATCAAGACTATGGTTAGCAGAATGTTTCCGCTCTGAAATTTTCTCTGCATACTTGCCTCCTGTCGTTTTCTTGCTTCCATTATAACCGAATGTTGGCAATCAAGCAAGCATTTCGAAGCTCGATTTCCACCTTTGGCAAAAGCTTACTGGAAAATACGATAAAGTTAAAATTTTATAGGGAATTCTTGTAAAAAGTAGTTGACAACCGCCCACATCGTCCATATAATGTAAATGAAAGGGCTGGGTGTAATAATATTATGAGACTGATAAATATAGGTATCCTGATGAATAACAGGAAATATGGGGAGGATATTGCAAGAGCACTTACGGAGATTTATTCGAACCTCTCCGTGGAAGAAATCGAAAATTATAACAAGTTTAGCGAGCTCGACGTGTATGATGTCATCCTGACCGATAGGAGCGAGTTCATGCATTACAATTCCAGAATTCTGATGGTCAAGAGCGACTCGGACATGCATCCGGACGAGCGATACGAGAAGGAGGGCAGGTGCGTCGGGCAGTTCCCAAGAGCGAGCGAGATTTTCAATGCGGCGGTCAGGATGTGCGAGGAGAACTCGCATACACAATTCCTGCGGGGCGAGCGGCGCGATTGCTCGCTGGTGGCGGTTCACGGGGCAACTGGCGGCTGCGGTGCTTCGGCAATCGCGATAACCGCGGCAAGGCACATGTGCATGAATGCGCAGAAGCGGGTTCTCTACGTGAACGCGGGCGGCTCGGACAGTTGGAAGTGTTATGTTTCTGGGGCGAGCCGCCCGCAGAGACCCGCGGCCGAGCTATCGCATCTGATTGAGAATAACGCACTTTATGGACTGGAGAGCTATTTGTATGTGGACAAGTTCGGGGTGCGTTATCTGGATTGGACGGAGCGATGCGAGGCGGTTCTACGGAAGATTGCGGAGCTCGGGGCGTTCGACTTTGTGGTTGTGGATAGCCCCGAGCGGGGGCTCGGCCGCACGTGCGGACTGGAGTTCGATAGGGAGCTTACCGTGTACAATGATAAGGACGTGCGGTCGAGGTTCTGCGCTACGGGCGGCGGGGCTGGCGGCTTCTGGGAAAGTGGTGCCGCCAGCGCTGGCGGGCGGCCTGCGAAGGATCGAGAGGGCCGCTCGCCAGAAGCCGCAGGCGGGCGTCTGCTGATGCGTGGGGACGCCCGCGCTGCGGCGCCCGCCGCCGAGCCCGCCGCCGAGCCCGCGCCAGAGCACGGAAGCGGGCTCGTGGCCGCCGCCCTCCAGAGCACAGGCCAGGCTGACTCAGGGGCGGCGGCCGGCGGCCAGGAAGTCGTCCTCGTGAACCGCTGCACGACTTCTGGCCGCGCGGCGGGCCGATTCCGCATCCCCGAGGAGAAGACGAGCTTCCAGACGAAGGAAAGCGGAATCGAAATCGCCATGGATGGCTATTTCGCAATGACCATAGGCAAAGTTTGTAGCGAGTGGATTTAGAGAGGTGCGTAGAATGGATATGAGCTTGAGAGCGCGAGAATTCGCCGACGAGAAGATCAAGACCGTGCGCGAGAGGCTCGGAAACGAGCGCGATGTCGACGATTTCATGGCTATGAGATTGATAATTCAGACGATATTTGACGATGAGCGGAGCATGTTTTTCTCCTATGAAGATATAGAGTGTGCCATAAACAGAATCTTCTACAAGACGAGGCGAAAGCTCGGAATTTTGCAGCCGCTCATCGACGACGAAAATGTCAGCGAAATCATGGTGAACGGGCCAAGCGACATCTTCGTGGAGAGGGGCGGCAAAATCGAAAAATACAGCGAGCAGTTCGACTCGACCGAGGAACTCGAGGAAGTCATGCGAAACATCGCGGGCGAGGTTAGGCGTGAGATAAACGAGCGAAGCCCGATTGTGGACGCAAGGCTCCCAGACGGCTCGCGAGTGAACGGCGTCTACAAGAATATTGCGATAAACGGCCCGATTCTCACCATCAGAAAGTTCTCGGACAGCTATATGCACATGGGCGACCTCGTCGGGAACGGCACGATAACCGCGGATGGAGCACATCTTCTGACGGATTTAGTAAAGTCAGGCTACAATATCTTTGTTAGTGGGGGAACTTCCTCAGGGAAGACGACTTTGCTGAATGCGCTGGCGGAGGCGGTTCCGAGCGACGAGCGCGTCATTATCATCGAGGACTCGGCGGAGCTCAAGATGCAATACATCGAGAACATCGTGCATCTCGAGTGCAAGAACAGCAACGCGGAGGGGCAGGGCGGCGTGAGCATGTCCGACCTCATCAAGTCGAGCCTCAGAATGAGGCCGAACCGTATCATCGTCGGTGAGGTCAGAGGCGGCGAGGTTATCGATATGCTTCAGGCGATGAACACCGGACACGATGGGAGCCTCTCAACGGGACACGCGAACTCAGTCGAAGGCATGCTGAAGCGCTTGGAATCGCTGTATCTGGCGGCGATGCCAATCAGCGTCGATGCCATCCGCGAGCAAATCGCCGAGGGCATCGACATCATGGTACACATCGCAAGAGAGAAAAACGGCAGGCGGCGCGTGACCGAAATCACTGAGCTCGTCGGCTACGAGAAAGGAGGATTCGTGCTGAACCCGCTGATGAAAGTCTGCGAGGGCACGGAGCTTCTGGACATGGACACGGGAATTTTGCGACCGAAGAGAAAGGCGGGATGAGATTGAGAGATTTTAATAAGTTGGGGGCGATGGACTACAGCCTGCCGAATTTGTCGGGCAAAGAGAAGACGGAGTTTTTCCTAGCGATTGTGGCCGCAGGGCTCTGCGTGGGGCTGCTGTTTTACAACAGTTTGCGGGTGAGTGCGATTGTCTCAGCACTGTGCTTCCTCGTGTACCCGAAGTACCAGGACGCGGCCGTGAAGCGGCATCAGGACACGCTGCTCGTGCAGTTCAAGGATTTGCTCTACTCGATTTCGGCATCCGTGTCATCGGGTCGGAGCATGCCAGAAGCTTTGTCTGAGGCGGAGAAGTTTTGCGGTGCGTCGTATGAGGAGAGCGACTATATAATGCAGGAGCTTGCGCATATGAACGCGATGCTCGCGAACGGAAACGAGACAGACACGGAGGTTCTGTATGATTTTGCGCGGAGGAGTGGGCTGCCTGACGTGGAGGATTTTGCGGGGGCATATGAGAGCTGCAAGACGAGCGGTGCGAACCTGAACAATGCGATTTCAACGGCTACGGCGCTCATCGGCGACAAAATCGAGCTTGAAGATGAGCTGAGAACGCAGCTCGCGCAGAAGTTATTTGAGGGCAGGATTGTCGGTCTGTCGCCATTTGCAATCGTTTTGATGGTGAGGGTGACGGCGCCGGACTATATCAGCCCGATGTTTGAGACGAGGCAGGGGCTTGTGATTACGACGATGGCTCTCGCCTTGATTGCAGCGTCGATTTTCATGACGGAAAGGATAAACAAAATTGAAATCTAAGAAGAAAAAGGCGATGGAGAAAAATCGCAACGAGATCATCATGGCTCTGCCTTGCTTCATCAACCAGCTTCTGCTGCTCATGCACAGCGGCGTGATTCTCACGGATGCGTTTTGCAGGATTGCGGACGGGTACGGCAGGCTCGAGCCGAAGAGACAAAATTATTTCACGCGGGAGGTTTACGAGCTTTATGTGGCCTCCATGCAAAACGGCGAAAATGTTATCGTCGCGTTTTGCAGGTTTGCGGCGGCGTCCAACATCAAAGAGCTCACGCGTGTCGCGGCGATTATGAGCGAGAATCTAAACCGCGGGAGCGACCTTTGGGAGAAGCTCGCCGACCAGAGTAAGGATCTCTGGGAGGAGCGAAAACGGAACGCGATGAGCAGAATCAGGGTTTCTGAGAGCAAGATGAGCTTTCCGCTCGGGCTGCTCCTAATCGCGCTGATTATGGTTACGGCGGCGCCAGCGATGTTACAGTTACAATAAAAATTGGAGGTAAGAAAGATGAGAGAGATGGAAGAAATGAGAGCTATGAACAATGTGGAAGAAACTTGCGAACCAGTGGCTATCGAGAAAATCGAGCCGCTTGAAGACAGAACACTGTTCAATAAGCGTGGCATGGAGATGGTGCAGGTAGCGATTTTGGTGGCGATTGCAGTCACGCTCGGCCTGATTTTCAAGGAGCAGATCACGAACTTCGTGAACACGACATTCGGTTCGCTCAGCAACGCGAAGTTCTAAGGTGGCGTCATGCGTTTCGTGGAGGCGACTCTGGTAATGCCACTAACGTTACTCATAACCTCGGCGCTCATTGCTTTGATGATGGGGTTTTACTCGGATCTCGGCGAGCAGATTGAGGCGCATGGGGAGGAAATTAAAGATGTGTATAAAGTTTCGGAGACGGTGGGAATCAGGGTGCAGGATAGGATTGTTTATGCGGCACAAAATTAGAATTAAAAACAGAATTAGGGAGGCGCTCGGCGCTGGCAGCAAGCGCGGCTCGTTTGCGATTCTCGCTACGATTCTGTTTTCTTCGATGATGATACTCGCCGCAGCTGCGGTTCACGCGGCTGGGGAGGATGCAATTGCAAGCACGACGGATAGCTTCGGGCCGCTTTGGGGCAGGAGCATTCTGGCGGAGTACGACGCGAATTTGAAGGATAGATATGGTATTTTTGCCTATAGCGGCAACAAACTTCAGGTTGAGGAAAAGATAAAAAAGTATGTGAAGTACTCGTTTGGAAGCAAAAAATACGTTACCGTCGGCGCTTGCAATTGCGAGCTTACTGGATATGAGCTCGTGGATTCCGATAATTTCTTTCAGCAGATCAAGGAGGCGGTCGCCTATGATGCGAAGCCGACTTTGGATGATGAGCTGCTCACCGCCGTGCAGAGTGTTAACAGCAGCGGGACTAACGCAGAAAGCTTGAGCTCGTCAAACCGCTATATCAAGAACAAGGCGATAATCAACGCGCTGCCATCAGGCGGTGATGCGAAAGGCATTGAAATTTCTGGACTCACGGAGAAAGTCAAGGAGGCGAAGAGCCTTTCTGATGTCATAGACGACAGCGTCGAGACCGTGTACATATTCAGGTTTTTCAAGGATTACATGAACGATAGGAATCTCGGCGAGACGTATTTTAACAACGAAATCGAGTATATCATCACGGGCAAGCTAAACGATTCTAAGTCGAAGAAAGCCGTAAAAAATTACCTCGTTGTGCTGAGAAATGCACTGAACTTAGTATATCTGTATTCTTGCGATGAGAAGCGAGAGGCGACGTTGGCAGTTGCGGAGGTGCTGATGCCAGAGGCCCCGATAATCACGCAGGCGCTCATAATGGAGAGTTGGGCGTTTTGGGAGGCGAGGAACGACGTCAAGCTGCTGCACGCGGGAAAGACTGTTCCGCTCGTCAAGAAGGATGAAAACTGGGCAACATCGCTGGAGAACATGCTCGAAGCGGAGTACAGCTGCGATGCCGAGGGGAATGAGCTCGTGGGAACTGACTCGGGTAACTCGGAGAGCGGCCATAGTTACATCCTGCCGCAGAAAGTCGAGGGGCAGGACTACGAGGATTATTTGAAGATTTTCGTGGCAGCGCTACCGAAGGAGACGAAGAAGGTCAGGATTCTCGACCTGATCCAGATCAACATGAAGTATCTATATTGCGATTATTTCCTGATAGACGATTATTACACGGGACTTAGTTATTCGATTGAAATCAATGGGGGAAAGCATGAATTCGAGGAGCGATATTCGGAATCTGAATAACAAAAAAGGAAGCTATATTGTCGAGGCGGCTATGAGTATGCCAGTCTTTATCCTTTGCATTGTGGCGATTGCACTGATTATCAATATCATTGCAATTTGCGAGAATATCGGATTTCATAACGCCGCCGAGCTCCACGAGATCTGTGCGGAGGCGTATGCTAGTGACGCTGCCGCCGCCCACAGGCTCTCCCTCCAGAGCTCAGTGGCGGCCGCCAACCCGAAAGTCGGCAAGTACAAGGTAACGAGCTTCAAGTATCGCTACACAGATGGCGAAATCAGCGACCTGATCGCCATGAGCAGCAAGGCCGACTTTCGCGTAGCAAACCCAATCGGCATAAACGGCAACATCACGTTCACGCAGAGCATCCTGTCACGAGCCTTCGTCGGCAAGACCGAGGACTCAGACCCGCTCCCAATTTCCGACTTCCAGAAAAGCGGAGACTCCTGCACGGTCGTAATATTCCCGAAGTACGGAATCAAGTTCCACTCGACGAGCTGCAGGTACGTCAAGCAGGAATACGAAGGCGACGAATACAAGCTTTCGATGGAGCGAGACGACGCAGAGGCGAAGGGATACGCCGCGTGCAGCATTTGCAATGGAGGAAAGTCATGAGTGTGATTTCAATAGATTTGAGGAAAAAGCTGCCGATGTACGATAACAAGGCAGAGAAGCTGAAGAGCGGAGCCTGCGAGGAAATCCTGCCGCTTTCGACGATAAAATACAAGAGAATCGTGAGAGGAATCTACCACATAGAAGGCTATCGGAAGCTCAGCTCAGTGGGCAATTTGAACGTCTCACAGGTTTTGTCCGTCGTCGAAAGCGTGCTTGAGCTCAGAGAAAAACTGCGGGATAATTTATTTTTCCCAGACGAATATATTTTGTCAGCCGATACGGTTTTTGTCGATGAGAAGCTGGAAAAATATCGGCTTGCATACATACCGCTCGCAGAGACAGGCAGGGCAGAAAAGTCCGTCGCCTGCTTCATTGCGAGCCTGAAGAGGCAGACAAGCGAAATAGGCGCAGAATACCTCGATAGGCTCAGCGATTTCATCATGGCAGGCGGGGCGAACAGTGCGCAAGCAATAGCCTTTGTCGAAAAACTAAAGCAAGAAGCCCGCACGTTCGGCATAAATTGAGAGAGAAAAAAATAGGTGAAATCTAAATAATTTCTTGTTATAATAGAGGTATCAATTTTTAAGGAGATTGCAAGATGATACCTCTTTCGACTAGGATGAGGCCGGACAGGCTCGAGGATTTCGTAGGGCAGGAGCATTTCATGTACGAAGGCTCGCTGTTTTACAATTCCATAAAGAACAAGACATTCGATTCGGCGATATTTTTTGGGCCGTCGGGAACTGGCAAAACGACGCTGGCGAGGATAATCGCCAAGGAGATGGACGGCGAGTTCCACGAGCTGAATGCGTCGGTCACGGGCACGAAGGAGCTGAAGGAGCTCATCGAGAACGCGAAGCTGAAGTTCTACGGCCTCGAGAAAAAGACGACATATATATACGTGGACGAGGTGCATAGGTGGAACAAGCTCCAGCAGGACAGCCTGCTGAAGGCGCTCGAGGAGGGCGTAATCAAGTTCATCGGCAGCACGACGGAGAACCCGTATTTTTCGATAAATAACGCAGTAATCAGCCGCGTGCGGAATATCTATGAGTTCAAGCGGTTGAGCGCGGACAATCTGATGACAATTGTGAAGCGCGCACTCGAGGATGAAGAGGTTGGCTTCGGCAAGCTCGGAATCAAGTACGACTCAGCGGCAATCAGGAATCTTTGCGAGATGTCAAACGGCGACGCGAGGGTGGCGCTGGATGCAATCGGATTCATAGTCGACAACCTTTCGGATGGTCAGACGATTGATAACGACATCATCGCCGAGGCCATGCAGAGAAAAATCGGCTTTTACGATAAGGAAGAGGATAGATATAACCTGCTGAGCGCGCTGCAGAAGTCCGTGCGCGGAAGCGACCCGGATGCGGCGATTCACTATCTGGCGCGGCTCATCGACGGCGGCGCTGATCTCAGGATGATCGGCAGGCGCCTCATGGTCATGGCTAGCGAAGATATCGGCATGGCCTACCCGTCGGCAATTTCGATTGTTACATCCTGCGTTCAGGCGGCGGACATGATCGGCTTCCCAGAGGCACAGATTCCACTTGCGCATGCGACGATTTTGCTTGCTTCGGCACCGAAGTCTAACGCCGCGAACGAGGCGCTCTGTGCAGCGATGCACGACCTGAAGACAAAGAAAATCGATGACGTTCCGCCGCATCTCATGGATTCCCACTACAAGGGTGCGGGCAAACTCGGACGTGGCGGCGGCTACAAGTATCCGCACAGCTACGGCGGCTATGTCGAGCAGCAGTACCTGCCGGATAATCTGTACAAGGAAGGCGTAAGGTACTATCACCCGACGGAGAACGGCTCCGAAGCCGCGTTCAAGCGGTATCTGGAGAGCCTGAAAGACTGGGGTAAGAATAAAAAATAGCAGGGAAGAGTTAATGAAACAGGAATTTTTGGTGGCGCCGAACTCGGGCTTTTGCTTCGGGGTTAGGCGAGCGATAGAGAAAACTGAGGCGGAGATTGCTGCGGCATCGGGCAAAATCTACACCTGGGGCCCGCTCATCCATAACAAACTCGTAACGGATGAGCTCGCGGCCAAGGGTGTCTCAATCATAGAAACCTTAGACAGCATCCAGAGCGGCGACGTAATAATAGTAAGATCCCACGGCGAGACGAAGAAATTTTTCGAGCAGGCGGAGGATAAGGACTGCAAAGTAGTTGACGCGACCTGCCCGTTCGTTAAGAAGATTCAGCAGCTGGCCGAGGACGCATATGCATCTGGCAAGCAGGTCGTAATCGTAGGCGACAGAAACCATCCAGAAGTCAAGGGCATAAACGGCTGGTGTGACAACAGCGCAATCGTGCTGAACTCCGCCGCAGAAGCCGAAGCGTATCTCGACGGGCGGGATTTGTCGTGCGCTGATACGCAGAAATTTTTCCTCGTCGCCCAAACCACCATCAAAAAAGAACTCTTTGATGACGTGGTAGCGGCTTTCGAGCGCGCGCACGCCGACCTCGAGGTAAACAACACGATTTGCAACGCCACAGCAATCCGCCAGAAGTCCTGCGCGGAGCTCGCCGAGAAGTGCGACGCCATGCTGATCATAGGCGGCCGCGAGAGCTCCAACACCCAGAAACTCTTTGAAATTTCAAGCGAAAAATGCAAAAAAACATTTTTTGTAGAAAAAATCACAGATTTGCCGTTGCAAGCTTTACAGGATTGTGTTAAAATAGGGTTTGCGACGGGTGCGTCGACGCCCGAACGCGTAATTAAGGAGGTTATTGCTACCATGATAGAAAAAAATGAAATGAGCATGGAAGAATTATTGGCTACCGAGGAGTATGATTTAGACGGAGCGATGAGGCTTCCAAGACTCAACGAAGTTGTTAACGGAACGGTTCACCAGGTTACTGAAAAGGGAGTCATCGTTGACATGGGTTGTAAAAAAGACGGAATTATTCCGAAAGAAGAAGTAACATTGGAAGGAGACCAGACGTTAGCGGACTTGTTCAAGGTTGGCGATGAAATCCAAGCTAAAGTAGTTAAGACTGACGACGGCGAGGGTGTTATCACACTTTCCAAGAAGAAATTAGAAGTTAACGAACACTGGAACGAGATCAACGCAGCTTACGAAAACAAGGAAATCATCACTGTTAAGGTTGTAAGACAGGTAAACGGCGGCGTTATCGCAGCATACAAAGAAGTTTCTGGATTCATTCCACTTTCACAGCTTTCCGACAAATATGTTGAGAACGCTGACGAATTTATCGGACAGGAACTCACAGTTAAGGTTACAA
The DNA here is from genome assembly GCA_963631945.1 of Flexilinea sp. Taxonomy (GTDB): domain Bacteria; phylum Bacillota; class Clostridia; order Peptostreptococcales; family Anaerovoracaceae; genus CAG-238. Next base: position 7,769 of record CAVGSW010000014.1, on the reverse strand, counting down.
GAGTTGACCTCAGAAGAGGCAGAGCAGTATTCTCACACAAGGTTATCCTTGCAGATGAGAAGAAGAAGAAGATCGAAGAAATCTGGAGCACGCTCAATGTTGGCGACGTTGTAGAAGGAACAGTAATGAGATTCACAGACTACGGCGCATTCGTTGACCTCGGCGGACTTGACGGACTTCTCCACATCTCCGAGATTTCTTGGGGCAAGCTTAAGCACCCACAGGAAGTTCTTCAGATTGGCGACAAGGTAAAGGTTAAGATTCTTTCCATGAACGAAGAAAAGAACAAGATTTCCCTCGGCCTCAAGCAGACTACACCAGAGCCATGGTCAGTTATCAACGAGAAATACGAAGTTGGTCAGATCGTAACTGGTAAGGTTGTTCAGATCAAGGAATACGGCGCATTCGTAGAACTTGAACCAGGTCTTGACGGACTTGTACACATCTCCGAAGTTGCTCACAAGAGAGTGAACGACATCGCAGAGGAACTCCAGCTTGGTCAGGAAGTTGAAGCAAAGATCCTCGACATCGACACAGAGAGAAAGAGAATCAGCCTCAGCATCAAGCAGACTATCGAAGCTCCTGTAGCAGAAGAAGCAGAAGCAGAGGAAGAAGTTCCAGCAGAAGAGTAATTCTTCATTTATCAAAGAAAACGAAAGGGAGCGGGCAACTGCTCCCCTTTTTATCGCATATTGACTATTCCCTTATTTTATGCTAATATTTAAGGGAAAGGAGGCGGCAATAAGGGAATGAGGAAATTTGACTATTCGAAAATCAAAGAACAAAAGTGGGATTCCGAGTTACTTTCTTTGATTGGCGCAATATACAAGGAAGCCGGAAAGCAGGAACTGTACTTACAGCAGCGCCCAGAGGAACTTGATAAATTGATTGAAATCGCTAAGGTTCAGAGCACTGAGGCATCGAATGCAATAGAAGGAATCGTTACCACGAATACTCGAATCAAGCAGCTAGTTGAGGAAAAGACCACACCACGAAATCGTAATGAGCAGGAAATCGCAGGGTATCGTGATGTGCTGAATATCATTCACGAAGATTTTGACGTCATCCCGATTACGCAAGCATATATCCTGCAACTACACAAAATTCTGTGCGGACATATGAACAACCCCATCGCTGGTCGCACCAAGTCTGTGCAAAATTACATAAGTGCGACCTATCCAGATGGTCACACAGAAACGTTGTTCACGCCGCTTTCGCCATTCGAAACGCCTGAGGCATTAGATAAAATTTGCGAGGAATATAATCGCGTGATTGGCAACATGGAGCTCGAACCGCTCATTGCGATTCCGATTTTCATCCACGACTTTCTCTGCATTCACCCGTTTAACGACGGCAATGGAAGAATGAGCCGCCTGCTCACAACCTTGCTTTTGTACAGAAGCGGATTTTATGTTGGTAGATACATTTCACTCGAAGCGAAGATTTCTAAGAACAAAGACTTGTATTATGACGCACTTGCACAGTCTCAAATTGGGTGGCACGAAGGTACGGAAAATGCGGTTCCATTTATCAAATATATCCTTGGGACGATTCTTGCTGCGTATAAGGATTTTGAGGAGCGGTTAGAGCTTGTGGAGCCGAAACTATCCGCTTTGGAGATGGTTCGCAGAGCAAGCAAAATCAAAATCGGACGATTCACCAAGCAAGACATCCGTGAGCTTTGTCCAACGCTAAGCGACAGTTCGATTGAGGGAGCATTCCGCACGCTTATTGCCGCTGGAGAGCTCAAAAGAGAGGGAAAAGGGAAAAATATCTGCTATTTTCGGCTGAGTTAGCTCTGCAAGGCGGGCTGGCACTCGCTACTACTACCAGGATGAGAAGCGCAATATATGATGAAAAGGGAGCTTTCGAGCTCCCTTTTCTACCTTAGATGTTCTTTACGCGGTCCAGGCGCCAGAAGTCCTTGGTGAAGATGAGCAGGAGCGCGTAGATTTCGAGGCGGCCGGCGATCATCAGCAGCGACATGAAGAACAGCGAGAACGAGTTGTACATGCCGAAGTAGCCGCTCGAACCAGCCTCTCCGAGCGCCATGCCGGTGTTTGTAAACATGCCAAGCGCCGTCGAAATCGTCGTCTCCATATCGAAATTGTTCAGCGAGAGCATAACGCACGCGAAGAAGAAAATGCTCACGAAAAGCATGATGTGCGAAGTAATCGCAGAAACCCTCTGCGCTGGAACGGCTTTGCCATCTACGACAACTGCCTTGACCGAATGCGGATGGATTTGCTTAAATATACTGCGGTGGATGAGCTTGAACAGCACTACAACTCGGATGACTTTCAGCGAGCCGGAAGTTGACATCGAGCAGCCGCCGACGAAGAGCAGAGTGAACAGCACCGCAATCGCAAACGTCGGCCACTCCGTGTAATCGCAAACGAAATATCCAGACGTCGAAATGAACGAAATTACCTGGAAGAGCGAGTCTTTGATCGCCTGCCAGAAATGCGAATACGTTCCAGAGAGCCTGAGCGAAAGCGCGATGAGCAAAGTTGCCACTGCGATAATCGACGCAAAGACGCGGACTTCGACGTCCTTGAAGAAGCGCTCTGGAGCCCTGTTAAACAAGAAGTAATACAAAGTAAAGTTCAGCGACGAGAGCAGCGTAAACACCATGATAACGCCGCGAACGTAAGGCATTTCGAAGTATGCAGCGCTCGAAGGCGTGATGAGAAGTCCGCCCGTGCTGACGCTGCTGAATGTATTGACGAGCACATCGAACGAGCTCATCGGGCTGAAGCTGAGGAGCGCGTACTCCACCACTGTGAATATGATATATGTCATGTAGAGAACTTTGCCAGTGTCCGAGAACTTCGCGCCGAGCTTGACAATCGAAGTGCTAGCAGACTCCGCAGATGCGATCGTCTGACCGCTGATTCCGAGCGCAGGGAAAATCGACACGAGCAAAACGAGTATTCCCATGCCGCCCATCCAGTTAGAAATCGACTGCCATAGGATGAGCGCACGAGGCATGGTGCTGAGTTCAATCGCGGTGCAACCCGTCGTCGAGAAGCCCGCCACAGCCTCGAAGAACGAAGCCGCAAACGAGTAGCCGCGCCCGCAGAAATAGAACGGCAGAGCGCCTATAAACGAGCATAGAAGCCAGCTCAAGCACGCGATGAGGTAGCCCTCATGGGCGCGAAGGCTGATTTTATCGAATTTGAACAGCACGAGTATAACGAGTCCAATGCACAGGCAAAAAAGCCCCACCGTGAAGAACGGCGACGCCACATCCCACTCCTCGAAGGACATTGCCGCCGCAGTGCACGGAATCATCGCGACACCCTCAATCAGAGTCAGTATTCCCAATGTCTTGATCAATACATTTACGTTAATGTGCATAAAAACCTCTATTTGCTACATGCCAGTCGTTAGCATTCCAACATTTATCTAGTATAGTTAGGGTTGCGGTAATATTTCGAGAACAAAATAAATACCGCGAAAATCTCCAGCCTGCCGACGATCATCAAGAACGCGCACACAAGCTTGGAAAATGCAGAGAACATTGCAAATCCGCCAACCGAGCATGCTTCCGCGCTGCCCGCAATCCCGATGCCGATGTTTCCGAGACAGGAAGCCGCCGCCGAAAACGATGACACGAAGTCGAGATTGTTAATCGACAGCAGGAGCGTTCCTCCGAAAATCACAGTGATATATGTAAGCACGAAGCCAGTCGTTTTGATGACCGATTCCGTCGGCATTTCCGTGCCATCCAGCATGAGCGGCGCAATTCTGTTCGGGTGGATGCGGAGCGAGATGCTGCGCTTGATGAGCTTGAGGCAAACCACGATTCGCACGCACTTGACGCCGCCCGCACACGAGGACGAGCAGCCCCCGAAGAAGAACAGACACAGAATGAGCATCTGCGCGAACGTCGGCCACATGCCGTAATCCGCCGTCGTGAAGCCCGTCGTGCTTATCACCGAAACAACCTGAAATACCGAGTCGATGAGCGCCCGCCCGAAATCAGCGAAACCTTCGTACGTAGAAATCGCCATGAAGACGAGTGCCGATACGAGCCCGATGACGATGAGATAAAATCTCAGCTCTTCGTTGTTTTTTATTGAAGAAAATCCGCGGCGGCGGGCAACGATGTACAGCCCGAAGTTCGTGGCAGCCAAAAGCATGAACAGCAAAATCACGATCTGAGCGAAGACACCGAAGTGCGCTGCGCTGTCGTTATATGCCGAGAAGCCGCCAGTGGAAACCGTGGAGAATGTATGCGTAATCGCGTCGAAAAAGCTGAGGCCGCTGAGCTTGAGCAGGACGAATGCAGCTGCTGTGAACACGAAATATACTTTGTAGAATGGGAAGTGCTGGCCGTTCGTTGCGTAAACTGGGAGCAGCGTTACGACGAATAGCAGAACGCCGAGGCCGCCGAGCCACTGCGTGAACGCCCGCCAGAACAGTACGGATTGTGAGACCACAGAAAGGTCGGTAATTGCCGAGGCGCCAGTCGTCGTGAAGCCCGAGCAACTCTCGAAGAGCGCATCCGCAAATGACGGAAGCGTGCCGGAGTATATAAATGGAAGCGAACCTGCGAGCGATGCCAGCAGGAACGAAAGCGTTACGAGAAAGAATTTGTCGCGGAGCCTGAGGCTGCCCTTGACGGGTTTGCTGAGCACGTAGCACGCGAGGCCGATGGAGGCGCAGATGCCCGCGCTCTTTGCAAATGCAACGACTGAGCCGTTTTCACCGTATGCGAAAGCAAGCACAAGCGGAATCGCCATGGATACCGAAAGCGCAAAGAGCAGATAACTCTCAATTCTCATAGTCTTGCTAAGCATTTTCTTCTTTCTCTTACTTTTCTAGAAATTCTTCTTGGTAGTAGTTAATTTTTCGAGCTCGCCGATATCCGAAAGCAGGCAGAAAATCGTGACTTTGTCGTCGGCGTGGATAACCGTGTTGCCGTTCGGAATGATGACTTCCTGCTTTCTGTGGATGGCCGCAACGAGCACGCCTTCTGGAAGCTCAACGTCGCGGAGCGCAATGTTCGAGAGCTTCATGTCATCCGTGGCGATTATTTCCATGATTTCCGCCTGACCCTGTATCATAAGGTAGGAAATAATGCGCTTCGAACCCTGGATGTACCGCAAAATGTTGCTGGCTACGATGTCGAGCGGGTTGAGAACCATGTCGACGCCCATTTTTTCGATGAGGTTCTTGTAGCTCTGGCGGCTAACCTTGGAGATAACGTCCTCTATATTGTGCTGCTTCGCTGTGAGTGCGAGCAGGAGATTTTCTTCGTCAAGCCCAGTCGCTGCAACGAATGCGTCCATTTCGTCGAAGTTTTCCTCGTCGAGCAGGTTCGTGTCCGTCGCGTCGCCGTGCAGAATCATTACATCGTTCAAATGCGATGAGAGGTAGTAGCAGCGCTCCTTGCTCTTCTCGATGAGCTTGACGGAAACGCCGAACTCCGAGAGCTTGTCTGCGAGGTAGAAACCCGTCTTGCCGCCGCCTGCAATCATGACCTTCTGCAGGTTCGTGTACTTGCCTTTTTCGTGAACGCGGCTGTGAAGCTGTGCAATTTCCGAGCGCTCGCCGATGAGATAAATCGTATCGTCTGGTTCAATCGTCGTCTGGCCGTGCGGTATGATGATTTTGCCATTTCTGGAAATCGACACGACGAGCATGTTCGGCAGGACCTTGCTGACTTCGACCATCGAAAGCCCTTGCAATTTCGGGAGGCGCTTAACCTTGAACTGAACGAGCGAAACCTTGCCGCTCGAGAAAATCCCGTTCGTCAGAGTGTATTTTTCGACGAGGTATTTGTAGATTTCCATCGTGATGGACAGGTCTGGGTTGACGATATGGTCTATGTGCATCGTCTCTTTGATGAAGTCCATCTGGTTCATGTGTTCAGGGTCGCGAACCCTTGCAATTACCTTCGTGCAGCCGAGTTTCTTCGCGAAAGACGATATGACGATGTTCTTTTCGTCGCTGTCCGTGCAGGCGATGAGAAAGTCGAACGTGTCGATGGAATTGCGCTTCAGCAGGCTGATTTGCTTCGCATTGCCGCAAACAGTGAGCACGTCGTATAATTGAGAAACCTTGTTGAGAATGTCCTCATTTTTGTCGATTACCGTTATTGAGTGGTTGCCGCCGACGAGCGCGCCCGTGATTTTCAGGCCTAGCTTGCCAGCTCCGACGATTGCAATCATTTATAATCACAAAATTGTGCAACCTATATTGTAGCATATTTCAAATAATTTGCAAGTAAAAAGATTTTGTTGTAGAATATGTGGGTAAAGAAAAGGAAAAAAGAAAACGGAGCATTAGGAAATGAGCAAATTTATTGCAGAAAATATACCGGAGGAAGTGCTTGAGAAGAGCAAAGGCATACGCTTGATTGCGCTCGACCTCGACGGCACGACCCTCACGCGAGACGGACTGACCAGAAGGACGAAGGAGACGCTCGAGGAGGCGATAGCAAACGGCGTAGATGTAGTAATTGCAACGGGTCGCGCCTTCACATCCCTGCCAGAGCGTGTCCGCAAAATCGAAGGCATGAAGTGGATTATAACTTCGAACGGAGCGCACATCACGGATTGCAAGACGGGTGAATTCATATATTCGAATTACGTGAGCCCCGAGGTTGTGCGGCAGGTGCACGCGATCCTCAGCAAGCGGCCGGAGTTTCCGATGCAGGTTTTCACGCGGGGGCAGGCGTATATAGACAGTCTCCTGTACGAGGACTTGGAGAAAAACGGCTCGACCTTCATGAGCGCGAAGTACATACTCAGGACGAGAAAGCCTGTTGATAGGATATATGACTTCCTGCTGGCGAACGAGAATGAGATAGAGAATCTGAATATTCACTTTGAATTTCCAGAGGGGCGCAACGAGATGATCGAGACGCTCGGGGCGATTCCGCACATGACGCTGACTTCGTCGGAGCTGAACAACCTCGAGGTAGGCGGCGAGACGACGAGCAAGGCGAGCGCGCTCTGCGAACTCTGCAAGGAAAAGAACATCGGAATGGAGCACGTAATGGCTTTCGGGGACAGCCCGAACGATGGCAAGATGATAACCGAGGCGGGCATTGGAGTTGCAATGCTGAACGCCACGGACAAAGTGAAGGACATGGCGGATTTGGTAACGCTCTCGAACGACGAAGAGGGCGTGGCATATGCTGTTCGGAAGCTCATCCTGGGCAAGCCTTGGTAGCAGGGCCGCGCCTGTATCTTCCATGGCAAAATAAGAAAATGAAATTCTCCCACATTTTGGGAGATTTTTTCTTGACATTCCATGCAATATAATGTAAAATTAGTTAAAAACAAGCCGAGTACAATAAATATGTGAACATCGGTATAATTATGTGTGCTTAGGAGAGAATTGGGGCATTGAGGCATGAGCAGGAATAATGGCGATGAGAACAATTTCAATAAGAAGCAGACGGGCAATGCGGGCGAGGATTTGGCTTGTGAGGTGCTTAGGCGGCAGGGGTACCGAATCATTTGGAGGAACTATAGATGCAGGTATGGAGAGATTGATATCATCGCCTTGCGGGATGGGCGGATTTTGTTTGCGGAGGTGAAGACGCGGCTGTCGGATGGATTTGGGCATGGGCGCGAGTCCGTCGGTTGGGAGAAGCAGAATCGCATTCGCAGGGCCGCGCAGTTCTTCCTCGCTGGGACGCGACTGGACTACTGGGATGTGCAGTTTCAGGTGATCGAGATCAATGTCGCGCAGATTGACGACGACTTCTTGACCGAGAGCGTCTGAACTTTGCCATATGCAAGGTACAAGAT
>CAVGSW010000013.1:2428-18861 GCA_963631945.1 Flexilinea sp. | reverse complement strand
AATTAAACGAAATCATGGCGGTATCCGACAGAGTAACCGTTCTCAGAAAGGGCAAATGCATCGGAACCGTTAATACGAAGGACACGAACAAGCAGGAGCTTTCCAACATGATGGTCGGAAGACCGGTTCAGCTGGAAATCCACAAGGACGAGGCGCATCCGGGCGAGACTGTCTTCAGCGTGGATAATCTCTCCGTGCCATCAAAGATTCACAAGGCGGACGCTGTCAAGGGAGTTTCGTTCGAGGTTCACAAGGGCGAGATTCTCTGCATAGCTGGTATCGACGGAAACGGCCAGACGGAGCTCGTATACGGAATCTCAGGCCTGGAGAAATCCTCTGGCGGACACATCAAGCTCCTCGGACAGGACATCACGCACGCTTCGATTAGAAAGAGAAATCACCTCGGACTTGCGCACATTCCTGAGGATAGACACAAACACGGGCTTGTGCTCGGATACACGCTGGAGCAGAACTTAGTGCTCCAGAAATACAAGGAGCCGCAGTTCCAAAGCCACGGATTTATCAAATTCGACGAGGTTAGGAAGTATGCGGACCGACTGATAGAAGAATACGACGTTCGCTCTGGGCAGGGACCGATTACGGTAGCTCGCTCCATGTCCGGCGGCAACCAGCAAAAGGCGATTATCGCGCGTGAGCTCGACAGGAAGGAGCCTTTCATCCTGGCGGTTCAGCCGACTCGTGGACTTGACGTTGGCGCCATCGAGCGTGTGCATGCGCAGCTCGTAGCTGAGAGAGACGCAGGCAGAGCTATTCTGCTCGTTTCGCTCGAACTCGACGAAGTGCTCGGACTTTCCGATAGGATTCTCGTAATGTACGAGGGTCAGATCGTCGGCGAGCTCGACCCGAAGAAGACTACACCGGAAGAGCTCGGACTGTACATGTCTGGCGCGAAGAGAGACGGAAAGGAGGAGCACGATGCCTAGATTAGATGAAAATACTGGCAAAGTAAAATGGTACAAATCCAACGGTGCGAAATCCGTATGGGCCTCCTTGATTTCGATTTTGATAGGACTTGCGGTTGGTACGCTCGTTATCATCTTTGTTGGAATGATGAAATCCGACATTTCGATGAAGGGCATTTCCGAGGGCATTAGGCTCGTATTCCTGGGCGTTTTCAGCACGGGCAGAGAGGGCGGTGAGCTGACGTTCGGCTTCAACCCTGTAAACATGGGCAACATGCTTTTCCGTGCGACGCCGCTGATCCTGACTGGACTTTCGGTCGCAGTTGCGTTCAAAACTGGACTGTTCAACATCGGTGCGCCTGGTCAATACCTCATGGGCACGATGGGAACTATCTCGGTTGCGCTTACTATGGCAAATGCTGGCCAGCCGACTTGGCTTTGCTGGATATGCGCATTTGTCGTTGGCATTGCACTCGGAGCAATCTGGGGCTCGATTCCTGGATTTTTCAAGGCTTTGCTGAATATAAACGAAGTTATCACCTGCATCATGACGAACTGGATCGCTGCGAACTTGGTAACGTGGTGGTTCGACGCGCATGACGTGTTCAAGAATGCGGCTGAGGGCGGCAAGGTTGGCTACACGATTCCACTGAAAAACGTTGGAGTTGTAACGCCGAAGATGGGTATGAGTGAACTCTTCCCTGGCTCGCAGGCAAACGGCGGATTCTGGATCGCGTGCGTCATTGCAATCATCATGTGGGTTATCATGACGAAGACGACATTCGGCTACGAGCTCAAGGCTTGCGGCACGAATAGACATGCGGCGAGATACGCTGGTATCAACGATAAGAAGAGCATCGTGCTTTCGATGGTAATCGCGGGTGCGCTTGCTTCGGCGGCTGGCTCGCTGTACTATCTGTCTGGAAACACTGAATTTTACTGGTCGACTTACATGTCGCTTCCGGCTGAAGGATTCAACGGCATCCCAGTTGCGTTGCTTGCGTCGAATCATCCGATTGGCGTAATCTTCGCGGGACTGTTCATGTCGGTGCTCGATGTTGCAGGTACTCAGCTGAAATACTTGACTGCGTACAACGAGTACATCGCGGATATCATTATCGCGACGATCGTTTACCTGTCGGCATTTGCGATGTTCATCAAGCAGCTGCTCGATGGTAGAAACAGAAAGCATGTGCCGGAGAAGAATCCGGAGCCGGTAGCGAAGGCTGCGGCTGATGCAGAGACAGAGACTGTGGTAGATGCTGATGCAGAGACTGCCGCACCTGTGGTAGACGAAAAAGAAGAAGGAGGCGAAAAGTAATGGTATTTTTGATTCAACAAACAATGCTTTATGCGGTTCCTCTTATGATAGTTGCGCTTGCGGGCGTTTGCGCTGAGCGTTCTGGTATAATCAACCTCGCTCTCGAAGGTATTATGATCTTCGGCGCATTCATCGGAGTTATTTTCGTTAGAATGTTCCAGCACATGGGATTTACCTCAGATCAGGGGCAGCTCGTAATGCTGATGGCGATGTTCTTGACGGGAATTTGCGGAGTGCTGTTTTCAATGCTCCTCGCGTTCTCGGCAATCAACTTGAAGGCTGACCAGACTATCGGCGGTACTGCACTGAACATGCTTGCACCTGCAGTTGTACTTTTCTTTATCTATATGATCGCTCAGCAGAGCACGATCGGTATGGATGGCGGCAGCTCGGCTGGTTGGTTCATGATTAGACCTTCGACGTTCGGGCTTCCGAAGGATTACAGTTGGGGCGCGTTCCTCGACTTGTTCCTCAACAAAGTTTACACGAGCACTTACGTGTGCCTGATTATATTCGTGCTGGTTTCGATCTTCCTGTACAAGACGAAGACGGGCCTCAGGCTCCGCTCTTGCGGTGAGAATCCGCAGGCGGCGGCTTCGCTGGGTATCAACGTTTACAAAATGAGATATCTCGGCGTTGGCTTATCCGGTTTCCTAGCTGGAATCGGCGGATTCACTTATTCGCTGACGACTGCGAACTGCACTTCGACTGGTGAGGTTGCTGGCTACGGCTTCCTTGCACTGGCGGTTATGATCTTCGGTAACTGGACACCGCTGAACATTGCAGCAGGAAGCTTGCTGTTCGGATTGTTCAAGTGCATTGCAGCGATTTACGGTTCGCTGGATATCAACGGCGACGGCGTTTACATGCTCACGCAGATTGGCGTTAGCCCTTACGTTTACCGCATGCTACCGTACGTAATCACGCTCATCGTGCTTGCGTTCACTTCGAAGAGCTCGAGAGTTCCTAAGGCGGAGGGTATTCCTTACGATAAGGGACAGAGATAAAGAAAATTGGAATTTGCCGTTGGGAACCCCGACGGCAAATTTTACCGAAGAAGGATGAAAATGAGTTTTTTACCGATAAACAGGACTGAGATGGCCGAGAGGGGTTGGGACGAGGTTGACTTCGTGCTTGTCACGGGGGATGCTTACGTCGACCATCACTCGTTCGGAACGGCCATAATCAGCCGACTACTAGAAAGATACGGATATAAAGTTGCGATTTTACCTCAGCCGAACTACAAATCGGCTGAGGATTTTCGAGTTTTTGGAAAGCCGCGGCTGGGGTTCCTCATCAACAGCGGAGTTGTGGACTCCATGGTCAACAACTACTCAGTGTTTAAGCACAAGAGGCGGCAGGATGAGTACGCGCCTGGCGGAATCGCGGGCGGGCGGCCTGACAGGGCGCTCATAGTCTATGCGAACCGCGCCCGCGAGGCTTACAAGGACGTTCCGATTATAATAGGAGGCTTGGAAGCGAGCCTGAGGCGGTTCGGACATTATGACTATTGGTCGGACAAAGTTCGTCGCTCGATTCTGCTCGATTCCAAGGCGGATTTGCTGATATATGGGATGGGGGAGCGAGCTATTGTCGAGATCGCCGAGGCGCTTGATAGCGGAATTGGTGCTCGCGACATCACATGGGTGCGGGGCACGTGCTTTAGGGCCGCAAGCCTCGACTTGCCTGGGCTTGAGGATGCTGTGCGTTTGCCGGATTACGAGAGGATTGCGGCGGACGATGAGGCGGGGCGGCGGGCCTACGGCGAGAGTTTCGCCATCCAGTATCGGAATCACGATTATATCTCGGCGAAAACTCTCGTGGAGCGATACTCGAACACAGTTTACGTGGTTCAGAACCCGCCGCAGCCGCCGCTCGAGGGGCAGGAGCTCGATGACATCTACGCCCTGCCATACGAAAACGAGTGGCACCCGATCTACGATTCCATGGGCGGCATCCCAGCTTTCAAGGAAATCAAGTTTAGCATAGTCAGCTCGCGCGGATGCTTCGGTGGCTGCAGCTTCTGTGCGATTACCTATCACCAGGGGCGGCAGGTCCGCGGCCGAAGCAAGGAGGCTATCGTGGCTGAGGCCGAGGCCCTCACCAAGAAAAAGGATTTCAAGGGCTATATCCACGACATAGGAGGGCCGACGGCGAACTTCCGCTTCCCAGCTTGCGACAGGCAGCTCGTGCGCGGGGTTTGCCCGAACAAGGATTGCCTTTATCCGAGCGTCTGCAGGAACATGAAAGTCGACCATTCTGATTATCTCGGGATTCTGCGGGCGGTGAGAAATCTGCCTGGCGTGAAGAAAGTTTTTATTAGATCTGGAATTCGCTATGACTATTTGATGGCGGACCCGAAGGCAGACGAATTTATCGATGAGCTTTGCAAATACCACGTTAGCGGCACGCTGAAAGTTGCGCCTGAGCACATTGCGCCGCGCGTGCTTTATCATATGAGGAAGCCATCGAAAGATGTTTTCCTGGCTTTCGTGAAAAAATATCGCGAGGCGAACGAGCGAATCGGCAAGAGGCAGTATTTGATTCCGTACCTCATTTCTTCGCACCCTGGCAGCACGCTGGAGGATGCGATTGAACTGGCGGTTTTCCTGAAGGATTACGGGTTCGTGCCTGACCAGGTGCAGGATTTCTACCCGACGCCGGGGACGCTGGCGACGTGCATGTACTACACGGAGATTGACCCGTTCACAGGTGAGCACGTGTATGTCGCAAAGGATTTGCAGGAGAAGAAAATGCAGAGGGCGCTCATTCATTACAACAAGCCGGAGAACAGGCGGCTCGTGGAGGCGGCTCTCAAAAAGGCTAATAGGCTTGACCTGGTTCCGCAGCTGTTATATAATAACAAAAGACGTAGTAATGGATACAAGGTCAAAAAATAGTTATATAGAGGAAATACATCAATGGAAAAGAAACGTTTTATCAACGGCGGAAGGACAATCAAGGAGATGCTCGACATAGCTGTTCGAGAGTTTCCAGGTCAGACGGCGTTTAAGGTTAAGCGAGAAGGAAAGATCGCGAAAGTGTCTTTCTTCGAATATTTTGTTGAGGTTCGCAAGATTGCGGCGGGGCTTACTGCGAAGGGGCTCGGCGGCGAGAGAATTGCGATTATCGCAGACAACAGCTACGAATACATGCAGGCGTTCATGGGCATCGTGGTGACTGGTGGAGTTGCGGTTCCGCTCGACAAGGGGCTGACGGAGGTCGAGCTTGCGACCTGCATGATGAGGAGCCAGGCAAAGGCTCTGTTCTGCGATAGCAAGCACGAAAAGCTTGCGCAGGAGGTGCTCGCGGGGCTCGACGGAGTTACGCTCATAGTGATGGGCGGCTCGGCTGATAGCAACGCACCTGGAATCGTCGGCGACATGGAGACTCTGAAGTTCGTAGGCGAAGAGGCAATTACATCAGGCGATGTCGACTATCACGCGGTTGAGATTGAGCCTAGTGACATGGCGGTGATTTTGTTCACGTCTGGCACGACCGCAAACTCGAAGGCTGTTATGCTTTCGCATCGGAATATCATGAGCAACATCACGGACATGCACCACTTCGAGCGGTTCTATATGGACGACGTGAACATGGCGTTTTTGCCGTTGCACCACAGCTTTGGCTTGGTCGGCGTGCTCGTGTTCATGGCGTGTGGCGCATCGAATGTTTTCTGCGATGGGCTTCGGTATATCTCGAAGAACCTCGCAGAGTATGGCGTTACCGTATTTGTCGGAGTGCCGCTCCTCGTTGAAAATATGTACAAGAAAGTTTGGCAGAAGGCCGCGAAGGAAGGCATGATTGGCAAGCTGAGGACGGGCCTGAAAATGGTCAGACTTCCTGGTTTCAATACGACTGCAGCGAAGAGAAAGATTTTCGCGAAGGTAATCGAAGGACTCGGCGGCAGCCTCAGACTGATTATCTGCGGCGCAGCTCCACTGACGCGTGAGACGGCGGCAGGGCTGAATGCCTTTGGTATTGCTACGATTCAGGGCTACGGTCTCACGGAGACTTCGCCAGTGCTGGCGGCTGAGAGACCGCACGACCTCATGGCGGGCTCAGTTGGCAAACCTATGCCGAGCGTAAAACTTAAAATCGTGGACAAGGACGAAAACGGCATCGGTGAGATTGCGGCGCATGGCCCGAACGTGATGCTCGGCTACCTCGACCAGCCTGAGGAAACGGACTATGTGCTCAGGGACGGCTGGTTCTACACGGGCGACCTCGGCAAAATCGACAAGCACGGGAACCTTTGGATTACGGGTCGCAAGAAGAATGTAATCGTTCTGAAGAACGGCAAGAACGTGTTCCCAGAGGAGATCGAGGGCTTGCTCGAATTGCTTCCGTATGTGAAGGAGAGCCTGATATTTACTCGCGAAAAGCACAACGAGCTCGTCCTCTGGGCGAAGGTTGTGTACAATCCTGAGTATCTCGAGGCTAATGGTCTGAGCGAGGATCAGCTTCGCGAGCAGGTTGCAGCAGATATCGAGAAAATCAACGGCGATTTGCCGATGTTTAAGCATATAAATCATTTCATCTTGACGGACGAGCCGATGATTAAGACGACGACTCAGAAGGTCAAGAGAAATCTGGAAATCGAGAAAATCAACAGAGAGTGGAAGGAATAGCATGGGAGCAGTTGCGAGCATTGCCAAGGCTCTGGCCGAGGCCGAAACTGAATACGCGGAAATCGTGCAGGGCCTCGGCGAGGCCAGCGGTCGCCCGAGCCGCTCTGAGGCTTGCTGCGGCTCGGGCGGCGCACGCTCGGCTTCTGCGGACTCTGCGGCCGAGCGTGCGCGCGCGGCGTCGGTCACAGCATCCATGGGGACCGCCGCCGCGCCCGCTGGCGCAGCGGGCGGCACAGCTGCGTGCGAACCCAGCTGCTCAGCGGCCGCCCGCCAGAGCATCCTCGCGCACATGGACAACCTAGAATTCATGCGGATGCTCCTAGCGGCAGGCTACGGTGGCTCGCTCAAGCTAATCTACATCGATCCACCTTTCTTTTCGAACGCGGACTACAAGGCGAGCATTGAAGCAGGCGCTGGCAACAGCGGCCGCAAGAAGCTCGCCGCCTACAGCGACACGTGGCAGGACGGCCTCGCAGAATACCTAGAAATGATGGCACTCCGCCTCATGCTCATGCGCGACTTGCTCGCCGACGACGGCACTATCTGGGTGCATCTCGACTGGCACGGCACGCACTACGTCCGCATTCTTCTCGACGAAATCTTCGGCGAGAAGAATTTCGTGAACGAAATCATATGGCAATATAAATCTGGCGGCAGCACGAAGAAGCACTTCGCCCGCAAGCACGACAATATCCTCGTCTACTCGAAGGCGGGCGCTTGCAAGCTCAAGTTGCCGAAAGAGAAATCTTATAACCGCGGCCTCAAGCCTTACCATTTCAAGGGTGTAGAGGAATTCTGCGACGAAGTCGGCTGGTACACGCTCGTCAACATGAAGGATGTCTGGAACATAGACATGGTCGGTCGTACATCAAGCGAGCGCACAGGCTATGCAACCCAGAAACCAGAGGCATTGATTAGCCGAATTATAGAGTGCGCGAGCAGCGAAGGCGACTTAGTGGCCGACTTCTTCTGCGGCAGCGGCACATTCCCAGCCGTAGCCCAGAAGCAATCTCGCACCTGGCTAGCCAGCGACCAAGGCGACTTAGCCATCCAAATGTGCCAGTCCCGCCTCGCTACCCTCGCCTCGGACTACCAACTTATCGAATAATTTTCCATTTACAATTAGCGAATTTGCGGGTATAATAAACAAGTACCCGCAATTTTTAAATTTATATGTGGCTCATTAGCTCAACGGATAGAGTAGCGCTCTCCGAAGGCGTTGATCGGGGTTCGATCCCCCGATGAGTCACCAAATTGAAGGTTCTTGCTTTAGCAAGAACCTTTCCTTTTTTCAGCACCGCCTCCGTGGACTAAGCCTCCGGAAATTTGACACTGACATGTATTTTCTGTGAAAAAAGGGCGGCTTTCTTGACTTGCAGGGCGTTTTTAAGTATAATGGTAGGGCAAGGAGGACGAAATTTTGAGAATATTAACTATGCTTACGGGCGCACTTTTCATGGGCGCTGGAATATATTTAATCGCTCACGGCGGAATTACATTCATGTCTGTGGCGTTCGTTATCGGAATTTTATTTATTGTTGGAGGCATTATTGAGTGCCTCGCATATAGCAACTACAGAGGCGATGAGGACGACAGAACTTGGATTCTCATCGACGGCATGACGACATTCCTGCTCGGCGGATTGATTTTGCTGAACAAATTATCGGCGGATGCGGTCATTCCGCTCGTGCTCGGACTTTGGGTTATCACGACCGGCGTTAGAAACTTCGTTACGGCGTGGGAGAGCATGGACAGGCGTGACAGGGCGTTTTATGACCACCTCGCAATCGGCTTGCTGAATCTGATTGCAGGTATTTACGTGTTCTTCGATGCGGATATTTTCAATTTGGCGACGATTACTATGGTTGGACTTTGCATCGTGGTGCAGGGTTTCAACATTTTCCACATTGGCGCGATGATTGCAATCCTCAAGCCTGATCTGCTCAAGACCAAAGAGGAGATGCTCGAGGATGCGAAGGCGAAAGCTGCAGAGGCGCATGTTGCTGCGAAGGAGGCCATCAAGGCTGCGAAGGAAGCAAAGGCCGAGGTTAGAACTATCAAAGAGACTCCAGAGGAGCTTTTGGATGCGGTACTGGCACCGAAGCCTGGCACAGATGAGGCAAAGGCGCTCGAAGAATCGATGCAGACTGGCGTTGGATCAGCTGATTCGAGCGAGTCAAGCGAATCGAACGGCGCAGAACAGACGGCTTAAGCTGGAGAATTGAGATTGAGGTAGATAGATGAGTAGTGGGCGTTTTGACGTTTTGGTTGTTGGTGGCGGTGCGTCTGGAATGGCCGCTGCTATCACCGCAAAGAACGAGAATCCGGAGCTTTCGGTTGCAATAGTTGAGAAAGGCGAGCGCATGGGTCGCAAGCTTGCAATAACTGGAAATGGCAGATGCAATATTTCCAATGTTGAAGCGTTTGGGGCTGGTGAGGTTCGCAGATTCTTGGAGAGTTGCGGGATTCTGTTGCGTCAGGACGAGGACGGCAGGCTCTATCCTTGTAGCGAGGATGCGGGCCAGGTTGCTGCGTTTTTCGCAGAGCTGGCGGCTGGGCTTGGCGTTGAGATTTTTTTGAATACGGAAGTTAAGAAGGTGGAAGCATGCCCTGAGGGCGGCTTCCTTCTTTTGGTTGAAGGGCCTGCTGCCGAAGGCGAGCTGCGGGCTGAGAAGGTTGTACTGGCGACGGGCGGCAAGTCCTATCCGAAGACGGGTTCGACGGGCGATGGATATGTGTTTGCTCGGGCGTTGGGGCATAAGGTTAGTCCGCTGAGACCGGCGCTTGTGCCTGTTTGCGTGGAACCTGCCTCCGGCCAGGACTATAGCCTTAAAGAACTAGCGGGAGTTAGGGCGAAGGCGCGCGTGCGTTTGCTGGAGAAGGGCAAGGAGCTGAAGTCGGCAAAAGGCGAGGTGCAGTTCAGGGAGGATTCTATCTCTGGCATTTGCGTGCTCGAAGTGTCGGGGTTTGCTCTGCCGCACGGCTCGCTCGGGCCAGAAGGGTATGCGGACTATGAGATTTCGATTGATTTCATGCCGAATATGGACGAGCAGGAGCTCACGGAACATTTCGAGATTTGCGGCGTGAATGGGCATGTTCTGAGGACGATTGTGAAGGGCAAGCTGGCGAAGGTTTTGCTTGCGGAGGCTCGGCGCGAATCGGGCTCCCAGCAGCTGGCATGCGAGCATATAGCCAGTCAGGTTGCTGAACCAGCGGTAATGGCAAGAGTCCTGAAGGACTTCCGCCTGCAGGTCACAGGGCTGAAGGGCTGGAAGGAAGCGCAGGTTACGGCTGGCGGGGTTGCGATATCTGAGGTTGACCTCGTGAGCATGGAATCCAAGCTTGTGCCGGGGCTTTTCATCACGGGCGAGGTGCTGGACTTTGCGAGCGGCTGCGGAGGATATAACTTGGGCTTGGCTTGGCTGACTGGGTCGCGCGCGGGCTGGGCAGCAGCAGGCGGCTATCTTGAGAGTGAAGAGTGAAGAGTGGAGAGTGGAGTTCAAATTTCAGAGTTGAATGTTGAGGAATGAGAGAGAATGTACAGAATTCATCAGATTAAGTTGAGATTGGGCGAGGGCGTGGATGCGCTGCCACAGAAGATTTTGAAGAAGATTGGGCGGACTGACCTGATAATTAAAGATTGGAAAATTGTTAGGGAATCCATTGATGCGCGGGACAAGAGCAATATTTGCCACGTGTATTCGGTGGATTTCGTTGCTGTATATAGGAAGAATCCAGCGAAGCAGGCGCGGCTCGCTTCGGGCGGCAAGCTCAGGCTGGAGATCGCGCCGGACGAGAGCTACAGGTTGCCTGAGCCAGGGGCAGAGACGCTCGAGCACAGGCCAGTCGTTGTGGGCTTCGGACCCGCCGGGATGTTTGCGGCGCTAATATTGTCCGAAGCAGGATATAAGCCACTGGTGCTCGAGAGAGGCGCGTGCATGGAGCAACGAATTAATGACATCAGGAGCTTCTGGAACGATGGCAAGCTTGACGAGAATTCCAACGTGCTCTTTGGCGAAGGTGGTGCAGGAACGTTCAGCGATGGCAAGCTCACGACTGGAATTAAGGACGCGAGGATCAAAAAAGTGTTGCAGGAACTTGCAGATGGCGGCGCACCAAGAGACATATTGTACAAGCAAAAGCCGCATGTAGGCACAGATGTCTTGCGACAGGTTGTCGTTAGCATTCGACAAAAGATTGAAAACCTCGGAGGAGAGGTACGATTCGGACAGAAGGTCAGCAATATTATAGTCAAGGACGGAACAGTTAGTGGACTGGTCATAGATAATGAAATCGTTCCGTGCGAGGTAGCTATATTTGCCATCGGTCACAGTGCGAGGGACACGTTCGAAATGCTGCTGGGACAGGGGCTAAACCTTACGCAGAAACCGTTCTCAATTGGGTTCAGAATAGAGCACCCACAAGAGCTGATAGACAGAGCGCAATACGGCGCACCGGCGGCTGAGCTCGGGCTGCCGCCCGCGGATTACAAGATAAACCACAGATGCGAAAACGGCCGCGGTGTTTACACGTTCTGCATGTGCCCCGGCGGCGAAGTCATAGCCTGCGCTTCAGAAAAGGGCGGGGTTCTCACGAACGGCATGAGTTACAGAAATCGAGATAGCGGAACCGCCAATAGCGCACTGCTCTGCGACGTGCGGACGAGCGACTTCGGAGCTGACGATCCGCTGGCAGGCGTGAGATTCCAACGCAAATACGAGGAGCTGGCTTTTGCGGCTGGTGGCAGCAATTACAAACCACCAAAGTCGACATGGGGAGAATTCGCAGATGGTAAGGCGGAGAACATAAAACAATGCTTGCCAAGCTTTGCGACGGAGGCTTTCTTAGAAGCTATGCCTGCACTCGGAAGAAAGCTGAAAGGCTTCGATAACCCAGAGGCCGTAATCACAGCAGTTGAGACACGGAGTTCATCACCTGTCAGAATAAACAGGGACGAAAATATGCAAGGCTTACTCGCTGGCAGAGAGGCAACGCTCGCCGGCTTCTACCCTTGCGGCGAAGGCGCCGGCTACGCCGGCGGCATAACCTCAGCGGCGGTCGACGGAATCAAGGTCGCCGAGGCGATAATCACTCACTTTTTGCCTTTATCGGAAAAAAGTTAGCCAAAATGGCCATAATTACACAAGAAATCGCACAACGGGACTTGCATGTCCCGTTTTGTTGTGATACAATAAATTGTTATTGATAGAATGGCCGAATTGTTAAAATTTCAACGGGCACGCGGAATGCCATCCGCAAGAAATCGCCCAGAATTTGGCCACAGATTTTCATAAAATACCAACGAAAGAGGATGAATTATACATGGCAGCAAAAGAAAAAATCATCAACATAGCCGTGATTGCTCACGTCGATGCCGGAAAGTCAACCTTGGTTGATGCTTTCCTCAATCAGAGCGGAGTTTTCAGGGCAAACGAGGAGGTCGTCGACTGCGTAATGGACAGCGACGATATCGAAAGAGAGCGCGGAATCACCATTTATTCCAAGAACTGCTCCATCATGCACAACGACGTTAAGATCAATATCGTCGACACGCCAGGCCACGCGGACTTCAGCTCCGAGGTAGAGCGTATCATGAAGACAGTCGACACGGTAATTTTGCTGGTAGACTCCAGCGAAGGTCCGATGCCGCAGACACGTTTCGTACTGAAGAAATCACTTGAGCAGGGCATCAACCCAATCCTGTTCATCAACAAATTAGACAAAAAAGACGCCAGAGTCGACGAGGTTGTTGACGAAGTTTACGAACTTTTCATGGACCTCGATGCAAACGACGAGCAGCTCGACTTCCCGATTCTCTACGGAATTGCCCGCCAGGGAATCGCAGTCAAGGACCCGAAGGAAGTCGAAGGCGTACTCGTAGGCGAGGGCGACGCGAAGATAAAGAAGAGCCCAGCAGGCTATGGCGGACTCGACCTGACGCCGCTTTTCGATACGATCATCGAGCACTGCGACCCATATCCAGACCTTGACGACGAGCCGCTGCAGTTCCAGGTTTCCACGCTCGCATACGACGACTACATCGGAAGACTGGGAATCGGCAGAGTAACGAAGGGCGTAATCAAAGAAGGCCAGACCGTAGCAGTAGCAAAGGCCGACGGCACCATCGTAAACCGCAAGGTCAACCAGGTCTTCGTATATAGAGGACTGAAGAGAACCGCGGTACCAGAGGCACATTGCGGCGACATCGTCGTAGTATCCGGCATTGCAGACATCTCAATCGGCGAGACGATTTGCGACCCGAAGGATCCGCAGCCGATGGAAATGATCCACATCGAAGAACCGACGCTTTCCATGAACTTCATGGTAAACAAATCGCCATTCGCAGGCAAAGTCGGCAAATTCGTAACATCCAGACACATCAGAGAAAGGCTGAACAAAGAACTCGAAGTCAACGTCGGAATGGTTGTCGAAGAGACAGACTCCACGGACTGCTTCAAGGTCTCGGGAAGAGGCGAACTTCACCTTTCGATTTTGATAGAAAACATGAGACGTGAGGGCTACGAACTCGCGGTTTCCAAGCCAGAGGTAATCCTCCGCAAGGATGAGAAGGGCAGAACGCTGGAGCCAATCGAGGAAGTCGTAATCTCCGTTCCAGACGAGTACGCAGGCACAGTCATCAACAAGCTGAACATCAGAAAGGGCATGATGAAGCAAATGTCTGGCGAAAATGGATATTCGAGACTCGAGTACCTCGTTCCAACCAGAGGCCTGCTCGGCTACAGAAGTGAGTTCATCAACGATACCCGCGGCGAAGGCACGATGGTCAGAAGATTCGATTCGTTCGACGAATATAAGGGCGACATCCCGCAGAGGACGAACGGCGTTGCAATTGCTCAGGAAGAGGGCGTTTGCACACCATATGCGCTTTTCAACATCGGCGAGCGTGTCCAGATGTTCGTTGAGCCAGGAACCAAGGTTTACGAAGGCATGATCGTAGGCATGAACTCCAGAAACGACGACATGGTCGTTAACCCATGCAAGGCGAAGAAAGTCAGCAACATGCGTGCGGCAGGTTCGGATGAGGCAATCAAGCTCAGCCCAGCGAGAGTTTTCACGCTGGAGGAAGCGCTGGAATTCATCAACGACGACGAGCTGGTAGAAATCACGCCAGACGATATCAGACTCCGCAAGAAACTCCTTCACGAGCTGGAGAGACGCAGAAGCGGCAGAGTTTACGAATAGGAGCGAGCAATGAATTTTTCTGAGAAAACCGTTGAGGCGCTGTTCGAATACGGGAAGAACATTCTTGGTTGCGTGATAGTCATAGCGGTCGGCGTTATTCTAACAAAGATCATGCTGAAATTCGCGCGCAGGCTTCTCGTCAAGAGCTCGCTGGACGAGTCGGTGTACAAGTTCATTTTGAAGACGTTGAAATATGCGGCTTACACGGTGATTTTCGTGGTGTCGCTCACGTGCCTGAACATCCCGACAGCTCCGCTCGTAACGGTGCTGGGTGCATGCGGTGCAGCAATCGCGCTCGCACTGAAGGACAGCCTCGGTAATGTGGCAGGCGGACTCATAATTCTGGTCAGCAAGCCATTTGTTAAAGGAGATTACATCGAGACGGCAGGCACGCAGGGCAAAGTCCAGAGCATCGACCTCATGGTAACGACGCTCAAGTCGTACGACAACAAGGTGATAGCGGTTCCGAACGGCGCGATAACTTCGTCCGTGCTCGTGAACCAGACGAAAGAGCCAATCAGGAGAGTCGACCTGAAGCTCACAGTTGCCTACGACACAGACCTCAATAAGGTTTGGAGCACGCTGCTTGCGGTCGCAGAGTCATGCGAGGATGCTTTGCTGGATCCGCCGCCTTTGATTGGTGTAGCGGCACACGGCGAGAGCGCCATCGAAATCGATTACAAAGTCTGGTGCGACACGCCGAACTACTGGGATGTGATGTACTACCTGCAGGAACAGGTTAAGGTCGCATTCGACGAAGCGGACATCAAAATCCCATACCCGCAGATGGACGTGCACGTTGTCAAATAATAGTTAATCATTATTAAATATAAAATATAAAAGAAGGTAAATTAGAAAAAAACGAGGAGAATTAAAAAATGGCAGAGATCAAGAAATTCAAACGTGTGTTAGTCGCTAACAGAGGCGAAATCGCGATTAGAGTTTTCCGTGCTTGCAAAGAGCTCGGCATCAGAACGGTTGCGATTTATTCTGAAGAAGACAAAAACTCCCTCTTCAGAACGAAAGCCGACGAGGCTTATCGCATCGGCAAGGGCAAGACTCCAGTTGGCGCATATCTGAGCATCGACGAAATCATCGCGCTCGCGAAGGCAAAGGGCGTTGACGCAATCCACCCAGGATACGGCTTCCTTTCCGAGAACGAGGAATTCGCCAAGACTTGCGCAGACGCAGGCATAGAATTTATCGGACCTACAGCTGAGATGATGAACCAGCTCGGCGACAAGATCCAGTCGAAGATCGTAGCGCACTCCGTTGGAGTTCCAACAGTTCCAGGCGTAGAGAAAGCAATTGAGACAGAAGCTGAAGCTGTTGAATTTGCTGAGCAGTGTGGCTACCCAGTAATGCTGAAGGCAGCAGCAGGCGGCGGCGGCCGTGGTATGAGAATCGTTAGAAGCGAAGAAGAGCTCCTTCCACAGTTCCGTTCCGCACGTTCCGAAGCAGCGAAGGCATTCGGCATCGACGACATATTTATCGAAAAATACCTCGAAAACCCGAAGCACATCGAAGTGCAGATTCTCGGCGACAAGGAAGGCAACATCGTTCACCTTTACGAACGTGACTGCTCCATCCAGAGACGCCACCAGAAGGTTATCGAGTTCACACCGGCGCTTTGCCTGACAGACGAGCAGAGAATCGCAATTTGCTCGGACGCAATCAAGATTGCAAAGGCCGTAAATTACCGCTCCGCTGGTACAGTAGAGTTCCTGCTCGACCAGACGACCGGCAAGCACTACTTTATCGAAATGAACCCTCGTATCCAGGTTGAGCACACGGTTACAGAGATGGTTACGGGCATCGACATCGTGCAGTCGCAGATCCTCATCGCAGAAGGCTACGCGCTCGACAGCCCAGAAGTTGGCATCATGAGCCAGGCTGACATCAAGGTTACAGGCCACGCAATCCAGTGCAGAATCACGACTGAGGATTCGACGAACGACTTCATGCCTGACACTGGCACAATCGAATCTTACCGTTCACCAGGCGGCTTCGGCATCAGACTCGACGGCGGCAACGGCTTCCAAGGTTCGACGATTACTCCGTTCTACGATTCACTTTTGCTGAAGGTTACTGCGTTCGGCAGAACATTTGATGATACGAGAAGAAAGGCAATCAGAGCGCTCGGCGAGACAGCAATCAAAGGCGTCAAGACGAACATTCCGTTCATGCTCAACGTACTGAACCACCCACTTTTCGCGGCTGGCAACTGCGACACAGGCTTTATCGCTAACACGCCAGACCTGCTCGATATCGGCAAAGTTCAGGATACTGAGCTCAGAGTCATCGAGTTCCTCGGCAACAAGTACGTCAACGAGACAAAGGGCAAGAAAAAGAGCT
>CAVGSW010000013.1:0-1639 GCA_963631945.1 Flexilinea sp. | reverse complement strand
TCATGGCAGCTCAGGCTGGCGTAGATATCGTAGACGCAGCGTTCAACTCGATGTCCGGTCTGACTTCGCAGCCAGCACTGAACTCGATCGTTGCTTCGCTTCAGCACTCCGACAGAGACACTGAGCTCGATTCCGATGGACTTCAGAAGATTAGTGAATACTGGAGAGACGTTCGCCCTGTATACAAGGAGTTCGAATCCGAGCTGCAGACGGCATCCGCTGAGATTTACAAGTACGAAATCCCTGGCGGCCAGTATTCGAACCTCCAGGCTCAGGTTGAGTCATTCGGTCTCGGCCACAAGCTGAAGGAAGTTAAGGACATGTACAAGGCTGTTAACCAGATGCTCGGCGATATCGTTAAGGTTACGCCATCATCAAAGGTTGTCGGCGACCTCGCAATTTTCATGGTTCAGAACGATCTCACACCAGAGAATATTGTAGAAAAAGGCGCAAACATCGACTTCCCAGACTCGACAGTTTCCTACTTTGAGGGCATGATGGGTCAGCCAGAAGGCGGATTCCCAGAGGATATCCAGAAGGTTGTTCTCAAGGACAGAAAGCCAATCACTTGCAGACCTGGCGAACTGCTGCCGCCTGAAGATTTTGATGAAATCAGAAAGCACCTGCAGGACGACCTTGGACTGGAAGGAACGGATAGAGAAGTTATCTCCTACGCGATTTACCCGAAGGTATTCGAGGATTACATCAACTCGATCCGCAAGGAAGGCTCGTTCAGATACATGGGTTCGGATATATTCTTCCACTCGCTCGAAGAAGGCGAGACTTGCGAAGTCAAGGTTAAGGACGGCGTAGAGCTCATGGTTAAGCTTCAGGAAGTTCGTCCGGTTGACAACGACGGATTCCGCGAGGCTGTATTCGAAGTTAACGGCAACCGCCGTATAATCAAAATCAAGGACAAGACTGTAACAGTAAACTCCTCGAATTCCGTGCTTTATGCGGACGAGAACAATCCGCTTGAGGTTGGCGCGAACATCCCAGGCAACATCATCAAGGTTCTCGTTTCCGAGGGTGAGACGGTCGCAGCTGGCCAGCCAATCGCTGTTATCGAAGCGATGAAGATGGAGACAAACATCATCGCTAAGGAAGGCGGCACGGTTGAGAGAATCTACGTGTCCGAGGGGCAGCAAGTTAAGGCCGGCGAAATGGTTGCGAAATTGAAATAATTTTGCCGCGAGCAACACTCGTCGCCGATGATTGCTAGCCACTCGCTCGCAAGCTTTGGGTGAAATTGCAAACTCGCAAGCACCATTACCCAGAAGCTTGCTCAAACAGTGCAATTTCGCAGCCAAAGCTTTATGCTCGCTTCGCGGGCAATCAAAGCGGCTCCTCGCGAAATGCTCGGGCAAAATTTTTCAATTTCGCTGGGCATACTGTTAACTTAGAGCGGTAGCTTTCTCAGCCCTTGCAGGCTTCGAAAGCCGAAATTTCACCGCGAGCAACACTCATATTTAGGAGGAAAAATTTTGAAATTTGAGAGCACGCGCGGCAGCAGCGAAAAGCTTAATAGCGCGCAAGCGATTATTCGCGGCATTGCCGAGGATAAGGGCTTGTACGTGCCAGAAGAAGTTCCTGCTCTGCCGCTAGAACTTACAGAAAAACTTACATATAAGGAAGTCGC
>CAVGSW010000012.1:0-19228 GCA_963631945.1 Flexilinea sp. | reverse complement strand
GGAATACGAACGCCTGCATTACGAAGACGTTTATAGTGATGTAGACAACGCCGCCCAGCGATGCCTGGCTGAAGTGCCCCGCAACTCGCGTAAAGTGCGAGATTGGGATGGACCACATGAGCAGCCCGCGGAACGTGTCAAACATATAGTCTCTTTGCTTTATCTGTTCGCCCATAAAAATTAATTCTCTCTTTCCTTTTTTCTTAAATGCTTGCTTTCTGTATTGCTCGCTACTCTTTCGCCCAGCCGCGGACGGAGTTTACCGCCTTCTGCCAGCCTGCGAGGAGCTCTTGTTTCTTGTTTGCATCCATGCTTGGCTCGAAAACCCTGTCAACCTGCCAGTTTGCTAGGACGTCTTCCTTGCTCTTCCAATAGCCTGTCGCAAGGCCTGCGAGGTATGCCGCCCCGAGCGACGTGGTCTCAATGCATTGCGGTCTCTTGACCTGGCAGCCGAGTATGTCCGCCTGGAACTGCATGATGAAATTATTTGCTGATGCGCCGCCGTCGACCTTGAGCGAAGGGATTTGCCCGCCCATGTCGCCAGCCATTGCGTCGATTAAATCCTTTGTTTGGTATGCCATGGACTCGAGCGTCGCGCGAACGAGGTGGTTCTTATTCGCGCCGCGAGTGATGCCGAGCACTGCGCCTCTCGCGTATGGATCCCAGTACGGAGCGCCGAGTCCCACGAATGCAGGAACGACGTAAAGCCCGTTCGAATCCTCGACGGAAAGCGCCATTTTCTCGGATTGCGCTGCGTTGTCCAATATGTCGATTTCGTCTCTAAGCCACTGAATCGCGGCGCCGCACACGAAAATCGAACCTTCGAGCGCATAGTAAACCTTGCCGTCTATGCCCCAAGCGATGGTCGTGACGAGGCCGTTGCTCGAGAAAACCGGCTTTTCGCCCGTGTTCATCAGCATGAACGCGCCCGTGCCGTATGTATTCTTGCACTCGCCCGGCTGGAAGCATGTCTGCCCGAACAGCGCAGATTGCTGGTCGCCAGCCGCTCCCGCAATCGGAATCGCCCCGCCGAAGATATTTTCGCTCGTCATGCCAAAAATTCCGCTCGAAGGTTTCGGGTCTGGGAGCATGCTCTTTGGTATATCGAGGAGCGCGAGGATTTCGTTGTCCCACTCGAGCGTGTTTATGTTGAACATCATCGTTCTGGATGCGTTGGAATAATCCGTTGCGTGAACCGCGCCATCCGTGAGCTTCCATATGAGCCAGGTCTCAATCGTGCCGAAGAGGAGCTTGCCTGCGTTTGCCTTTTCGCGGGCGCCTGGAACGTTGTCCAGAATCCACTTCAGCTTGGTTGCGCTGAAATATGCGTCTATGAGAAGGCCTGTCTTTTCGCGGATTTTCTCGCTGTAGCCTGCGTCCTTGAGACTGTCGCAATACTCGGCAGTGCGCCTGCATTGCCAAACGATTGCGTTGTATATCGGAAGGCCAGTGTCCTTGTCCCACACGACGGTCGTCTCGCGCTGGTTCGTGATGCCGATTGCCTCGATGTCCTCGTGCGTGCAGTTGATCTTCAGCAGTGCTTCCTGCGCTACGCCCATCTGCGTCGACCAAATTTCCATCGCGTCATGCTCAACCCAGCCTGCCTTCGGGTAAATCTGCGTGAATTCCTTCTGCGCTGAGCTGATTATGTTGCCCTTTTTGTCGTATATTATGCATCTGGAGCTCGTCGTGCCTTGGTCGAGCGCCATTATGTATTTCTTCGTTTCGGTTGTGGCCATGATTACCTGCCTTTCTGTAATGCGATTTCCGCTGTCGTTATGCATCGCCCATTTGCGATTCACGATTATAGCTTAATTGCTCGCTATTTTCCTGCGTGCTTGCAATTTACACGAAAATCGCCATGATTCTGTTCGATATGTCCATGCCGCGGCGAGTGAGCCTGATGTATTCCTCGCTTTCCTCGGCGAAACCTCCGCTGACAAATTCCTGAAACTCGCGTCTCTCCGCATCCGAATAAAATTCCCAGATGCCTGCGCCGAATCTCTCGCGGAAGTCTCTTTTGCTGATTCCGACGTTCTTCCTGAGTCCAGTAAAAATATATTCGCTGATATTGTCTTGCTCTGTGTTCTGCACGCGCCCGCGGATTTCTGGTCTGCCGCCGCTTGCAATGTAGGCGTTTACGTCTGCCGCATTCGAATAGCGGGCGCCACCCACGAATGAGTGTGCCGCCGGTCCGAATCCTATGTACTCGCCCATGTCCCAGTATCTGAGGTTGTGGCGGCACTCGAAGCCGGGTTTCGCAACGTTCGAAATCTCGTACTGCCTGTAGCCTGCCGCCTCGAGCATGTCGAGTGCCGCGTGGTACATTTTGCGGTCGAGCTCTGGCGCCGTCTGGTGGTATATGCCCTTCTCCTCGTCGCGGGCGAACCTCGTATTGTCCATGATCTCGAGGCTGTAGAGCGAGATGTGCTCTGGGGCTAGGGCTATCGCCTGCGCGACGCTCCTCTCCCAAGTCTCCTGCGTCTGGCCGTCTATGCCGAACATGAGGTCGAGGCTTATATTCTCGAAGCCTGCGCGCCTTGCGGCCTCGACCGTCTCGGTTATCTGATTCGCCTTGTGCAGGCGGCCGAGGAGCTTGAGCATGTCGTCGTCGAATGATTGGGCTCCGATGCTCAGGCGGTTTAGACCTGCGGCTCGGAAGGCTCTGAGCTTTGGTTCGGTCACCGCGGCGGGATTGGCTTCCATGCTGATCTCGGCGCCTGGGGCTATGTCGAAGCAATCCCGCAGGCACGCCATGATCTGTTCGAATTGGGTCTCGGTCAGGAGGCATGGCGTGCCGCCGCCGAAGTAGATAGATTCTATGGCCGCGGGGCGGCGGGCTGGGTTCCCGCTGCTCTCTGAAGCCTTGGTTCCTGTGGGGAACCCAGCCCCGCAGGCGGCGCTCCCAAGTCCGCCGACGGCCGCCTGCGGAGCTGCGGCTCTGAGTCCGTTGGCCGCAGCCGCCGCCCCGCGGATCTCCGCCTCCAGTGCCCCGCAGAACCCCGCAATCAGCTCTGGCGCCTGCCGCGGCACCGAGTAAAAATCGCAATACGGGCACTTGCTCAAGCAAAACGGAACATGTATATAAATGCCTCTACTTTTATTTGTTATCATCATACTTCAGAACGGCCGTGAACGCCTCCTGCGGCACCTCAACCGTGCCGAACTGACGCATACGCTTCTTGCCTTCCTTCTGCTTCTCCAGCAACTTTTTCTTTCTCGAAATATCGCCGCCGTAGCACTTGGCAATTACGTCCTTGCGGTAAGCCTTGACCGTCTCGCGCGCGATAATCTTCTGTCCGATAGCCGCCTGAATCGGCACTTCGAACTGATGCATAGGGATGATTTCCTTCAGCTTCTCGCAAACGAAGCGCCCGCGTGCGTAAGCTTCCGACTCGTGCACGATCATCGAGAATGCGTCCACCAACTCTCTGTTAAGCATAATGTCAAGCTTAACGAGGTTCGATTTTTCGTATCTATCAAATTCGTACTCCAGCGAGCCGTAGCCGCGTGTCTTCGACTTAAGCGCATCGAAGAAATCGTAGATAACTTCGTTCAGCGGCATGTCGTAGTGCAGCTGCACTCTCGTCGGAGTGATGTATTCCATGTGTAACATAGTCCCGCGGCGCTGCTGGCAGAGTTCCATTATACTGCCGACATAGTCGTTCGGAATCATGATATTCGCCTTTACCATCGGCTCCTCGATATGGTCGATTTCCTGTGGAGTCGGCAAATTCGACGGGTTCTGTAACATTTCTATTGTTCCGTCCGTCTTTACTACCTTATATATAACGCTCGGTGACGTCGTGATTACGCCGAGGTTGAACTCGCGCTCGAGTCTCTCGACGATTATTTCCATATGCAGAAGTCCCAGGAATCCGCAGCGGAAGCCGTATCCGAGCGCCTGCGAAGTTTCGGGCTCGAACGTGAACGCCGCATCGTTAACCTGCAATTTCTCGAGTGCATCCTTGACGCCTTCGTATTTCTCGCCCTCCGCCGGATAAATTCCGCAGTAAACCATGGACTGGACTTTCTTGTAGCCCGGCAAAGCCTCGTCCGTCGGGTCGTCGTCGAGCGTGATCGTGTCGCCGACTCTCGCATCCGCAACCTGCTTGATGGACGCGCAGATGTAGCCTACTTCGCCCGCTCTGAGGCTCTTGACCGGCTTGAGGTTCGGTGCGCAAATGCCGACTTCTGTAACTTCGTATTTTTTGTTCGTGGCCATCATGCGGATCATGTCGCCTTTCTTGACGCTGCCGTCCATGATGCGCGCGTAAATGATAACGCCGAGGTAGTTGTCGTACTTCGAGTCGAATATCAAAGCCTTCAGCTTGCCGTTTTCGTCGCCTTCCGGTGCTGGAATCGCGTCGATGATTCTCTCGAGGAGTTCGTCAACTCCGAGCCCTGTCTTCGCCGAAACGAGCGGCGCATCCTCCGCGTCAAGTCCTATAATTTCCTCTATTTCTTCCTTGCATTCGTCTGGTCTTGCCGATGCGAGGTCGATTTTGTTTAAGACTGGCAGAATTTCAAGGTTTTCGTCGAGTGCGAGGTACACGTTCGCAAGCGTCTGTGCCTCTACGCCCTGCGTTGCGTCAACGACGAGCACAGCGCCCTCGCACGCCGCCAGCGACCTGGAAACTTCATACGTAAAGTCCACGTGGCCCGGCGTGTCGATCAAATTGTATATGTACTCGTTGCCGTCTTTCGCCTTGTACACGAGCCTCGTTGTCTGCAACTTGATCGTGATTCCGCGCTCGCGCTCGAGCTCCATGTTGTCCAAGAACTGCTCCTTCATGTCTCTCTCCGCAACGAGACCCGTCTTCTCGATGAGCCTGTCGGCCAGCGTCGACTTGCCGTGGTCGATGTGCGCTATAATACTGAAATTCCTTATATATTTCTGATAATCCATGCTGAAATTTTCCTCATTCTTCAGATTTCGCCCCGCGCCCGCAGAGCTGAGCATAACTACTCATAGTATATTGTAAAGCATATCATCAAAAATTTCAACAATAAAAAAAAGCGGCGGGTGTCGTGCAATCCACGCGGGCAGTCCTCGTCGCTGAGAACTTCTAGCCACGCAAAAACGTGTGAACATCAGTAATTTGAATGAAAATCCCCACTTTTTAGACACCTTTTCGGTGAAAAGTGGGGATTTTAAGTCATTTTGACCTGTGAAACACGTTTTTGTGCACTGTTTAATTACAGTAATGGTATCTTATGGGGGCAAAAACGTATTTCTCACTTGAATTTACGAATTTCACACGTTTTTGGTTCAAAAAGTGGGGATCTTGCCTCAAATTTTTGTTCGAAACACGTCACCCGTTTCCAAGTGGACGCAGGATTTTTCGTTCTAAAACTGTTTCTAAGTAGACGCAGGAAATTTTTCGTTATGCAAGGCGCAGGTTGCGGAACGAAGCGGAGCGTACATGCGGGTACGTGAGCATCGGATTCGCGGCCTGCAACACAGCAGAACGGAAAATTAACAAGTCTACCGCTCGCGACCGGAGCCCTGGCGGCTTGCTAGCAGATCCCGCTCGCGGCTCTTCTGCTCCTCCTCTTGCACGAGGCGCTCGATTTCTGCGAACTTGCGCTCAGCATAGCGCTCGAGCTGTTCGCGGAGCGTCCTGCTGGAATTGAAGCGCATGAACCAGTGGATTTTTTCCTTCTGCTCCTCGGCGCTGAGGCGAATCTGCGCGCGCAACTCTTCGTACTTGACGAGTATCTCGTTCTCCTTCGCGAACTTGCGAACCTTGGCGACAATCTGCAGTGAGTATGCGACGTCCACTGCGAACACGCCGAAGAACACGCCCACAAAGAACGAGAACTGCAAATTGTGCGAAAGCCATTGCAGCGACTCGAGTATGTGCGGATGGATGAAGAAATAATACACTGCGCCGAGCAGTGCCCAATATATCGAAAATCTCAGGCAAATTATGCCCTGGAAATTGAATTTTTCCTTGCTGTAATCCCACAGCTGAACGTGCAGGCCCTTGATGAAAATCACGCCCGCGATGTATTCGAACAAAGTCATAACGATTGCCATCACGATGAACAGGATTATCTTGCTGCCTGCCGTGACTTCCGTGATTAAGCTTGTATTTTCAAGGTTTGCCAAGAGGTACAGTCCGCAGAGGCCGCATCCGTATAGCGGCAGGTACGGACCAACCAGGAAGCCTGGGTTTACCCATTTCCTCGATGTGTTTGCTTTTTTGAATCGTCTGTAGAAGACTTCTATTCCCCAGCCGATTATGCATCCCATGAAAAATAGGAATGCTAGGATCAGTGCTTGACTCATTTGGTTTCCTTTCTGTGGCCGCGGCTGGCACGGGGCTTGCGGTCTGTGGACCTGGGTTGCAAGCCGCGTGCCAGCCGCGGCAGCACACGCCCCTATTTCCGTCTGCCGTTTATAATCAAATCTATTGCATTATGCTGATTGATAATATCGATTTCCTCGGCGCCCTCCTGGTACTCGCCGTCGAGCGACCAAGAAGTCTCCTTATTAGAGTAAACCTTGAAATGCGAGCCGTTCACGAACGTTATCATATCGTCATCGTAATTCTGCGATGTGATCATCGGAACGATTGCCCCGAGCTCTATGAGATCGCGCGGCGCACGAACGAGGAGCATCTCAAACTCTCCGTCGCTCATGTCCACGAGCTCCGGCTTCAGCGTCAGAATTCCGCCGACCGATGTCGAGTTGCTGATTGCCCCGAAAATATAGTCGCCTTCGAATTTCTTGTCATCCGTCTCGATTATCATGTGCTCAGCCTTGATGGATGTTATGCTATTAATTCCACTCAGGATGTAAGCCAAGTGGCCGAGCGCGTTCTTGACGTTCTGCGGCGTGTCATACGAGGCCTTCGTGAATGCGCCGAATGACGCGACGTATGAGAAGTTACGGCCATTGAAACTGCCGACGTCCAGCGATACTGGCTCGCCCTGAACGATGTCGTGCGCTGCCTTGACGATATTCTTCGACAAATGCAGGCTGATAGCAAAGTCGTTCGTGCTTCCAGCTGGAATGTAGCCGACCGGAACCCTAACTCCGCTCAGCATGACGCCAGAAACGACTTCGTTGTACGTGCCATCGCCGCCGATGCACACGATCAAATCCATTTCGCTTGCGTATTCCTCGGCGTAGATTCTGCCATCACCGCGTTTCGTAGTTGTCAGAACCGTTGGAATGTAGCCGTTTACGGTGAATGTGCTCACGATGTCCGTGAGGTATTTGTTTGCTTTCTTCGTACCCGAACACGGGTTGATGATAATCAAAACTTTCTTCGCCATAATTTTTCCCCTTTATTAATTATCAAAAAATGTTAATCGGCTTGCGGCGCTCTTTCGCCTCCGGTGCAATCGGAATCGGATCCTCATGTCTCGTCGCCCACCACACGCGGTTGAACGTCACGCCCAGGCACATAACCCAAGCGATGAACCAGAACCAGAACATGAGCACGACGATGTTGGAAAATGAGCCGTACAGAATGTCGTAGTTCACGCTGTAACTTATGTAAATATTATATCCCAACGTCACCACCAAGAAGCCGACCGAAGCAAATATGCTTCCCGGCACGATATCGCGGTAGCGGACTTTGATGGTCGGCAGCACGTAGTAACTGTACGAAATCATCAAGAAATACAGTGCCGCTGCAAGTGGCCAGCGCAGCGCCATCCAGGCCGCGTAGCTCACCTCGCGTCCGAGGAACTTCCCGACAACGATGTCAAGAATAGTAGGCCCGTAGACTACAACGATCAGCGAAAAAGCGACCGTGAAAACCGTAATTAAAATTGTCCAAAGCGAGCGAATTCTGTCCTTGACATAGCCTTCGCCCGTGAACTGTCCGTCCGTAAGCGTGTAGTTCGTGACTCTGATCATTGCAAACTGCACGCGCGACGCCGCCCAAAGCGCAGTCACCGCAAGGAATATGCTGTTTATCCCAGATGGCGAATAATCGAGCATGCCCTTGATCGTGTCCAGTCCCGCACCGCTGACGTTAATGTCCATCCAGTCCTCGAGGCTCGACAGCGACAGCGAGAAAATTCCGAGCACCTGCGACAGCAAAATAATAGTAGGCAATATCGACAAAAACATGAAAAATGCCAGCTGCGCGCTTACGCCCTGGTAGTACGGGTCAAGAAACTGGTCATAGCCCAGCAAAATCATCTTCTTGCACCTGCGCAAAGTCTTTTTCAGTTTTCCCTCTGGTATTCTGTCTGCAAGTCGCATTCGTTTCTCCGATTCGTTCTGAATGTTCTATTTTGTGTATCCGTTCTCTATGAGAAGGCGCTCAAGTTCCTTGAGTGCGTTCGCCCTGTGGCTGACCGCGTTCTTCTCCTCAGCGGTAATCTCCGCAAACGTCCTGTCGCAGCCGTTTGGCAGGAAAAGCGGATCGTAGCCGAAGCCGCCGTTTCCGTGTTCTTCTGTGAGAACCTGACCTGGGCACTCGCCCCTTGCAACGAGAACCTTGCCCGGCTTGAATTTATCATCCTCCGCTGGGAAAATCATCGTGATTACCGACACGAACTTCGCCGTGCGTTTCTCAGCTGGAACGCCTTCCATGAGGCGAAGTAACTTCTTGTTATTCTCGCCGTCGACTCGATCTTGCCCGCTGTCCGTAGGTGCACCTGCAAATCTTGCGGAATACACTCCTGGCGCTCCGTCTAGGTAATCGACCATGAGCCCGGAATCGTCCGCCAGCGTTGGCTTGCCGCAGACCGCAAGGATCTCCGCCGCCTTCTTGTACGAATTCGCCTCGAACGTGTCACCGTCCTCTTCAATCTCGAACGGCGGCACTCCCGCATCGTTGCGCGAGATGACCTTCATGCCGAACTTCGCTGTAATCGCCTCGATTTCAACGATTTTGTGTTGGTTGTTCGAAGCGCAAACGATTATGTTTTCATTTATATTTTCCATGTTTACGTATCTCCAATTAGGTTATTCGTTTCATTTTACCATATATTCAGCGAAAATCAAAGCATTTCGCGAGCTTTTGATTTGATATCGGCGAGCGTGCTGTAGACTGTGTTTGCGGAGAAGCCTTTGCTGGCGAGGCGCCTTGCTACTCTGGCGAGGAATTTGTCGTCTACGGGCTTGCCGTCTTCTAGCTGGATTGATAGCATACTAGCAGCCAAGCGGCTGGCTACCTGCTCGTCTGTATCGTCAGCCTCCATAGGTGCCTCCGCCCGCGCATCCTCGATCGCATCCCGCGCAAACTCCGCCGCTATGCCCTTGGCCGCAAGCTCCCTGATGATCATAGCCTCAGCCTTGGACTTTTTCTTCGCATAACGAAAATATTCCACGGCATATCTTTTGTCGTCGATATAGCCGAATTCCTTGAGGTCAGCTATCGTCTCGTCTATCTCGCCCTTCTCGTATTCCTTCTCGCCCAAAAAGTTGCGGATTTCCTTTTCCGTCCGCATCCTTGCGGCGAGCTTGGCGCAGGCCACATCATAAGCAGATTTCAATATCGTCCTCCTCGCTGCCCGTGCAATAAGCGCAGATGATGTCCTCGGCAATCGGAACATCCTTGAGGAAACCGTCGCCGACGCTGTCTATGAGCCAGCCCTCCGAGTCAACGAGCGCAGGCTTTTCGCCGTAGAAACCGTCGCCAGTGTACTTGCCGAAAGCCTCGCGTCTAACCCAAAGGCGGAAAAATCCCGAAAGCCCGTAGTTATCGATATAGCGCTGCTCGTCCTTCGTGAAGTAGCGGCGGCTGAGCTGCTCGTATTTGCAATCCTTCACGAGCTGAATGTCCACGCCGCACTCCGCTTCGCCCACGATGCAAACCCACATGTTGCCAGTGTGCGAAACGTTGCAATACACATCTCTTTCCGTGTCAATTATGTACGGCTTTCCCTTTTGGCTCCTGACGATTTTCATGTCTTCGCAGCCGATTCCGTGCGCAGCGCAGTACGCGCCGACCGCCTCGAGAATCAAGCCTTCCCTAAATTCAGGCGACGCAAAGTCCCCTTCGTAGATATACATTCCGTATTTCATTTTTCACACCCCCAAAAAAATAGAACGCCATATGCGGCGTTCCACTTTGATTACTTTTCTTTTAACCTTGTCAGCACTCTCTTGTAACCATCCGCGCCGTATACAAGGCACTTGTTGATTCTGCTGATTGTCGCAGTTGAAGCGCTCGTAATTGCCTCGATCTCGTTGTATGTCTTCTTCTCTGAGAGCAATTTGGCAACCTGAAATCTCTGCGCAATCGCATGGATTTCGTTGATTGTGCAAATGTCCTCGAAGAATCGATAGCAATCTTCGCTGTCCTTCAACGTGAGGATACCCTCGAACAATTCGTCAATATCAGGGTTCTTGAACTTGGATTCGTATGCCATCAAAACTCTCCTTCCTAGTGATTATATCGTTTTCTTTTTCATCCTTTGATTTTATCCGATTTGCCTAAATTATATCACCAAAAAATGCTTTCGTCAATTAAATTTTCGTGGTGCAAACAATTAAAGTGCACGCACACCCATCAAAATCATTCCATCCAGGAAATCATGAGCTGCAGGCGCTTATTGCCCTGCCAAGTTTGCGCATCGAGGCTGCC
The DNA here is from genome assembly GCA_963631945.1 of Flexilinea sp. Taxonomy (GTDB): domain Bacteria; phylum Bacillota; class Clostridia; order Peptostreptococcales; family Anaerovoracaceae; genus CAG-238. The sequence continues at coordinate 8,669 of CAVGSW010000012.1, read as the reverse complement.
CGCCATGGCCCTCGTGTGGTGATCAACGTCGAGCGCGTCGCTGTGTTCCTTCGCCTTGCTGAAAAGCACGCAAGTTACGCCCTGCTCGCCGCCGAGCTGCGCCGCCTTGAAGCGAACGTGCTGGCCGATGTCGCCCATGTACCTTACATCATATATGTCCGCATCCTTCACGCAGAAAAGCGGCTTGCGGTTCTTGCTGCCGAACGGCGCCAATTTCTCGAGTTCCTCTGCGAGCTCGATGTTCATATCGTCTATTTGCAATTCTAAGTCGAACGGCCGCTTTTTCTCGAAAATCTCAGGGTTTGCAGACTTGAGCTCGGCCATGTCCGCAAGCAGTCCTTCGCGCAGCTCGTCGAAATACTCGGCTGGCATGGTGAATCCGCATGCTCCTGCGTGGCCACCGAATTTCTCGAATAGGTGCTCGTGGCGCTTGAGAACGTCGTAGAGGTTCACTCCGTCTATGCTCCTGCCCGTGCCCTTGAGCGACTTGCCGGCCTCGCCTGTTGGAGTTAGGATTACCGTTGGGCGGTTGTATTTTTCTTTGACTTTGCCGGCTACTATGCCAGTGATGCCTTCGTGGGCGCCTTCTAGACGCAGGAGGAGGAAGTCGTCAACGACCGCGGCGGGGGCGCCTGCCCCTGAGTCCGCTGTGGCAGGCGCCTCGGCTGCGGAGTCAGCTGCTGGTGCAGAGCCCTCTGTTTCTTGGTCTCCAGGCTCCTGGTTCTTGGTTGCTGGTGCGGGCTCTGCTTCTGGTGCTGGCTCCGCAGCCCCGGCTTCAGCAATCTTGCCCACGCACCTGTCGAACGTCTCCTGCTGAAGCCGCCGCCGCTCGCGGTTCTTCGCCAGCAGATCCTCCACAATCCTATCCGCTTCGCTGCTCCCCTCAGGCGCCAGCAGAAGCTGCACAGCCTCAGATGCATCTTCCATCCTGCCAGAAGCATTCAGATGCGGAGCGATAACGTACCCTATATCCTCCGAAGTAATCTCGCCGAGCTTAAGCCCCGCGCCTTCGGCCAATTTCCTAAGTCCATATCGACGCCCCGAGTTCAAAATCTTCAGTCCAAACTTCACGAGCGTCCTGTTCTCGTCGAGCATCGGCATCACATCGCCGACCGTTCCGATAGCAACTAGGTCGAGAAGCTCTGACAGCACAGACTTCGGCAGCCCGGCCGTCTTCTGTATGATCTGCGCCATCTTGAAAGCGACTCCGCACCCGCAAAGTCCCTTGAACGGGTACTCGTCGTCCTCTCGCTTCGGGTTCACGAGCAGGCAGTCCGCCTTTTCGTCCGTAATCGTGTGATGGTCGGTTACAACGATCTTCATGCCAAGCTCCTTGGCGTATTCCACCTCCGCAGGCGAAACACTGCCGCAGTCGACCGTGATGATTAGCTCCGTGCCTTTGTCAGCGATGTGCTTGACCGCTTCCATGTTCAGCCCGTAGCCCTCGTCGAAGCGCGACGGAATATAGTAATCGAGCGTATCCGGCTCAGCGATGTTCGACAGAATGCTCATCATGAGCGTCGTCGCCGTGATTCCGTCCGCATCGTAGTCGCCGTACACGCAGATCTTCGCCCCGCGCGCAACTTCGGCCAATATCAAATTCACCCCCGCCTTCGCATCGGAAAGCAGGGATGGATCGTAAGTCTTTTTCGGCTTATCGGAGAGAAATTCTTCGATTTCCTCATCCGTCGTAACGCCTCTTTTATTCAATAATTCGCGTATAATTTGATTATTCGTCATCTATTTAATCTACCTCAATTTAACTGAAGTACGACATTGGGTTCACGTAGTTGCCGTTCTTGCGGACCTCGAAGTGCAGATGCGGACCCGTCGAGCGGCCTGTCGAGCCGACGTAGGCGATAACCTGCCCACGGCTAACCGTGTCGCCCTTGCTGACGCAAAGCGATGATGCGTGTCCGTACAGCGTTACAATTCCGCCACCGTGGTCGATCATGACGCAGTTTCCGTAGCCGCTGTACCAGCTTGCCATGATGACCGTGCCAGAAGCCGCCGCCAAAATGTTCTTGCCGCTCGAAGCACCGATATCAATGCCCGTATGATAAATCCACGTCTTCAAAATCGGGTGTAGTCTGTTGCCGAACGAGCTCGTGATATATGTCGAAGATGGGCAAGGCCACGTGAATTCGCCGCCCACGTACTTGCTACTCGTGTCGGTCATGCTGAGAATCTCTTGAGTCAGCTGGTCAGCCTCAGCCTTCAGCGCGTCCTCTTCCTTCTTCAGCGCTGCCTTCTTCTCCTCAAGCTCCTTCTGCTCCACAGCGAGCTCTTCCTTCTGAGCTGCGAGTGCCTCGCGCTTTTCCTTCAGCTCAGCCTTCGTCTTCTTGAGAGCCTTTTGCTCCTTCTTCAGCGTGTCCAGAACGTTCATGTCGTTCTTGTAAATCCGCTGGATTATGTCGAGGTTCGAAACGAATTCCGATATGCTGCCCGAGCCGAGGAGCACGTCAATAAAGCCAATCGACCCGTTCTTATACATGACCCTAAGCCTTGCATTCAGGTTCGTCTCCTGCTCCTGCATTTCCTCTTCTTTTTGCTTTATTTTCTTCTCGGTAGCTGCGATATCCTCAGCGGACTGGTTGATCTGCGACGTGAGCGAGTCGACTTTCGCCTGAACATCCTTTACGTCCTGCTCAACCTGCTTCATCTCCTTGCTGAGCTCGTCCTGCTCCTCCTTTACGTCGTTCAAATCTTCCTGAAGCGACGCCTTCGAGGTCGCATACGCTAGCCCCGAGCACGAGAAAACCGTCACGAGAATCACGCACATCAGAAGCGCTATACTTTTTTTCTCAAATTTTTTCATGCTTAACCCCCTATGTGTCGAGGAACTTTCTCATGGAAATGATACTGCCGCACGCACCGATGCTGATGCCGAGTGCCAGGAAAATAATCAGCATATTCCAGCACATGTAACTCGTTGAAATCAGCGGCATCGAAACGATTGCAAGCACCTGCGCGCCTATCGCATCGATGAGTTTCTGGTAAATCAAAGTGATTAGACCCGTCGAAATCAGCGCTGCGAACATGCCGATCATGATGCCCTCAGCCAGGAACGGTCCACGGATGAACCAGTTCGTCGCTCCAACGTACTTCATGATGCGGATTTCCTTCGCCCTCGCGAAAACCGTCAGCTTGACCGTGTTCGATACAACGACGACGGAAACCACGATGAGGAACGCCATGATTACGAGCGCCGCAATCTGGAGGAAATCCGTGATTTTCGTGAGTTTCTCAACCGTCTCGCGGTAGTACTGCACGTCTTCAATTCCGTCGAGTGAGCCAGCGTAGTCCGCGATGTCCGACGCGTCGTCCAGCGACTCAACATTTATCAAAATAGAAGCTGGCAGCGGGTTTTCGCCCAGAGAATCGAGCAAATATCCGCTCTCGCCCCATCTTTCCTTCAAAATTTCGAGTGCGTCGTCTTTGCTCCTGTACTGAACGTCCGTAACGCCTGGCCTCTTGGAGATTTGCTCCATGAGCGCCGCCGCCTCCGTCTCGTCCGTGTCGTCGAGCAAGTAGACTTCGATTTGGTCGTAATCCTGCTTCACAACCTCCGTGAAAAGGTTGATGTTCATCGTGATTACGAAAAACATTCCGAGGATGAGCAACATCGCCAGTATTGCGAAAATCGAAGCGAGGCTCATGCCCTTATTTCTAAAAACCTGGAGAAATCCCTGTTTTACGTTGTAAACAAAACTATTAAACAAAATATGATTCCTCCTTGTATCCGTATTGTCCTGCCTCATCGCGCACGATCTTGCCGTCTTCGATTGCAATTACACGTTTTTTCATCTTATCGACGATGTCCTTGGCGTGCGTAACCATCACGATGGTCGTGCCTCTGAGGTTGATCTGCTCCAGCAAATCCATGATTTCCCACGCTGTGTTCGGGTCGAGGTTTCCCGTCGGCTCGTCCGCAATGAGAACTACTGGGTTATTGACGATAGCCCTTGCAATTGCTACCCTCTGCTGCTCGCCTGCGGACAGCTCGTCTGGGTACTTGTGCGCCTTGTCAGCTATGCCAACGAGGCTGAGAATCTGCGGAACCTGCTTCCTGATCTGGCGCTGCGTCTTGTGCAAAATCTCCATCGCAAATGCGACGTTCTCGAACACTGTCTTCTTCGGCAGCAGTCTGAAGTCTTGGAACACCGTTCCGACCTTGCGTCTGAACATTGGAATTTCGCGGTTCGACAGGCTCGTGACTTCGTAGCCGCATGCCTCGATTTTGCCCTCGTCCGCATCGATTTCCTTCAATATTAATTTGATAAAAGTCGATTTGCCAGCGCCGCTCGGTCCAACGAGGAACACGAAATCGCCCTTATCTATATGTACGCTTACATCGTCCAAGCCGATGTTCGTCCGATATTTTTTCGTAACATGGTCAAATGTAATCATTCTTTCCCCTTTGCCAGTAAAATTTGCGTGGCCGTGCGCCCACGTATCTATAGTATACTACAAAATCGTCGCGAATAAAATATCTAATTCGATAAATTCACAATTTGAACACGCTAGAAGATTGGCAGGAGGGCGCGAATGCGGGCGGCGATTGCGGAGGTTTTGGTGACGGCTTGGGCTCTGCCGTTTGAATCATCGCCGCCTGGCCTTGCAATCGCCTTGAATATCGGCATCGCGCTGTACTCCGCTCGGTAAAATTCGCTCGGATCTATCATCGGGATAACGAAGTCGAATTTTACCTTCAGGTAGCGCTCGAGCTCGCGATGAGCGACCCGCGGATTGTCCTTGTTCAGCACCCAGAGGCACGGCGTCGGGTCGTTCATCGCCGGGCCGAAGCCGCGGGCGGTGCGGATGCGGTTATCGCGGAGCGCCGCCGCGCGCCCGCTGCCCGCCATGACTGCGGAGGGCAGCGGGTCGACGATGCAGAGCATTAGGTCCATTTCCTGCATCGTCGCCGGCGCAGGCGAATCCACCACCATATAGCGCCCTGGAATCCTTTCGAACGGGATTCGCCCCAGCGCCGGCCGCGGCGTCGCCAGCTCCTCGCGCAGGCTCCGCGGCCGCCGCGCGCTGCGCTCGCCAGACCAGCCTGCCTCACCTAGTCCATCAGAAGCGAACAGGCTGGCTGGCTCGCTCGCCCGCAGCACCCAGTTAACATTCTCGAACAAGTTAACCTTGCACCCGGCGGCGAGCCCCTCGTCCCAGGCCGCAAAGTAATCCGTGAACTTCTCCCGCCTATAGACGCCCGCCATCGAAAGGCTGTTGACAGCGAGCCGCTCGCCCTTGCCAGCCTCCACATAGCAGACGCCATCGCACTGCCGCCCCAGCTCATAGGCAATCCGCGAGGCCACGAACGTAGCCCCCGCTCCTGCCGAAATACCAACAACCCCAATCTTGATCTTCGCGCCCTCCGTGAAAACCCCGCTCTCCAGCGCCTTCCACTCTAGGAACCCCAGGTCCCCACGCTCGCCAGCCCCAAGTCCACCTAACTTAGAGCCGCTCGCACCGAAATTACCGTCACTCATCATCGTGCATCATCCCCCATTTCTCTGCCGCGCCTCTCGTAATTCATCCGCAAGCCGTTTTACATATTTTAGCACACATACATCTAATTGTAAAGGCGCAATTTCCCAGAAATAGATATTTTTTATATCTATTTCTGCTAGTCACACATGCGCTTCAACAAAAGTGCCTAGCTACACAAATAGAAAAAGGACGCCCTCAAGCGTCCTTTCAATTTCGTATATAGTAGCCGCTGGCCTGCATACAGCCATCTGCTAGGCGCCGCTAGCCAACCAGCCCGCTGCGCGCCGCCGCCCCTACAAGCAGCAGATTATCGGCAGACCCATGTACCGGCCGCCACCGCCACAGCAAAGGCTCATGCAAACGAGCGTCGTGCAAACCTGCGAGCAATAGTTCGTGCCCTGCATCGACGGGTTGCCGCCGTAGCGAGCGCTCCTCTGCTGGTACCTGCTCTCGCCGCCAGTCAAGCGATTCAAAAGCTGGCGATAATACATGTTATCCGGCTCGAACTCGCAAGCGATCTTCGCATGGTCGAGCGCAATCGCGTTGTTGCCTACCTTATAATTAGCAACCGCGCTGTAGTAATACCACTCGCCGCGCCTATCCTGCACCTGCTCCAGCACATTCAAACCCTCGCGGTAGTAGCCGTTCTGAATGTAGTTCAGTGCGGACCTCATGTACTGCTCGTCCTGACTCTCAGCGCCATACGCACCCGCGCCAGCGCCGTAGCCGCCCGCACCCTGCGAGCCGCCAAACCCCTGCGATCCACCGAATCCCCAGAAGTCTCCGAACCCGCCGAAGCCCCAGAAGTCACCGGCAGAACCCGCGCCAGAGCCGCCCGCGCCAGCACCAGAGCCACCATAACCATAGCCGCCATAGCCCTGCTGAGCCTGCGTCTTACCCTGCCTCTGATCCATAATCGTGCTGTAAGCCTGCTGAACCTCTTTGAACTTCTCCTCGAGCTCCTTCTGGTTCGGCTTGCCGACATTCGCATCCGGATGGTACTTGCGGCTGAGCTGCCTATATGCTTTTTTTATTTCATCCTCGGTGGCGTCATACGAAACGCCCAAAACTTTATAAGGATCCATCGCCTAATTCTTCTCTCTTTCCATTAACCTTGTCAGCCTTCGCCTTCCCGTAGCGCACCCAAACGCCCGAGTAAAGGATATTCCGCAAAATCTCAACATTCTCCACAAGCGGCAACCGCTCGAACGCATCCGTCGCCTCGCCGATCATCAGCAAAAGCAAGTTCAGCACCTGGTCATCGAAATTCGGCGCCTCATGCAATTCCTTGAACGGGTTGTAATCACCCGACTTCAGGTCTTTCTCGACATCCTCATACGCATCGAGCAAATATATGAACTTCCCGAGATAAAACCCGAGCCTGTACAAATCGTCCTTCCAGAAATCGTCCTTGTAAACGAACACCTCCGCCAGAATCTCCCCGAAAACCTTCGCGACTTTATCGATAGGCAAATTCTTCGCATTCTCAACGATGTCGAGCATGTTCATTTTTTTCTCGATAAAATCAGCCTTCTCGGGATACTGCTGCGCAACCTTCTTCGCATGCCGTGACAGCAGCGCCGCCGCCAAGCGCGACTTCAGCTTCCGCTCGTCCTTCCAGTCATCCATGCACTTGTAGTACGACAGCAGCACGCACATATCCGCGCAGTAATCCGTCACGCTCGTGCACGTCGAGCAATGCCTCTCCAGCGGATGCACGATGCACCTCTTGCAAGCCGTCTCATGCTTCTCGTCATACAAATCCGCCAAAATCATAATGAGGAAAGTCATGTCATAATTCAGCGTCATCCTGCCCACGAGCCCGTGCCTCTTCTGCAATGTACGACAAAGCCCGCAATACCAACCTCTGTACGCATCAAAATCCTTAATCTTAAGTTCAGGCTTGTTCACCAAAACGTATCCAAACATGATCTGCCTTTCCATCTCCAACAAAATTTCTCTATCCAGCAAAAATTCTCTATCCAAGAAAACCTCTCTCCGCCAGACTTTTCATTAACCATATCTTAAATGAAAAAAGCACACAATGTGTGTGCTTTTCGTGAATTTTGTATGTCGCGCCCTTATGCATTTTTCCTTATTTCGCGCCTTGGGCTACTGTCTGCTCCCGCAGCCATCAACTCCGCAGCTGCTGCAGTCGTGCGTGCAGTTTTCGTCCGGCTGCGGCATTCCGTCGTGCTTGTTCGGATTGTTAGCCGCGAGGCAAGCTGCGATCATGTTGTCGAGCCAATCGCCCGCGAGGTCTTCAATCTTGCCCTTGTCGCAAGCCGCTGCAATCTCCTGGTTAATCGGAATCTCAGAAATCGTTCCGATCTCGTACTTAGCAGCGACCTCGCTCACATGTCCGTCCCCGAAAATCTTGTGGTTCTTGCCGCAATCTGGGCATGTGAAGTAGGACATGTTCTCAACGATTCCGATAACTGGAACGTTCATGAGCTGAGCCATCTTAACAGCCTTCTCGACGATCATGGAAACGAGCTCCTGCGGCGAAGTTACGATTACGATTCCGTCGAGCGGAAGCGACTGGAACACTGTCAGTGCTACGTCGCCCGTTCCCGGCGGCATGTCAACGTACATTACGTCGATATCGCCCCAAACAACGTCGTTCCAGAACTGTGTAATAACGCCTGAGAGAACTGGACCTCTCCAAACAACTGGGTCCGTCTCATCCTCGAGCAGCGAGTTTACGGAAATCGCCTTGATTCCGCTCTTGGTTGTAACTGGGAAGATTTCCGTATCATTGCCCTGAGCCTTGTCCTTCAGGCCGAATGCCTGCGGAATCGACGGACCAGTGATGTCCGCGTCGAGCACCGCAACTTTATATCCCATCTTTTGCGTTGCCGCCGCAAGCATCGAAGTAACGGATGACTTGCCAACTCCGCCCTTGCCAGAAACAACGCCAATAACCTTTCTTACATCTGATTTGCTATTCATATCTAATGTGCACCTCCATCAATCTGCTACAAGATATTATACCCCATTTCCGCGCCAAGTAAAGCGGAAATTTGCCAAACAGGGCGCCTGACATGGTGGTGGTTTTTGACCTCAAATTTGATGTCAAATGACACCACTCACACTCGAATCGGGTGAAAATCAGGGCTCAAAACAGCCAATGGTGGTTTTTGCCTCTAAGAGCAAGGGCAAATGACACCAGA
>CAVGSW010000011.1:0-19695 GCA_963631945.1 Flexilinea sp. | reverse complement strand
TAATTCAGTTTTCCTGGGAACTGGATGACGTTGTTGAAGTGCGGGAGGTTCGATGAGTCCTCGTCGTCTTCGTCGTCGAAGTATATCTCGGCTGCCACAGCGCGGTTGCAGATATCCTCTGCGAGCGTGGCCGCGGTCGTTCCCATGCCGCCATCCTCGTCTCCAGCGAACATCACGGTGATTCCGTCTTCTTCGAGATTCGGTGCGACCTCCAGTGCGAACTCATTCAGCATGATTTTCTCTGGCTTGCACTTGCTCCATTCGCCTTCGCACATTTTCTCGGCCTCTTCCCTGTCCACGAACAGCGGCAGCGCATCCTTTCCGTTTACATCGACTATAACCCATCCGCCATCTTCGTCAGCAAGCACCCACATGCAGCCCGCTGCCATCAAGTCGTCGAGGAAACAGTCGTAAATGTCGGACACCATCATGAAGTCATCGCATTCCTCGCACATCGCCTCCAAGTCTACGCCCTGCTCATCAGCCTCATTGAAGAAATCTTCCTCGACATTATCGCGCGACCTGAAGATGCCCTCATCATTCCTAAAATCAAACAAGATATTCACATCGTTCGCATAGAAATCAGGTACGCAGAGCGAGATGAACTCTGCAGGCGACATCTTCTGTATCTCGAAGTCTTCCCACTCATCCGTGCGATTCGCCGCCGCTCCGTCCTCGGTCGACCAGAAGAGCGCACACTCTCCCTTCTCCGTCTGAAGCGTTGCAATCTCGCCATCTGCGAACAAAAACCACATCTCGTCGTTCTTGATTACTCGCTGCAGGAACTCCTTGTATTCCAGTCCGATTCTTACTTCGCCCTTCGCCTTATCAAAGTCGATAACCATGTTACACCTCCGTGATTATTTCATTTCTATTCGGTCGTACTGAGTATATCGCCATTCTTGCTCTCAATCTGGCTGACCTTCATGTTTACAGCATCCTCTGGGTCCACATCTTCGAGCAAGCCGAGCACGCTCTCGCCTAGGTAAATCGTATCGAGTTCCTTGCCGTTCAGCGTAACCTTGCTGTACTGCGTGAAGTTCTGTCCCTTGATGTAATATCTATCACCAATCTTGACAACCTTGTCAATCTTGATGTCCTTGACACCCATCTTCATGTCTTTTCTCTCGAACGGATTCGAGCCGCCGTAGATGTAGTTCTTCCCATAAAGTGTGTCGTAGCCGAGCGCCTTCAGATCCTCGAGATATGTCTCGCTGTTCTTGTGATTTTGCTGATATGTGAAAATCGTGCCGACCTGCAGGTCAACCATATCCATCACATGCGCCGCCAGCTGGTATGAGTAAAGATTCTCGTCGTCTTTCTCCAAGCCAAAATTGTTCCAGATTACATATCTCGTCTCGTAAAGGTTACCGTCTTCCAAATCATCCTCTGTCATATCGAGTGCAGGAATGTGGTCGCCGTACATCGCGAGGATAATCGGCTCGTCGTACTCAGATAACGTGTCTATAAGCTCACCGATGAACTGGTCCATCTCGTAAATCTGGTTAACATAGTATTCGTACTTGTTCTTCAGCTCCTCAGTCGGCGCAGAAAGAACCTCAATCTTCGGGTCCTCGATAAGCTTCTCGCTCGGGTACTTGCCGTGGCCCTGAACGGAAACCGTGTATATCATGTCATGACCTTCCGTCGAATCGAGCGCATCCGTGATGCAACCCGTGAGGACTTTGTCCTTAGCCCAGTTCTTCGGAGTTTTCTGGACATTGTTCATATATTCAATGCTCGTGAACGTATCAAATCCGATGTTCGCGAAGACTTCATTTCTATTGTAGAATACAGCTCTGTGGTTGTGAATCGCATGCGAAGTGTAGCCGAGGCTATCGAGATCGAACGCAAGCGATTCCGCTGGCTGCTCGTTCAGAACTGACTTGTACGGATATTCACCAGGTCCGAAGAACTTCGCGCTCAGTCCCGTGAGCACCTCAAACTCTACGTTAGCTGTACCTGCGCCGCAAGCTGGCACGTAGAACTCGCCGCTCGAATACTCCGATACCAATTTGCGGAAGTTCGGGCACGGATCCTCCGAAAGCTCGATGCACTCAATCGTCAGCGGGTCGATGAACGACTCAAGCTGCAGGAACAGGATATTCGGATAATCCTCGTCGACATCTTTTTCCTCGAGAAGCATCGCATCGTCGTCGCCGAGCTCCTTTTTCGTGAAAATATTGAGAATCGAATCCTTGCTATAGCCAGAAGGCTTGTCAATGCCCGTGTTCAGCCATGTATTAGTAAAGCCATACGCAACGCCGTAGTCGCGGTACGCATAAGCCAGGTTTCCGAAGAATGTCTCTACAACGCCCGTATTGATAGCCACCGTTGTCGACAAAATCGTCGTCAAAATCACGAGACAGACAGCGAATATATTTCTCTTGCGGTGAAGCGTACCCTTTTTCTTCGGTCCTTTGATAAAGAGGAAAACGAGACCAACCACTGCCGCTACGAGCGCAACTGCAATCAAAACGATCTGCCATGTCTTGAGGTAGTTCGTCGCTATCGTCAGTCCGTCGCCGAGGTTGCTGAGGTCCTTGACCGTGAACGGCGTCATTCTCTGCATCAGAATTACACCGTTTATTGTGCCCACGCCGAGCCAGAATATCGACGCAAGCGTGAACACGAACACCCTTCTCTTGAAAATCGAGGCGATGCAAAGCGTCGTGAATATCAAAAGTGCGTTATATAGGAAAACGAGCGGATCGCTGACCATGAATTTCAGGCCGCCGAATATGCCCGCTGTCGAGTATCTGCCGAGCGTCTCGATGATGAGGTTGATGACGAGTGCCAGAACACCCGCGTACACGAAGCTGTTCTTGTAGAACTTCCGCTTGTCCATCGTCTCGACTTCGCGAACCGTCTCCTCGACCTTCCTGTCTAATTTCGAAAATTGATTGAAATGCTCGAGTTTCTCGAACTTACTTTCTTTCTTCTTGTTTTCGTCCATTGTTAATCGAACTTCCTTCCGTTATAATCTCAAAACCACCTGATTTGATAACTCCGCAAATTCCTGCAAATCAAGCGTTTCCGCCCTTCTCGTCGGGTCGATTCCCGCTGCTGCAAGCGAATCTGCGACGATTTCCTTCGTGATGCCCGCTACCCCCATGAGCGAGTTGTTCAGCGTCTTGCGCCTCTGCCCGAAGCCCGCCTTCACTACTGCGAAGAAAATCTCTCTATCCCTCACATCCGCTGGTCTATCCGCGAGTATTCTCAAGTTGAGAACCGCTGAATCGACCTTCGGCTGTGGTACAAACACTTCTTTCGGCACGTTCACAACGCTGCTCACCTCGCAGTAATATTGCACTGCGATTGAAAGCGCACCGTATGCCTTCGTGCCAGGCGCCGCCTTGATTCTGTCCGCAACTTCCTTCTGCATCATTATCGTGATGCCGTCGGCTTTCACGCCATCCTCGAGCAGCTTCATGATGATCGGCGTCGTGATGTAATACGGCAAGTTGCCGATGATCTTAACGCCTGCAAGCTCTGGGTCAGCCGCCCTCGCCTCATCGATGAGCGAATTCACATCCGTCTTAAGGATATCCGCGTTCACGATGCTGATGTTATCCTGCCCCGCAAGCGTGTCCTTCAGAATCGGAATGAGGTTCTTGTCAATCTCAACCGCGATGACCTTGCGAGCGACCTGCGCCGCCTCCCAAGTGATAACGCCGATTCCAGGACCTATCTCTATGACGAGGTCATTCTCACCGATATCCGCGCCCTCGATAATGTCGTCTATTATATTTTTGTCCGTCAGGAAATTCTGGCCGAGGCTCTTCGTGAGCCGAAAGCCGTATCTCTCCTTGATTTCCCTAATTGTCGATGGTGCGTAAAGCTTCATTGAATTCCTCTTTGCTTATGTCAAACTTGTTCAATTTGCTCAGGAAGGCTTTCGCGTTTCCGTAGCCGATTCCAAGCGCCTTGCCGAGCGCTTCGCGGCGAGCCGACGCCTCGGAGTTGCCCGCGAGCCCTGCTGCAAACAGATCCTCTTCTGTGAATGTCGGCGAGCCCGCGTCGTGCACCGTGCAGTGCGCCTTCGTCAAAGCCTCTGCGATTGCCTCAGGAGTTGCATTCTCAATGCCGATATCGCCCTTCTTCGTCGCGGACTGCCTGTCGAGAAAAGCCTGCTTCGCATCGGGGAATTTCTCCGTCAGCTTGCGCCTAATCTCCCCGCCAGAAAAGTCCGGATCCGTGAAGATTATGATTCCCTCGTTGTTATAGGCTTTCTCGATGAGCTCCCATGTCTGGCGCCTAATCCCGAAGCCATGCGTCTCTATAATCAAGGCATCCACCGCCTGCTTGACCGCTGCGGTATCATCTCTGCCCTCTACTACAATTGTTTCCTTAATCGATAATTTTTCCATCAAAATTTCTTCCGTCTATTATTCTGATTTGCTTTCGTCAGTCGTTTTCTCATCAGCTGTCGACTTGCTGTCATCAGCCGATTTACTATCGTCATCCGAGTCGCCATCGTCCGAGAAGATGAAAAGCAACTCGCTCGGCTTGACCAGCCTCAGGTCGCTCCTAGCTTGCGACTCAATATAGTCAGGCGAGTTGATATTCTCCAGCTTCAGCTCGAGGCTCGCCTTTTTCTTCGTGAGCTCCGCATTGTATGCGCTAACCTCGTCCTTCTCCTGGCTCAGCTTGTAAATCTTAAATGCGGACATGCCAAAATATGCGGCGAGTGCTATCACCGCCGCACATATTATAAGCATAACGTAATTCGGTTTTCTTCTCTTCCGACTCTTCTTCATAATTATACGTAGTTTGCTGGGTTTACGTTCTTGCCGTTTATCAGGACTTCGAAGTGACAGTGTGGACCTGTGCTTCGGCCGGTGCTTCCGACTGCCGCTATCTTCTGGCCCTTGTAGACCTTTTGGCCAACGCTTACGTAGATTGCACTGCAGTGTGCGTACAGCGTCTTCATGTTGCCACCGTGGTCGATAGTGACTCTGTAGCCGTATGCGCCAGACCATCCAGCTGCTACAACGGTTCCGCCGTCGGCAGCTCTAATCGTTGTTCCAGTAGATGCCGCGTAGTCAAGTCCATAGTGCATTCTGCCCCATCTCATGCCGTAGCCCGCATAGACTGCAACCGAAACTGGTCTCTGGAGAACTCCAGTACCTTGAGTTGCTGGAGCCTTCTTCGTGCCCTTAACTACAATCTTACTTACAGCCTTCTTGATTGTCTCCTTGCTGATATCTTCTCTTGATACCGTCTCACCGTTTTCCTTGACGAGTCTTGCCGTAATCTTCGCCTTACCGTTCTTGCCGGCGCGCTGTACAACTTTCTCGCCTTCGTAGTATTTGCTCGACTCCTTGTAAACTGTCTTGTACTTTATCTTCTCAGCAAATGTTGCAATCTCAACAGTTCTAACCGTCAAGAGTGGAACTTCCTTCTGAGTTGTAATCTTATCGCCGATGTGAATTACTGCGTTTTCGCTGAGCTTAGGGTTCATCGCCTTCAGCTCCTTCAGCGTTACACCGAGCTTATCGCAGATTCCATAAAGCGTGTCACCGGATTTAACCGTGTATGTAGCTTCCTGCTGCGAGCCGCTGTCTAACTTCTTCAGAGCGGCACTCTTGCTGCTGATCTTCGCGAGCGTCGTGCTCGTTTCTACTATCTGAACGTCTTCCTTGAAGCCGATTTCTTCGTATTTCTTGCTCGATTTCTTGCTTACGTATTCGTTCTTGATTGAATCTAATACAGCGTTTGCGACGTCTTCGCTCTCAACCGTAACGAGCTGCTCGCCATCAACGACGATTGCATATGCCTGAACCTGAATGTCGCCCATGTATGTGAAACGCTTGAGAACCGTGTCAGGATCGTCCTTTTCCTTGCCGATTGAAATTACTGGTCTGAACGTGATGTCAGTCTCTGGGTCAATCGTTATATTCGAACCATATTCGTGGGAAAGCTCCGTGCTGATGAGGTCGAGTATCTCCAGAACGTCGTTCTGCTCCTTGACGATACCGAGCGCTCTGCCGTTGTACGAGTATTCGTAATCCGTCGTTGCTCCGTAGACCGCTACGAGAGCAAGGAGTACTGCGACTCCAATGGCGCCTTCCTTTGCGATTTGGTGTCTGTGCTTGTGGATTGTGAGTCTAGCCTCGTGGAACTGTCTTGCGAATGTAACGAAAGTCTTCGTGCAGAACCATGCGATGATGTCTTCGAGAGCGTCGATGCCACTAACGAGTGCCGCGCAGACTACCCAAAGCCTGTCGTAGCCATCCTTCAGTATCTCGCTGAATTCATCAAGCATTTCATCTGTAGCTGTTACAATGCTCGCACATATGTCCCATATCGTAATATCTCGTTTTATTTTTTCTCGTTTTTGTTTTTGGCGTTTTTCTTCGCGTTTAGCCATATTTCTGCCTCTCCTATCCTCTCTTTGGAGCACTTACATCTTCTGCCCGACTCATCGATGCCCGTGTCCTTGCACTCCTGGCAAAGGTACTTGATGTCCGTGTAATCCAAAGGATAATTGTTCTCAGTCAGAAGAACCGCCCGTTCCTCCTCGTGGAGCATCATGAGTTTGCGAATCTGCTCGACATTCTCACTGCTGCCACCGAGCAAAGCCCGCGAAAGCCTGCTTCCAAGTTCGACAAGCTCCCCGTCGATTTCCTCGATGCGAGGGAGTTTCTCGTAGATTTCCGCTTTCGCTTCCTGAGATTTTTTCTCTGCTTCGTGCCTGAGATACTCATAGTATTCTTTCAGAGCAGCTTGATTTACGGTCGTTTTCTGGTTTACACTACGCCCGTAGGTTGCCGCATCTTTCTGCCAATTTTCCAAAATTTTGTTTACGTAGTTCACGTTCGGGTTCTGTATGCCAATTGTCTTGCCACACGCCTCGAGTATTCTCTCCAGCGAAAATCCCATCTCGTCGAACCATTTATCTATCAAATCTCTCTCAGCGTCAGTCGCAACTCTACCGACAATTCCGAGCGAGCTTAATATTCTCTTGTATTCACCAAATCTCTTCGAGGACTGCTCCGCCAGCTCGCGCGCCTCGTCCCCAGTCTTGATTCCTTTCTCTGTCCATTCGCGAACGACAGCCTCGACATATCTGAGCTGCGTCTTGCCCTTCTCGTAGCAATGCTGGAACGCTGCCTTGATAACGTCCACGCTTGCGGAAAGGTCGCTTCGCCAACTTGCGATTTCGCGAAGCTCCTTAGCGGAAAGCGTCTTGCCCTTCAAGTCCTCAACAAAATCAAAGAGATCCCTGTTCTCTTCCTCGCAGAGTTCCTCAGAAGGTCTGTCTTGCGCGCCCTGAGCATCACCCAGTGCGCTGCTCTGCGACTGCGCTTGCTGCGCTTCAGCCGCCCCTGCATAGTTCGCATACATGAGCTCGCGCAAGTTCACGAAAATAATGTCGTATTCCAGCAGGCCGCTTCCAGTCCGCTCTCTCTTAACAACGCCCATGTCTTCCCAATACTTCCACGCGCGGTCAATCTCGCTCTCCGTGAGCTTGAGCTGCCTTGCGATGGCCTGGTGCGTGAGCCCCATCTCCTGCCTCGAATAAAGCAGTGCATACAGGTACACTTTCACATAATCCCCAGGGGCTTGCGGCATATATTCATTTATGAAAATATTCTCAACTTCCGTCGTCAAAAGATAAAAATCTCTGACTCTTCCGCTTCTAAAACCCATAGCTTCTCCTAAACTCTGCCGATTCCCGCTGAACTGTACCGAATTTTGCTGAAATTACATTGCCTTATCGCTGAACTTCGTGTAGCGCGCAACCCATGTCAGCTCAATCTTGCCAGTCGGGCCGCTTCTCTGCTTGGCGATATTCAGCTCGCAAACGCCTGGATTCTCAGTCTCCTCATTGTAGTAATCGTCTCTGTACAGGAAAATTACTATATCCGCATCCTGCTCGATTGAGCCAGACTCTCTCAGGTCGGACAAAATCGGTCGCTTGTCCGGTCTCTGCTCTGGCGCACGAGAAAGCTGCGAAAGCACAATAACAGGGCAATCCATCTCTCTGGCCAGAAGCTTGAGATTCCTGGAGATTGCACTGATCTCTTGCTGGCGGCTGTCCGCCTTACCATCGTATTTCATCAGCTGCAGATAGTCGAGAACCACGAGGTCAAGCCCTTGTTCCGCCTTGAGTCTGCGGCATTTGTTTCTCATTTCCATGAGAGAAATTCCCGGCGTATCGTCGATGACGATCTTCGTGCCGTTCAGGTCGTTTGCCGCCATGGAAATTCTATCCCAGTCTGTTCTGTCGAGGTCGCCTTGCTTCAGCTTCTGCATCTCGACCCTCGCCTGCATAGCAAGGAGCCTCTGGCCGAGCTGCTCCTTCGACATCTCAAGGCTGAATATGATAACGGACGAACCCGCCTTGATTGCACTCTGCTGAGCAATGTTGAGGGCGAGCGCGGTCTTGCCCATCGCAGGTCTCGCGGCCACGATGATGAGGTCCGAACGCTGAAGTCCGCTTGTTTTTTCGTCTAAATCCTTAAATCCTGTAGGGATACCAACAATTTTATCCTTGTTTTTTGATGCTTCGTCGATGATTCTGAGGTTTTCCAGTAAAACATCTTGAATCTTCGCATAATCATTCTTCTGTCTCTTCTGGGCAATACTAAATATTCCACCCTCGGCATAGTCTAGAATTTCGCTTGCGTCCATCTTCGCTTCGTAGCCTTTGTCCGTGATGTCCTCAGCGGTTCTGATCATCTGCCTGAGCGTAGCTTTCTCTGCCACGATCTTCGCATATTCTGCGCCGTTTGCGGTCGATGGAACGTCTGCGGTGAGCGATGCGATGTATGCTCTGCCGCCGACCATGTCCAGTGCCTTGCGCCTCTTGAGTTCCTCGCAAACCGTCAGCATGTCGACGGGCGAGTTCTCCCTATACAAATCCCAAATTGCACGGAAAATCTCTCTGTGACTTTCGTTATAAAAATCTTCTGCCTTGACTTCCTCGAGGATATCTGCGAGGATGTCCTTGTCCAGCATGGCCGCTCCGAGCGCGGATCTCTCTGCCTCCGGATTATGCGGCGGGATTCTCTCAGCCATTACAAATCTCCTTATTCCGCTTCAATCTTAACATTGAGTTTTGTGCTTACTTCTGGATAAAGCTTAATCTCAACCGTAACTTCGCCAGTCTGCTTGATGGTTCCGTCGAGCTGAATCTTCTTCTTGTCAACCGTGATGTTGTGCTGTTCCTTGAGCGCATCTGCGATATCCTTCGATGTGATGGAGCCGAAGATCTTGCCACCCTCGCCAGCCTTCGTCTTGATCTCTACCGCAAGCTTAGCAATCTTCTCGCCGAGCTCCTGAGCAGCGGCCTTCTCCTCAGCCTTCTTCTCAGCTGCGATTGCCTTCTGCTTCTCGAGGTTTCTGATGTTTCCGTCAGTTGCCTCTGTCGCATAACCCTTCGGAAGGAGCATGTTTCTTGCGTATCCGTCGCTTACCTTGACTACGTCACCAGCCTTGCCAGTGCCCTTCACATCTCTATTCAATATTACTATCATCTTTTTTTACCTCCATAATTTCCTTGATTTTCGCAATTGTCTCTTCTATCGTTTCGTCAACCTGCGCTGCCGCTGTCGTCAAGTGACCGCCGCCGCCGAATTTCTCCATAACGACCTGCACGTTCACATCGCCGAGCGACCTTGCGCTGATGACGGTCTTTCCTTCTGTATTCTCGCCTACAACAAAGGAGGCCTTCACGCCTTTAATCGCGAGCAAACTGTCTGCAATCTGCGCACACATAACCTGCGCATCGGTTCTAACCTGTGAGAACTTAGTGATTGCAATGCCTCCGTCGGAAACCTCCGCCTCAGATACCGCCTTTGCTCTGAACCTGATGTTCGAGATATCCTCTTGGAAGAAGCGCTTAACCTCCGTCGGGTCCGCGCCCTGGCGCCTGAGCCAAGCCGCCGCCTCGAACGTCCGCACGCCCGTCTTCACAGCGAATCCGTTCGTGTCCACGGTCATTCCAGCCAGCAAAGCCTCCGCCTCGATTTTCGCGAGGCTCTTCTTCTTGCTCATGTATTGCAAAATCTCCGCAACGAGCTCCGAAGCCGATGACGCATACGATTCCATGTAGCAGAGCACTGGATTTTCGATAAATTCCTCGACCTTCCTGTGATGGTCTATAACCACAACCTTCTCGCAGATGTCCAGAAGTTCTGGGCATTGCACGAGGCTCGGCCTATGCGTATCGCACACGATGAGAAGGCTGTCCGCCTCCGCAAGGCCAACCGCCTTCTCCGAAGAGATGAATCTGTACTCGTCGTTTTCCTTCGCCTGACGGAAAATCTCGTGCAGTGATTCGTTGTACTCGCCGATTACGATATACGGCTCCTTCTCAGACAAATAGCAAAGCCTTGCAATTCCAAGCGATGAGCCGAAGCTATCCATGTCTGGATTCTGGTGCCCCATGATGAAAATTTTCTTGGATTGTTCTATGAGCTGTTTCAGAGCGTGGCCGACGATTCTCGACTTGCCCTTGTTGCTCTTCTCCACGGTCTGTAGCTTGCCGCCGTAGTATTCGATTTTGATGTTTCTCTTGATTACAGCCTGGTCGCCGCCGCGTCCGAGCGCAAGGTCGAGCGCCGTATCCGCATAGGATTCCGACTGCGCCATGTTCCTGCCGCCTACGCCAACGCCGATTGAAAGGCTTGCTGGGAAGTCCGCCCCAGTCTCAAGGGCCCTCACTTCATCCAGCAAATCAAATTTCGATGCGATGATTTTCTCGAGATGCTGCTGCTCGAACCAAATTACATACAGGCTGCTCTTCACGCGAACAACTGAAGCGTCAATCTTCGCTGCCCACCTTCTGATAATCTCGTCGATTTTGCTGGAAAGCGCAAGCCTCGGAACCGGTCCCGTGCTGTCGATGAGCTCGTCGTAGTTGTCGAGCTGAATCTTCGCAACGCAAGGCTTCTCGTCATTGTATCTGACCTTCAGATCCTCGAGGTTCGTCACGTCGCTGAAGAAGACCGCAAGTCCATCCTCGTCGTTCTCCGTCAGCTTGTTCGCGAAGATTCTGAAAACCTTGTCGTTTCGCTTGATGAGCGGATGCGTGTTGTTCGCCGCCGCCTCGTACAGCTCTGCGATTTTGATTCCAGTCAGTGCGAAAATATCGCTGTCCAGAAGCTCGTCATAGATGAAAACCTCGTTCATCCTGTCGCTCGCACCTGTGACCTTGCCCTGCGCATTCACAAGGCAGGCTGGAAGCGGGATATATTCTGGTATGCAGTTTTGCATATTTTCATTACTCATAAATTCACCTCTCGCATTCTATCTGCGAAAGCTTTCATATAAACTAATCAATTCCGAGTCCGAAATTCTTTCTTACCCTCTTCATCGTCTTCTGCGCGATTGCGTCCGCTCTCTCAGCACCATCCTTCAAGATGCTGATGAGTTCATCCGACTCTCTGATATCCTTGTATCTCTCCTGAATCGGAAGGAGCGCCTCAGTCGTAACCTCAACCAAATCCTTCTTGAAGTCGCCGTAGCCCTTGCCCTCGTATGCGAGCTCGAGCTCCTCAATCGACTTGCCAGAAAGCGTGCTGTATATCGTGAGAAGGTTGCTGATTCCAGGCTTGTTCTCAACGTCGAACTTAACAAGTCCGTCGGAGTCAGTCGTCGCCTTCATGATTGACTTTTTAATCTTGTTCGGCTCATCGAGGAGCGAAATTCTGCTGTGGATGTTCTCAGCAGACTTCGACATCTTCGCCGTCGGGTCATCGAGCGCCATGATTCTCGCGCCTTCCTTCATGAATCTGCCATCTGGAACGACGAACGTCTTGCCATAGTGATGGTTAACCCTGATTGCAAGGTCGCGCGTCAGCTCGATATGCTGTTTCTGGTCGTTTCCAACAGGAACAACGTCCGTATCATACAGCAAAATATCTGCAGCCATCAGTGTTGGATATGTGAGCAGTCCAGCTCCGACAGACTCTTTGCCTTGGCTCTTCGCCTTGAACTGCGTCATTCTAAAGAGCTCGCCCGTATTAGCGCTGCATGTGAGAATCCAGCCCAGCTCCGCGTGGCCGCTAACCTGCGACTGCACGAACACGATGGACTTCTTCGGGTCAACGCCAACTGCGAGGTAGAGCGCAGCAACGTCGAGAATATGCTTCTTTAATTCCTTCGGATCCTGCGGCACTGTGATTGCGTGCTCGTCAACTATGCAGTAGATGCACTCGTGATCCTCTTGCAATTCCACGAACTGCTTGAGTGCCCCGAGGTAATTTCCCAGATGTATGTTTCCTGTAGGCTGTACGCCAGAAAATACTCTTTTCATTTTTATTTCTTTAGCTCCTTCTTAAAACTTTCGATTATTGCCTTCTCTGCTCGCGATACCGTCATCTGCGATACGCCGAGCTTGGAAGCAATCTCGCTTTGCGATTTGTTAAGTATAAATCTTTGCTTGAAAATATATTTGTACGTGTCGCTGAAGTTCGTCAGCACGTTGTTGATGATTTCGCCGAGCTCGACGCGTTCGAATCCGTTGTCCTCGAATCCGATGTACTTCTCGAGGGCGGTCGCGTCTTGCTCTTCCTCAGATGTGAGCGTGGGGCTGTCCAACGAATACGTGCCGTAAGCCTTCGCGCTTTCCATCGCCTGGATGATCTGCTCGTGCGTCAGACCCGTCACTGCGGAAATTTCCGCAACCGTCGGGACGCGCCCAAGCTGCCCGGTGAGGTTTTCCTTCGCCTCCTGCACCTTGCCCGCATTTTCCTTCATGCGGCGCGGCACCTTGAGGCTCCACTCCTTGTCGCGGAAATACTTCTTGATCTCGCCGAGAATCGTCGGCGTCGCGAAGCTCTGAAACTCGAATCCCTTCGATGGGTCGAATCTCTCGACAGCAGAAACTAGAGCCATGGCACCCACTTGATACAAATCGTCGTGCTCCACGCCCTTGCCGAGGTATTTTCTTATTAAGATATCCACGATGTAAAGGTTCTCCTCAACTATCTGATTTCGAAGCTCGATCGTGGGATGCTCCGCATACTCCTTGAGTAGCTCTGCTGTCCTCTGCTTCTGCTGCATTATTTCCTCTTAATCATCTTAATCGTTTTCTTGTGGTTCGGGTTCTCGATAAGCTCAACTTCGCTCATCAAAGATTTGATGAGAAATACTCCGATGTCTCCCTCGTTCGGGCAATCCATACAGTGCATGGAAAGTTCGCCTGCTCCTTCCATGGAGCCGGTATCCGTCACGTAGATCTCTATGGAATTCTCATCGGCTATGCACTCGAGGTCGTACTCAGTTAAGAGACCTTCCTTGCCATGGCACGAAATGTTCTTGCATGCCTGTCCCACAGCGGTCTTGATGTCTTCAATTTCCTCAACGTTAAATCCCGATGTGTCCGCAATCACTCCAACCGCGAGCCTAACCATCGCAATGTATTCCGGCTTCCCTGGAATCGTAAATTTAACCTTGTCCGCCATGTTAATCCCTCCTCAATTTATTTTCAAATAAAATTTATCTGCTTCACAAATTCTAATCGCTCAGAACCTCTAAACGCCTAGACATCCTAGAACGTCATCTGCTCCTGACCGTCGTCTTCTGCTGGAGTTTCAGCGTCAGTACCAGCCTCGCCGTCTTCGTCTTGTTCGAGTTCTTCGTCCTTGATGACCTTAGCAAGTGCGATGATGTTCGCATCTTCGCCGACGTTCATGATCTTGACGCCCTGCGTTGCTCTGCCGAGCTTGCTGATTTCGTTTGCTGCCATGCGGATGATGATGCCGTCCGAATTGATGAGGAGGATGTCATCGTCATCATCGACAGCCATAGCTCCAACGAGCTCGCCCGTCTTCTTGAACTTCGCCTTGTCATATGTCAAGAGGCCCTTGCCGCCGCGAACCTGAATCTTGTAGTCCTCGACCTTCGTTCTCTTGCCGAAGCCCTTCTGAGTAACGACGAGCAGTTCCTGACCTGGTTCAACCAGTTCCATTGCAACGACTTCGTCGTCCTTCTCGAGCTTGATAGCGCGAACGCCACCAGCGATTCTGCCCATAGGTCTAACGTCGTCCTCGGAGAAGCAGATGCACTTGCCCTGCTTAGTCACGATGATTACGTTGTTCGTGCCGCTCGTCTGCTTGATTCCGATGAGCTCATCGCCTTCCTTGAGGTTCATCGCGATGAGGCCAGTCTTCCTGTTCGTATCGAAGTTGGAAAGTGCCGTCTTCTTGATTGTGCCCTGCTTAGTTACGGCGATGAGATACTTATCATCAGCAAATTCCTTGATAGGAATAACCGCTGTGATTCTCTCACGCTGCATGAGGTTCAGGAAGTTTACCGCTGGCGTACCCTTTGCGGTTCTCGTCGCCTCTGGAATCTCGTAAGCCTTGATCTTGTGCGCCTTGCCCGTGTTCGTGAAGAACATCAGGTAATCGTGCGTCGAGGTCATAATCAGGTTCTTGACGAAGTCGTTTTCCCTCGTCGTGATGCCCGTCACGCCCTTGCCGCCGCGGCGCTGCGACTTGTATGTATCTACAGGGACTCTCTTGATGTATCCAAGATGCGTGAGCGTAACGCAGACGTTTTCTTCTTCGATCAAATCTTCTTCGTCGATTTCAGTCTGGTCTGCCTTAATCTTCGTTCTACGCTTGTCGCCCCATTTTTCCTTGATTTCGAGAAGTTCGTCCTTGACAACACCCATCAAAAGATGCTCATCCGCAAGAAGTTGCTCGTAGTAAGCGATCTTCTTCATGAGTTCCTGATATTCGTTCTCAATCTTCTCTTTTTCCAGACCTTGCAACCTACGCAGCTGCATGTCGAGGATTGCCTGCGCCTGGATTTCGGAAAGGCTGAATCTGTCCATCAACTTTTCCTTCGCGTCGTTGTAGCTGTTTCTGATAATCTTGATTATCTCATCGATATTGTCGAGCGCGATTCTGTAGCCTTCCAAGATGTGTGCACGAGCTTCTGCCTTTTTCTTGTCGAAAATCGTTCTTCTCGTCACAACTTCCTTCTGGTGCTTGAGGTACTCGTCGAGGATCTCGCGGAGATTGAGGATCTTCGGTCTGCCATCGACGATTGCGAGCATAATCATGGAAATGCTCTCTTGCATCTGAGTGTGCTTGAAAAGCCTATTTAATATAATCTGCGCATTCGCGTCTTTCTTGAGTTCAATGACGATTCTCATACCCTTACGGTTGGATTCGTCTCGGATTTCGGAGATGCCTTCGATTCTCTTGTCCTTGACAAGCTCAGCCATCTTCTCGATGAGGCGAGCCTTATTTACCTGATAAGGAATCTCAGTTACAACAATCTGCTGCTTGCCTCTGTTCGTCTCTTCAATCTCAGTTACCGCGCGGACAACGACCTTGCCTTGACCGGTCTTGTATGCTTGCTTTGCGGAATTCTTGCCCATGATGATGGCGCCCGTCGGGAAGTCTGGTCCCTTGACGATCTTGCAAAGGTCATCGATCGTGCACTCTGGCTCGTCGATAATCTTAACAGCTGCGTCGATCGTCTCTCCGAGGTTATGCGGCGGAATGGATGTTGCCATGCCGACAGCGATACCGTTCGAGCCGTTTACGAGCAAGTTCGGGAATCTGGACGGAAGTACAACTGGCTCCTGCTCCTCACCGTCGAAGTTCGGAACAAAGTCAACCGTATCCTTGTCGATATCTCTAAGCATCTGCAGCGCAAGCGGAGTCATTCTCGCCTCCGTGTAACGCATTGCAGCAGCGCCGTCTCCGTCGACAGAACCGAAGTTTCCGTGTCCGTCAACGAGCGTGTGTCTGATGTTCCAAGACTGCGCGAGCCTTACCATTGCATCGTATATAGATGAGTCACCATGAGGGTGATATTTACCCATTACTTCGCCGACGATACGAGCCGATTTCTTGTGCGGCTTGTCCGGCGTTACACCCAGTCCACTCATTCCGTAGAGGATTCTTCTGTGTACTGGCTTGAGTCCGTCTCTTACATCTGGAAGGGCACGGCTTACGATTACGCTCATCGCGTAGTCGATGTATGATTGCTTCATCTCGTCATGTATCTCGTGTTGAAGCATTTTCTGGTCTTCTAATAAAGTTGTCATTTCGATTCGCCCTCCTTCCTTATGCGTCTATCGTAGCGTACTGTGCGTTATCTTCAATAAATTTCTTACGCGGCGGAACCTTGTCGCCCATCAGGGTCGTGAAGATTTCGTCGGCAGCGGCACTGTCGTCAAGCGTTATCTGCACGAGCGTTCTGTGGTTGAAGTCCATTGTCGTCTCCCAAAGCTGCTCTGCGTCCATCTCGCCCAGACCTTTGTATCTCTGGATGTCCGCCTTGCCCGGCTTGCTCTCGATGTCTGCCATGAGCTTAACCTGCTCTTCTTCGCTGTACGTATAGTACACATCCTTGCCTTTCTTTACTTGATAAAGCGGTGGCTGCGCAGCGTAAACATAGCCTCCCTCGATGAGCGGCTTCATGTATCTGTAGAAGAATGTCAAAAGAAGCGTTCTGATATGTGCTCCGTCGACATCGGCATCTGTCATGATGATGATCTTGTGGTATCTGAGCTTGTCAAGGTTGAAATCCTCGCCGATTCCGCAGCCAAATGCTGTGATCATGTTCTTGATTTCTTCTGAACTTAAGATTCTGTCAAGTCTTGCCTTCTCAACGTTGAGGATTTTACCTCTGAGCGGCAGGATTGCTTGTCTCTTTCTGTCTCTTCCGTCCTTTGCGGAACCGCCTGCAGAGTCACCCTCTACCAGGAAGATTTCCGAAAGTGATGGGTCTTTCTCGGAGCAGTCTGCGAGCTTGCCAGGAAGTGAGAAGCTCTCAAGTGCACCTTTTCTTCTAGTAAGGTCACGAGCCTTTCTTGCTGCTTCTCTAGCACGAGCTGCCTTGATGCATTTTTCGATTATAATCTTTGCCTGAGCTGGGTTCTCCTCGAGGAAAGCAGTGAGGTTCTCGTTCGTCGATGTCTCTACGAAGCCTCTAATCTCTGAGTTTCCGAGCTTAGCCTTTGTCTGGCCTTCGAACTGCGGCTCCTCGAGCTTAACTGAGATGATAGCTGTCAGACCTTCTCTTACGTCGTCGCCGCTGAGCGTATCGTTCTCCTTGAGAATCTTCGCCTTCTTGCCATAGTCATTGAAAACTCTAGTGAGCGCACTCTTAAATCCGACGATATGTGTACCGCCGTCAGTAGTGTTGATATTGTTAGCATAGCCGAGGATGAGCTCGCTGTACGTATCAGTGTACTGCATTGCAATTTCAACCTCGCAGGTGTCCTTTATGATTTCGAAGTAAATGACATCCTGATGCATTGCGTCCTTGTTCTTGTTCAGGAAAGTTACGAATTCCTTGATGCCGCCCTCGTAGTGGTACGTCTCGGTTCTCTTCTTTCCTTCTCTTTCGTCCTTGAAGACGATTTTGATTCCCTTGTTGAGGAATGCCATCTCTCTGAGTCTATGCTCGAGCGTATCGAAATCGAATACCGTCGTCTCCGTGAAAATCTCAGGGTCCGGCCAGAACGTGGTCTTGGATCCTGTCTTTCTGGATTCGCCGATAACTTCAAGCTTCGTTACGGTCTTGCCCTTCTCATAGCACTGCTTGTAGATCTTGCCGTTTCTCTTAACTTCAACCTCCATGCGTGTGGAAAGCGCGTTAACTACGGATGCACCTACGCCGTGGAGACCGCCGGATACCTTATATCCCCCGCCGCCGAACTTACCGCCAGCGTGCAGAACGGTATGAATAACTTCAACCGCTGGAATTCCCATCTTCGGGTGCTTGTCGACTGGCATACCTCTGCCGTCGTCCTCGACCATAATGGAATTGTCCTTCTGGATGGTAACGTTGATGGTCTTGCAATATCCTGCAAGAGCCTCGTCAATGCTGTTATCTACTATTTCATAAACAAGGTGATGAAGCCCTCTCGGACCCGTACTGCCGATGTACATGCCGGGTCTTTTTCTGACCGCCTCAAGACCTTCTAAGACTTGAATTTGCCCCGCGTCATACTGACCGCTTGTCTTTTCTTCTAAACTCATTTTGTCTCCCTTTTCTCTATGTCTCGATATCTGTTTTGTGAACAGTTAATCACACTATACTATATCACAATCGGGCAAAAATTACAATAAAAAATGAGGATTTAACGCTGTTTGGAAATTTATTATTAAATATCTCCGAAACATCGCTGAAATCCCCGATTATTCGCCGTATTTTCAAAATTAAAATATTGATATATATTTGTGTTAATCTGTTATTATTCGTTTTTCGACGTTATATGCCCTTTTTCGACAAAATATTCCGTGTACTCAGGGAATTTTTTTATCAAAATTTCTGGTATTTCCGTCGTAGTGATGAAGAGCTGCACATTTGAGAGTGATTTCACCAAATATTCCTGCCGCTCAATGTCGAGTTCGCTCATAACATCGTCGAGCAGAAGCACTGGTTCGTATCCCGTCTCTTCCTTGATTATGCTGATTTCCGCCAGCTTCAGCGAGAGCGCGGACGTTCTCTGCTGCCCTTGCGAGCCGAAACTCCTGACGTTAATGCCATCTATGAATATCTCGAAGTCGTCTTTGTGCGGGCCTTTCGTCGTAGTGCGCTGCTTGAGGTCGGATTCGTATGCGCTCTTGATCTTGTTATAGAAATATTCCTCCTGCTCTCCCTCATCCGAGAAAATTTCTATGTTCGGAGCGTATTTCACCTCCAAATTTTCTTTGCCGTTCGTAATCTTGTAGTGGGTATCAGCGGCGATTTGGGAAAGTTCCTTTATAAACTCGTCTCTGTGTTTCATTACAATTGAGCCGTACTTCGCAAGTTGCATATCCCAAACTTCGAGCATGGATTGCTTAATTTCAAACTCTTTGAGATAGGCGTTTCTCTGCATGAGAATTTTCTTGTAGTTTGAAAGCGCGTCGTAATATGCCGGACTTATTTGGCAAAGCTCGCGGTCTATGAATTTGCGGCGCTTTTCCGGCTCATCTTTGACGATTTTCAGATCCTCTGGCGAGAAGATTACGATATAGACATTTTTGAGGAGCTCGGAATTTTTCCTGAGTTTCACTCCGTCTACTTTCGCGTATTTCTTAGAATCATTGGAAAATATGATTTCAACTGTGCCATCCATATCGTCCTTGACCGTCTCAACGCAGACGCGCGCGAATTCGCAGCCGAACCTAATCATATCGTGGTCTTTGCTCGTGCGGAACGATTTTCCTATGGAAGAAACGTAGATTGCTTCGAGGAGATTCGTCTTTCCTTGAGCGTTGTTTCCGAGAATCAGGTTCACATTTCTATTAAATTTAAGACTAAGACTTTCGTAATTACGAAAGTCTTTTAATTCAATGCTTTTGATATACATATTGTCTTAATTTTCTTAGTTATTGGTGATTCTAACTGGGAGAACCAGATATTCGTATGAGTCTCCTGCAATCGGCTTGATGAGGCAAGGGCTGATGCTCGTGTTGAAATACATAGCGATTTCTTCATCGTCGATTGCCTTCAGCGCATCTATCATGTACTTCGAGTTGAAGCCGATTGTCAGATCATCGCCTTCTTTGGAAATTATAACATCTTCCTTTACATTTCCCTCTTCAGACTTAGATGTGATTTCCATAGTGGAATCTTTAATATCAAGCTTGATGAGGTTGTTCTTGCCAACCTTCGCGAGAAGCGATGCTCTTTCGATGCTCTCGAGGAGATCCGCCTTGTTTACAACGATGCGAACCTTGCTATCCTTCGGCAGGATTCCATTGTAATCTACGAACTGACCTT
>CAVGSW010000010.1:0-19945 GCA_963631945.1 Flexilinea sp. | reverse complement strand
GCGACTGGACTCTCACCAGAGGAAATCGAACATCTGAAACAAAGCCAATCTTGATGAGGAGGTGCGCGCTTGCACCCGCCGAGAGCGCAGATATCATCTGATTCGCAAAAAAGTGCTTGACAGATGCGCGGGGGCGGGCGTATAATTGTACAAAACATTAATAATTGGCAAAGTTGTCGAAAGGCAATGACGCAAAGCTATAGGGCCTTAACAATCGAGTATGGCAGCCAGTTGCACCTATGTGTTGCGTCTTTTCTTATATTTGCGAGAATCCAGATATTGGAAATGACAGACCGCAATGGACCGTTATCACTAGGGTATTTTACTATCATATTTCAGTATTTGGGATTCGGGTTCTTTTCTGAACTTGTCTTGGGGTTAGTCTCAAATTCGGTTGCGGGCGTGTGCTCGGACGAATTAGTTCCAAAGTGTGTGTATGTGATAGTTTAATATCGGCGTGTTAGGTTCTGATTCTAGGTTCAGGGCTGAGTTCTGATGCTGAGATTAGATTTAGATTTCAGGAGCGGGCGAGCGCTGGGTACTGGAATTAGATTCTGAGTGCTGAGCTGCGGTTCTGGTTCTGAGAATCGGAGAATTGCGCGTGGGCGGAGAGATGTTGAGATGTAATGTAGACAGAATCTCGTGCCATGTGCGGGCGTTGGGTTCAGAATTATGTTCTGGTTCTGAGAATCGGAGAGCTGAGCGCAGGCGGAGAGATGTTGAGATGTAATGTAGACAGAATCTCGTGCCATGTGCGGGCGCCGGGTTCAGAATTATGTTCTGGTTCTGAGAATCGGAGAACTGGCGGGCAATAGGTTAGAGAAATTGAGAAAGGGTAGTTCGGATTGAAAACGTTTCGATATAAGTGCGTTTCGCACGATGGCGTCAAGGCGACGGGAATAATCAAATCGTATGACGAGTTCGAGGCGGTATCCAAACTCCGCGAGGAATATAAGCTCGTCACCGACATAGAAGAAGTCGGCGATGAGGACGGCGAGGTCAAGAGCGAGAAGCGCATCAAGATTAAGACGAAAGAGCTTGCAATGATGTGCTCACAATTCTCGATTATCTTGGCATCGGGTCTTCCGGTTGTGAGCTGCCTGCAGATGGTAGCGGCGCAGTCGAAGAGCAAGCAGGTAGGCAAGATGCTCACGAGAGTCGCAGAGGACGTAGACGCAGGATATAGCATGGCGTCCGCGTTCGAGAAGAATGCGCCGAGCTTGCCGAAGACGTTCACAGAGACGGTTAGAGCTGGCGAAGAGTCAGGTGCGCTGGAGACGTGCTTCTCGAGATTGCACAAGTACTACGATAGGTCAGCGAAGACGAGACAGAAGATAATAAGCACGATGACGTATCCAGCGATAGTAATCCTGGTGGCGATAATCGTATTTATCATAATAATGGCGGTAGCCGTTCCGATGTTCATAGACACGTTCGAGAGCCTCGGAGTAGAGTTGCCAGCGATAACGAAGGGCATGATAGCTGTCAGCAATGCAATCACCGGATACTGGTGGCTGATATTGATGATAGCGGCAGCACTGGCAGGCGGGTATATATATGCGTCCCGCACAGAGAAAGGCAAGTACGCAATCGGCAAGTACAGATTGCAGAAAGCACCGCTCAGAAGGCTGAATCAGCTCAATGCAAGCTCCCAGTTCGCGAGCACCATGTCGACGATGATAGCATCTGGACTGCCGATAACCAAGGCGCTGGATATCACGTCGCAGGTCGTATCCAATATTGTGTTCGGTCTAGCCGTTCGCAAGGTTAAGGAGGGCGTAGAGCAGGGCAGGAGCATGGTTGACTGCATGGGAGAGGACGAGTGCTTCAGTAAGCTCCTCACGGAGATGACGGGAGTAGGTGAGCGTTCAGGTTCCATGGAGGAGACGCTGGATGTAGTAGCTGAGTACTTCGCTAATGAGCTGGATATCAGTTCGCAGAGGTTGCTCTCGCTGCTGGAGCCGATCATCACGATTGGGCTGGCGGTAATCGCAGTAGTACTGCTCCTCGGCGTATACATGCCTATGTTCAGCATGTACGGCGCTATGTAAAATTGTCTTCACCCGCTCGCAGGCGGTTGAAAAATATAGCTTAAAAACTCAAAACAATTTCAATTAAGAAAAGGAGAAAACAAAAATGAAAAAGTTAATGAACAAGAAAGCATTTACTATCATGGAAATGCTGATCGTAGTTGCAATCATTGCTGTTCTGGTTGCTATTGCTATTCCGACATTTACAAGCTCACTTACTAAGGCAAAGGAAGCGGCAGACGTGGCCAACGTAAGAGCAGCTTATGCTGAAATTCAAATTGATTATCTTACAAACGGAACGCCTTACCCAACTGATAAGACTAATTTCTTAACAAAAGTTGAAGGTGGAAAATTGAACGACGACAATAAATTAACAAGTTACAAAGCACCGACGTCAACAGAGGCTGGTGAAATAGTGTACACCGCAACTGTGTTAACTAATGAAAAGACGAACACAAAAGTATTCACCTGGGAACTTGAACAAACTAATTAGGAAGAAGTGAAAAAGGGGAGGCCTCGACCTCCCCTTCATCTTAATGGGTTATTGACCTGGACTTGAGTTTACAGTATGCTATATGAATCTACGTTTATCACGGTTTATAGCGTTATAATCTGCTTTATTCTCGGGGGTTGCATGGGTTCGTTCCTGAATTGCATGAGCTGGAGAATCGTGCATGGGGAAGGGCTCGGCGGTAGGTCGCACTGCGACTCCTGTGGGCATGTGCTGGGGGCACTTGACCTCATTCCAATTTTAAGCTATATCATCAATAAGGGAAAGTGCCGCTATTGCGGTGTCAAGTTATCTAGGCGCCACCTGGTTGCCGAGGCGATCAGCGCTATAGTGTTCGTGAGTATATTATTAAAATTTAATATTTCGTTCCAAGCCCTCAAATTCATGCTGTTTGCGTGTATTTTGCTGGCGGCAAGTTTTGCGGATTTGGAAGGATATATCATTCCGGATAGATTTATTATATCCGGTATTGTCGTATATGCGGGGTGCCTGATTTACGATAGCAGCGCGTGGCTGGACGGACTGGCTGGCGGAGTTATCGTTGCTGGGGGAACCCTGATTGTTGTCCTTATATTCGAGAAGGTTAAGGGCGTGGAGGCCATGGGCGGCGGAGACATTAAGCTGCTGTTCGTCACGGGGCTGTTCCTGGGGCTGGCGGCCAACGTGCTGTGCCTGATTCTGGCGTGCGTGATCGGGATAATCTTTGGGTTGGCCGCGGGCGCAGGGAGCGAGGAGCCCGCAGGTTCCGAGTGCGACGAGCGACGCACGGGCCAAGGGAGCGAGGAGCCCCAGAGCCAAGAGAGCGACGAGCGGTGCGGGCGCCCAGGAGGGGCGGAGCACGCGCTGCCTGAGTTAGCTGAGCAGCCAGAGAGCCCCGCGCAGAACCAGGGATGTCCGGAGGACTCGGCCGAGGAGATGGCGCCCGGCGCGTTTCCGTGGGGGCCATCGATTGCAATCGCAGCATGGATCAGCATGCTCTGCGGCAGCGAGCTGGCCAATTGGTATTTATCGTTACTATAGTTTTGAGATTGGAGGATTAGCTTGGGAAAGTTAATAACCGGATTTGACATCGGCGAAGCAACGGTCAAAATGACCCAGGTCGCCGGCAAAGAAATTAAAAAAGCGGCCGTATTCGAGCTCCCAGACAACATAGTCGAGGGCGACAGAATCGTGTCCATGGACGCGATGGCCGATTTTATCAGAGAGAAATCCAAGGAAGCGAGTATGTCGAGAGGATATGCGGCGGTAATCCTGCCTGCAAGCCTTTCCTACGTGAAGAACATCACCGTTCCGATGATGACAGAGCAGCAGCTCATGTTCAACCTTCCGTTCGAGTTCAAGGATTATCTCACAGAAGAAAAGAGCAAATATCTATTCGATTACGCAGTACTTGAGGTCATCAATGGCGAAGACGGAGAGCCTTACGAGATGCGTATTTTCGCATGCGCTGTTCTGCGTGAGACGATAGACACATATAAAAAGATGTTCGCAAGAGCTGGCTACAAGCTGAAAATCGCGGCTCCAGCCGAGTGTGCGTACATGAACATAATGAAAGAAAATAACGAGCTAAGGGATATCGACCTTTGCGTTGCGGACCTCGGCCATTCGGATACTACACTTCACATTTTCCAGAAGGGCGAGTATGCAGCCAAGCGTAACATATCCATGGGACTTTCCGACCTCGACGAAATCATTTCGCGCAAAGAGGACGTAGACATCCACATGGCTCGCGCATATAAAGAAAGCAATTACGAAGGAGTAATCACATCCCCAGAAGCCACGGACTTCTATGCGTCCCTCGGCGTTGAAATCACGAAGGCTGTGAATTTCTTCAATTATAACGAAAGAAGTGCAGAGCTCCACGACATTTACCTCTGCGGCGGCGGCGCGGCAATCGAACCGCTCGTTGAGACCATCGAGAATGAGACGCACATGGAGATTCACACGGCGCAGGAGTTCGTACCGAGCCTCGGCAGAGCTTCGCAGCCACATGCTTTGCTGGAAAGCTACGGCATAGCTACATCACCGATCAAATCAGCCAAACGCCACACAGGCAAGCACATGATTAACATGATGAACTGCGGCCTCCCGAAGAAAACAGCTCGCATTCTTTCAATCGGTGTAATTCTCATCATTTTGCTGGTGGCTCTCGTAGTCAAGGTTGGCGTTATCGACCAATTCTCCAGGCTCTCGTCAGCTGAGACCAGCTACAACGCAATCCACGAGCAAAACGTCGCTCTCGATGAGAAGCTTACGGACTACGATGAGGTTTCGATTCAGTACAAGGCGTATTCGAAGAGCTTTGTTACTCAGACTGGCGAGGATGGCACGGAAGAGTCCATCGTCATGGTCGACAGACAGGATATACTCGATTTGATAGAGAGAAAAATGGCTTCTCAAGGCGATATCAAATCTATAAGCATTAATGGTAATACGGCGGTCGTTGCGATGAGCGGCATGAACCTGAAGCAGATTTCTGCTATGGATTCTTCGCTTGAGGATAGCCCGATTGTAACGAGCGTTACGCTTAAGCTTGCGCAGACTGAGACCGAGAAGAGCTCGAGTGTCATGAATTTCACCGTGACGATTGAGCTTGCGGCAGAAGAGGAGGAATAGCACATGAATAGAGAGTTAACCAAACGCGAAAAAATCCTCCTTCTCATATTTGCAATCATGATTATTTTGCTCGGATATTACAAGATTATCCTCGAGCCGATAGATGACCAGATCTCCAATTATGAGGGCATGCAGCTCCAGGAGGAGACTGAGGTAGACACGAAGACGACGCAGGCAGTGAAGATGTCTGTAATGGAGAAGGAAATCGAAAAAGCCAAGGCCAGCGGTATCGAGCGCGATGTGCCGGATTACGACAACAGCGCAGTTCTGCTCCCGAAGCTTTACGAAATCATGGATTCTGCCACGGATTATTCCATGACGTTCCAGGACGTAGTGACTGAGGGCAACGTGGTTTCCAGAGGAATCGACATCACGTTCCAGACAAAGAGCTACTCGCAGGCTCGCAATATCATCGACAAAATTTACGACATGGGCTATGCGCTGGAGATCAGCGACATCACTATGCAGAGCACGAGCTCCACGAGCGATAGCTCCAGCATGTCCACGTATATCAACGTAACGTTCTACGAGGCTATACGCAACTAGAGCTTGTACAGGGGTTTAGGCAATGGGAAATAGACGTTTTGGACAATTGAATAGAGTGGAATTGCAGAATCGCAGCCGCCGAGGCTTCACACTTCCAGAAGTGCTCCTGACGGTAGCGATTCTTGTTGTCATTTTTGCGGTAACGGTAGTTGGCGTCAGCAAATTCCAGCAGTCCCTCCGCCAGAAGGAGCTCGACAGCAAAGCCGAGATCATCTACATGGCCGCCCAGAACCGCATCACCGAGCTCATGGCCTCCGGACGCAGCGACCTGTACGACCCAGACGATAGGAAAGACACAGAAACCACAGGCGATACATACGCTTTTACAGCAGTAGAATTAACTGTAACTCCAAGTGACGCAAAATATAGCGGAACAGCCGGAGAAGCTGACAACCAGAACAAATTGTACTATGTCACTTCGGATAACAAAGACACGCTGACCACAGCGTCTGTTTTGCTGCCAGCAGATAGGGTAGATCAAGAAATCAGAGACAACCATTGGGTAATAGAGTACAATCCAAAGCAAGGCACGATTTACGCTGTTTTCTACAGCGAAAAGTCGATGGATTATGAAAATAACCTAGACGACTTCAATAGCTACCGCGAAAAGAGAATAAGGCAGAAAGAAACAGATGCGACCATCGGTTACTACGGTGGCGACTTTATACTGGAGACAGAAGAAGTAACCGAACTTATACCGAGCGTTACCATCTACAACGAAGAGAAGCTTTACGCAGTAATTGAATGTAAAGCACCAACTGATGTAGACCAATTGAACCTAGAAATCACGATTGAAGACTCATTTGGCAATAAGAAGACAATCTCTGGAACTGAATTGAATCTAAAGAAAATCGGCAGCGAAAGCTGGCTCTGCGACACGCTTGTTTTGGACGACCTGACTAAAGGCAACCGATTCAAGGATAAGTATAGCGGCTTAGTTCCAGGCTCCGACATAACAGTCACATGCGTAGCAACAGCTAACTCTAGCATGATAGACCAGGCGACAGCTAAGGACACGGATAACAGCTTATTTGCATCAGTATCATTCAATGACTCTAGTAGCAGCACCACGAGCGAAACAACATTGACAGATGGCACCGCAACAATCAAATACGCAAGACACCTTCAGAACCTCGACGAGAACTCTGGAGTGAACGATAATAAGACTCTCACGACTAATGCGAGCGGTAAACAGCAGCAACTCACCATCACGAAAGCCGTTCAAGAGAACAATATCCATTTTGATGATGACGAGTCGACCGACGAAGACTGGTATTCTTTGTACTATAAATCGGCACCGTTCAAGTCGATTGAGAATGATGTACTCATGTCGTACAGCGGAAGCTTTACATCTGGAGGCACATCTGGATCGTGTTCTATCCACGGCCTCAATACGACAGGCGGACTCTTTAATACGTTCTACGGAACAGAATTAAAGGACATCACGCTCACAGGCACGACCATCACAGGCGGCAATTCCAGCAACAACGCAGGCGCTCTCTGCGCAGAAACGACATCTGGTACTCTCAAGGTTACAGGTTGCAAAGTTTACCTCGACAGTAGCGAAGGTGACGTGAGCACAGCCAAGGCGGACGACAACGGCAACATGAAGCACTGGATAAGCGGCAGCAATTATGTTGGCGGCTTGATTGGTCATGTTCAGAATACAGTTACAATCGAGAACAGCCTTGCTGCAACGGTGGCAGGCAAAACAACTACGGATAATACAGGCGGGCTTGTTGGCTATGTGGCAAGCTCTGGTTCTGTTACAATAAATAAATCCTACGCAGACTGCTATCTCTACGGTAAGACAGTCGGCGGACTCGTAGGTGGTGGCACTAATGTCTCCATCACAAACTCCTACGCTGTAGGATATATCTACGCTTCAAGTAAAGCAGCGGGCTTCGTTCCTGCGAAGATTCAGAGCGCTTCCTCATCCTACGCGGCGATGAGCTTCGAGGGCGACCTGGATAAGGTAACAGCATATGCAATGACTGAAGGCTATTCTGGAACGACGAGCAAGCTGTACTACATCCCATTCCAGAGTAGCATACAGCATATTGATGGCAAGGAGACATCTAGACAGTCAAATGTAGATAAAAGCGTATTCCTAGCCGAGCTGAATGGCACGGATACCATATTCACATCAGGCACAGCTAATCCGTACAACATAAAAGACCAAGGTCTGACTGCGGACTATACATACCCAGCAATCAATGGTATGGTTAACTACGGCGACTGGAGAGCTTCGTTCCAAAGCGGGAAGCTCGTTTACTACGAAAAATACAAAGACGGATCGTATGGAATATCTGGCGCAAACACATCCAGCCTTAAATCCAATGCGACAGTAGTAGGCGACGGATATGGCGTGGTTTACAGCGCAGAGTCGACAGATGAAGTCACCGTGACATATAAGGACAAAGACGGAAATAACGCCACGGGAACTTTAGCTGCACAAGTAGAAATCACAATCACAAACGGAAATGATGAAACTAGCACAGCTTACTTGCGCGCACTTCCGAAGGAAGCAGTGAATACAGAGTATGCACCTTCAGGCTTTTATCAGACAGTAACAATCGGCGAAAGCGATGTATGGTACTATAATCCGCACTTCGCGAAGACTCAGATGCAGACTGAACCGAAGTCTACGGACGCAGTCTCTGAAGTATATGTCAGAACCGCTCGCCAGCTGAAGAACCTCAGCATGTACTACGAGAACTACTATAATAAGACGCAGAAATCTCTCTACACGCAGGAAATCGATATCGACTATACGACTTACAATTGGACAAATTACTATGGCGAAGAAGTTACAAAGCAGGATCCAATAGGCAATGGCGACGAGAAGATTTTCACGTCGAAATACAACGGGGGCTCGCACACCATCAGCGGCGTATCCTTTGTTAATACGAACGGGAACTCTTTCTACGCAGGAATGTTCGGATACAATCAAGGCACGCTGAGCAATATCTTTGTTGTATGGGATTACGCTGGAGACAATGGAACTAACCCAACGGTTGAACTAAGTGCGAGTGTTACAGGCGCTGACAAGATGGCATATATTGGCGTACTTGCAGGTAGAAGCAAAAAGACCATAACTAACTGCGGCGTAACAGGATATAAAATATCGTGTGAAAGCACAAACGGCAGTACAGCATACATAGGCGGCTTGGTAGGACAGAACGATGGCAAGATAACCAAGTCCTACGCTGATGTTCCATATATTTTTGAGGAACCATCAAGTTCAACAGTGAAGATTGGCGGATTTGTTGGCAGGAACGAAGCTAGAATTAGCTATTGCTATGCGTCGAGTGCAATAAGAGTGACCAAGGCAACGGAATCTACTGTGGAGATGGGTGGCTTCTACGGCGAAAACACGAGTATAATTAACTATGCATATTGCACAACAGCGTTTTACAGAACTGGGGGTATAAATGGATACGGCTTTGGCCCTGCGGGTGGAACATTGACTGAGTGTTACTATCTGACCAAAGGTACATATAGCTATGTTGGAAACATCACGACATACGGAAACCTGACAGAAGGCCATCCGAGCGCTGAGGCTGTAACAAAGGCAAAGGATCTGAGAAACAAAAAAATACCAGGTTTCTCAGATGCAAAGTCAAGTAGCTACCATACTCTCACTGTGGACAAGAGCTCGGAGATATTCCCATATCCAGCAATTGCAACCGATGCAAATGGTGAGCCTGTTCACTATGGCAACTGGACTACAAGGGCTGAGCTCGGTGGCGTTGGTGTATTCTATTGGGAGCATGAGATTAATGGCACGAACAACGGCTATCACCTCAGCTACATCGGTATCGGTGATACGACCAAGAAGACTTCGTCGCTGTGTACTGCGCATGACGATGGCGGAATTATCGATGCGTATGGCTACGGATACTATATTGAAAAGAATGAAGAAGAGCAAGTAGTGGGATCTGCGACGCTCTCGATGACGGGCTTTGGCAATAGCACGAGCACAGAGAATGGAGATGCGAACGCTGGTCTTGAAGAGCAGCTCGACGGATTTGAAATCCATGCATATACAACGGGTACTGGTACAGGACAACTTTACCTCGATAAGGATACCCAAAATAGTAAGGGTATAGCCAACGGAACATGGACAATTAAGTATAATAACAACAAGGACGGAGAAAAGACTTATACATTTGAAGTTTGCCCGTTCTTTGCGAATGCATTCAGATTCAGCGGATCTAGCGATACTAGCGCAACTAGCACAACTCAGGTAATGATGACAGAACCAGGCACGAGCGGCAACCAGTATGAGATACGCTCTGCGGCACAGTTGCAGTATATTAACTGGAATGCGTATAAAAAAAATGCAACGAGTGATGTAGTAAGCCAAAATGACGACTACAATAATTACTTTACGTACTTATCGTATTTGAATAGCCGGAAGTCATCGTCGAAGGATTACACATACAAGACGGAAAAGAAAGAATATTATTGGCTCCAAAGCCATGATGTCGACAATAATAATGAGAGTTTCACACCTATCGGAAGCTTGTTTTATAATTCGAATGCAGATGAAGGTGAGGCAGACATAGCGGGCTTTACGGGAACATATGACGGCGGAGAATACATGGTAAAGAACCTCAACATTTCCGAAGATAGGCAAATGATAGGTCTGTTCGGAATAACCATTGGGGCAAACCTGAAGAACATATTCATTTATTCTGAATCAGGCAATAATGTTATTGAAAATAAGACGTACACAAGTGATGATACGGATAATTCTGCAGACTACAATTACAGGTGGTATTGCATTGGCGGTCTTGTTGGCTTCGCTGCCGAGGGCACTACAACCGCAGGCACAGCTGGAACGGATGCAAGCATAACCAACTGCTCTGTAGCTGGATATACGATAAAGGATAATCGTTCCAGAAATGGTGGCTGGGGCGGAGCTTCCATCGGCGGTCTTGCGGGTGCTTGCAATATGACAATCGAAAGGTGCACTGCTGTAAATGATATCGAGATTAATGTTTCGTGGGCTTCAACAGATACAAAAAATAATCCT
Organism: Flexilinea sp.; assembly: GCA_963631945.1. Lineage (GTDB taxonomy): Bacteria > Bacillota > Clostridia > Peptostreptococcales > Anaerovoracaceae > CAG-238. The sequence goes on along the minus strand of CAVGSW010000010.1, from coordinate 9,201 downwards.
GACACACATAAGAACATAAGAGTCGGAGGTCTAATTGGTAACCTCAGGGGTACGGTAGACAGCTGTTACAGTGGCGGAAGCATTACAGGTACAGAAAAGGCAAAATCAAGCTATTATGAAACAAGCTCTAGTTCTTCAGGCGAAACATATAAAAACACCGATACAACTGGTGCTGGAAATCCGTCAATCTGGGCAGGCGGCATCAGCGGTGGTATCGTCATGATTGATTACGGTGTCAGTGGTTTGATAGGCGATACCGATTCGGTAGTTGTAATAAAGAATTCATATAGCTATGTACAGATGCCAGAAAGCGGATATAGACTGGTAAAATCATCTCAGTCCATTGCATCTATAGGCGAAATGCAGAGTACTGCTTTTGACCCTATAACAGAGCCTAATGCATATATATTCAATTGCTATGCATATGAGCCGAACGTCGAAAAAACAGATGATTATAAGTCAAAAAATGGGTCAACATATTGGAATGGTGAATCTAACATACATACGGGAAACAGTACCTCCAACAAATTGAGAATTTATAATGGTAGCAAGGATCCATATTTGACATATGCACAATTTACCGCAGACGAAAAGAATACGAGTGGAGCGTTATACCTGCTAAAAAATAATGGATCAAAATGTAGTGCTACGATAAACAATGAGACATATACGGCTGGCACATCGAGCTTCTCCTTCGTAACCGTCTCCGAAAATGGCATGAGGGTTGACGGCAAGTACAGCTATCCTGCTGGAGAGAATGACCTAAAGGATGCGAACTATCCATTCCCTACTATTCTGACGCAGAAGAAGAGTAGCACAGAAACGGTCAATGTCCACTATGGTAAATGGCCGAGCGGTAGCATTTCTTGGGTTAACGGCAGAAAGTTAACGTTCGACCTGTTGGATAATTATGATAGTTCGCTTGGAGCAGCGACAATTAATTATTTGCTCAAGGCAACTGGAGTGCCTTCGTTCTCTTACTTTGATGATAAGGGTAATGCGATAGCTGAAGGCAAGAGTAATGTTACGGCAACGAATAAGGATAACAGCAGTGGCACATATAATATTACAGTCAAAGCAATCGATAAGGGTACTGAGTATATCAGAGCAGCTGTTGGTGAAGAGCTGAATGACAACGACCTTTGGGTAAACGTTACGGCGATACTCGACCTTAGCGCAACAACTCCGCAGGAGATAACGCTTACACTGCCAGCAGGAGGTTCAACTGAAGCTATGCCAAGCGCGACCATCAAGCTGAGTGCGAAGTCGAAGAGCGGGACTAAGGATTTCACATCACAGACCGCGTGGTCGTTTGAATTAGAGGATGACGGCGAGAAGGTAGTTTCCTATAATCCAGAAGCGATAGCTGTAGGAGGAACAGCGGAAGTAAAGGTTACAGCGGTAGGAGAAGGTAGCACTTCATTGACCGCAACCGCAAGCTACACGATTAAGCTGAACGGTAAGGACAAGACTTTCACAGAGCCAATCATAATCCACATCACAGTAAACAAGCCAGAAGATAGCACCGAGGGCACGAACTAGCCCTCGGCCTGCCAAGGCTGATTTTGATTTTCGAACCTGATTCTGAGATTTGAATTTCGTTTTTAGAATTTTGATTTCGCCCGCCTCGCTTGGCAGACGAACACAGTATTTAGAACTAGAAAAGGAGAACAGCATGCAGATGAATCGATTTGCAAGAAAACTGAATAACAAGTGCGGCAACTCGATCATGATGGCGCTTCTCCTGCTTCTCGTGGCAACCGTGGTCAGCATCGTAATCGTCACGGTCGCCCTCACGTCCACCATGCACGTAGACGACAACCGCACCTCGCAGCAGGAATACCTCGCCTGCGTCTCCGCAGCGGAGATGCTCCGCGACGGGCTGAACGGCAGCGAGTATGTGTATAAAAATCAAACCTGGACATATACATATAAAGAAACTAAATACTCGATTTTCGGTACTTATCAGGAAACCAAGACGGAAACATTAAATGAATATCCTGAAACCACGGACTCCAAGATACTTGAAAATTTTGTGACCGAATTATCGACGGCTATAAGGCAGGATGAGAGCAAGAACACAGCCACAGCACTGAAAACAAAGAAGTTCACAATCACTCAGTCAGATACGAATATTTATGATGTTGAGGCGAGCTGTAGTCTCTGGTATAAGGATACAAATTCATATGTTCTTAAGATTAACCTAGAGACAACTGCGGATGATGATTCTGCGGGATATAGAATGAGCATGAGCATTCCGATAAAGTGTGATATATCGAATCCAGAAACAGTAGAAAATCAAACGCATGCATGTAAAACATCATCAAACTCGAGGTCGCACTATAACAATAACGATACCGATCGAAAAAATAAACAGCATTCAACATTCGTTGTTAGTACGATTACAACCACCATCACATGGGGACAAGGAAAAATTTCAAAGGGGTGGAGCTAATGATTAGAAAACTGAAGAACAAACGCGGCGAGTCGATTATCGAGGCGCTCGTGTCGCTCCTGATCGCAGTTATCAGCATAGCGCTCCTCGTAACATCAGTAACCGTCGCCACGAAGATAAACCTGAAGAACAAGACCCGCCAAACCAGCGAGCTCGAGTTCAAATATTCAGAGGCAGAGATTGTGGATTCAAGCGCAACGGCCAATATAACCTTCCAAAGCGACAGCGACCTTAATACAAACGTAACTGTAACGCTGAAGGAAAACAACGAATACAAATACTACGAAATCAATTAGGGAACAAAAGCAAATATAAGGCGAAAGGCCAGAGAGGAGGGGAGAACGCCATGAACAAGTTAAGAAGCAAGAGCGGAATGACGTTGACAGAGCTGATTTCAGGAATAATCGTCCTGCTGCTCGTCGCGGGTATTCTGACAGTGGGCGTTCGCCTCGGCGCCAAGGCATATGTCGAGTCCGTCTCCGCCTCAGAAGCCCAAGTGCTCTGTGCGACCCTCACCGAGCTAGTCACGGACGAACTCCGCTACGCCGGTTCAACCGCAGTTGATGACAATGGCACAGTGAAGATCTTCAGCCAGAAGTTCGGCGGCTCAGACAATACTAGCGAATCTGCAGTTCTTGCGTTTGCTACTGATGATCACGGACACATTTATCTCCAGGACACAAGTACAAACACAACACCGAGCACAGGCGCGAGCAGTAGCACAGGCACTAGCGGCACAGGCACGGACACGAGCACCGCTGAGCAGGAACCAGAGAACCTGATCCTCAGCTCCCGCGCCTACCCATACAACCTGCATGCCTACGTCAAGGATTTGACCTATGACTCGAAGAGCCGGATCTTCAGCCTAACCTTAGAGGTGCAAGGCTCCTCCGGCAACACCCTCGCGACCACCAGCTTCGAAGTCCGCAAGGTAAACCCATAGCCCCGCCCGCCAACATCAAAAATGCAAAAAATCTCGTACAAGCACTGTACGAGATTTTTTTACCTATCTGAGTTGGCAGTTGCCCAGCGGCGGGTTCTGCAATCCGCCGCATCTAATCGTTGTAAATTTTGCTGCGGTGGCCGACAGCGAAGATCAGTATTATGATTTTGTCGTCCTGAATTTCGGCAAGCAATCGATAGTCGCCGATCCTATAGCGCCATTGCCCGCTGCGATTGGCCGAGAGGGCCTTCCCGTGCTGGCGCGGATCCTCGCAGCCGACGAGATTTTTCTCAATCCAGGCCTTTATCATCCGCTTGGTGAACCCATCCAATTTCTTCAGCTCGCGGATGGCCTGTGCGGTGTACTCTACTTGATAGCTCAACCCAAAATCTCCTTCCATGCCTCTTCATGCGTGTAAGTCTTTGGATCTTTCTTGTATTCGCTATACGCTTCTTCCGCAAGGACGATATCGTACTCGTCCTCGATTCGCTCCAGCACAGAGCGCCTAATCATCTCAGACACGGACAGCCCCAGAATTGCGGCGTAATCCTTGAACAACGCATTTTCTTTTTCCGATAATCTAACCGATACAGACATTTTTTATACCTCCTTGCGTATTACATTGTAATACGCCGCCCGCCCCCTGTCAACCCTCAATTCAAAAATTTATCCAGAGCGCCCGCAGATATTTCCGGTGCAGGAACCAAGAATATCTGCGAAATGAAGAACACACGCAGATATTTACGTAATGAGCGGAAAAATATCTGCGGCGCCTCTTGCAAAAGCGGGCGGCGTGCCATATAATTTAGTAGGCTGTGAGGTGATTTTGCCTCTAGCTGGCTATATAGATAATTAGCAGGAATTGCAAGAGGAGCAGAATGGCGGAACGAGTAAATCTGAACAATTTGGAATACAGCGAGCTGGAGGCGTTCGTGACGGGCGCGCTTGGCGAGCCGAAATTCAGGGCGAAGCAGATTTTTGGCTGGATCTATGGCGGCGCGGCCAAGGGCGGCAGCCTGAGGCTCGGCGTGACTGACTTCGCGGGTATGGGCAACCTGCCGAAAGCTCTGCGGGAGAAGCTAGCAGAAGAAGCCGAGCTTACCAGCCTTGCGGTTCTGCGCGAGCAGGTATCTAGGCTTGATGGCACGCGCAAGTTCCTGTTCGGGCTAGCAGACGGAAACGCCATCGAGAGCGTGTTCATGAAATACAAATTCGGCAATTCCATCTGCGTTTCCTCGCAGGCGGGCTGCCGCATGGGCTGCCGCTTCTGCGCTTCGACGATTGGCGGGCTGAAGCGGAACCTGACAGCGGGCGAAATTGCAGGGCAGATCCTTGCGGCTGAGCGCCAGACGGGCGAGCGAATTAGCCACGTTGTTGTCATGGGCACAGGCGAGCCGTTCGACAATTACGAGAATCTTTCGAAATTCATACATATTATAAATGACGCGAACGGGCTGAACATCGGCATGAGAAACATCACGGTTTCCACATGCGGACTCGTGCCGAAGATTGCACAGTTCGCGGAGGACTTCCCACAGGTGAACCTTGCGATTTCGCTCCATGCGGTCAATAACGAGATGCGGGACGAAATGATGCCAGTGAACAAGTCATATCCGATGGAAGTTTTGCTGGAGGCATGCCGCGCTTATGCTGAGAAGACTTCGCGCCGCGTGACGTTCGAATATACGCTGGTGAAGGGCGTGAACGACAGCCCAGAGTTCGCAAGGAAGCTGGCGGCAAGGCTCCGCGGCATGCTCTGCCACGTGAACCTCATTCCACTGAATAAGGTTGCGGAAACGGGGTATGATACCACAGAGAGGGGAGCCGTGCTCGAGTTCCAGAAGACATTGACGGAGTGCGGAATTCCAGCGACCATCAGGCGCGAGCTCGGCGACGACATAGACGCAGCCTGCGGGCAGCTCAGGCTCTCGGCGCAAGGCGAGTAGGCAAATAGGCAAACAGTAGGAAGACAGAAAGGGTATTAGGTAATTAGGAAAATGGAAGAAAAGGAACTAACGGAGGAACAGGGCAAGGGCAAGCGCATCAAGCACGAAATCGACATGACGAACGGCTCCGTGCTGAAAAAAATGCTGATTTTCGCGTTTCCAATCATGGGCTCGAGCATTTTGCAGTTGCTGTTCAACGCGGCGGACATAATCGTAATCGGGCGATTCGCGGGCGACACTTCGCTGGCGGCGGTGGGCGCCACATCGGCTCTCATCAATTTGCTCGTCAATTTGTTCATAGGCCTTTCAATCGGTGCAAATGTACTGGCCGCAAGGTACTACGGCGCCCACAACAACAAGGGCATCAGCCGCACAGTACACACTTCGATTGCGCTTAGCATAGTGTGCGGCACGGGACTCGCTGTGGTCGGTTTTCTCGTATCCAAGCCGGTCCTCGCGCTCATGGGAACGCCGGACGACGTGCTGAAGCTCGCCGCGCTCTACATGAAAATCTACTTCCTCGGAATGCCTGCGATGATGATATACAACTTCGGCAACGCAGTGCTCCGCGCGAAGGGAGATACGACTCGCCCACTGATTTATCTGGCGGTTGCGGGTGTAGTAAATGTGATTCTGAATTTGTTTTTTGTTATAGTTGTAAAGATGGACGTGGCGGGAGTTGCGGCGGCAACCTCGATTTCGCAATGCCTGTCGGCTTTCTTGATTCTGAGATGCCTGGCAAACGAGCGAGATGCGTTCAGGCTGCGCAAGCGCCTCATTTGGATTGACAAAGACAAGCTGAAGACGATTTTGCAAATCGGCCTGCCTGCGGGATTTCAGGGTGTGCTGTTCGCTCTGTCGAACGTAATCATCCAGACGGCAATCAATGGCTTTGGCACATATGTAATTGCGGGCAGCGCGGCTTCGGCAAATATTGAGGCGTTCACGTACTTCGCGATGAATGCGTTTTATCAGGCGGCGATTTCGTTCACCAGCCAGAATATGGGAGCCGGGAGGTATGACAGAATCAGGAAAATCCTTATCTGCGCGCTCTCATGTGCGGTCGTGGCGGGGCTCGTCGTCGGCAACCTTACTTGCCTGTTCGGAACGGAGCTTCTCGGCATCTACTCGGACAGCGAGCAGGTCGTGCAGGAGGGCATGAAGCGGCTTTGGTTCATCTGCGCGCCGTATTTCATCTGTGGCATCATGGATGTAATGGCGGGCATGCTCAGAGGCCTCGGCTACTCGGTTCTGCCGATGATCGTCACTTTGATCGGCGCGTGCGTGCTGCGAATCATCTGGATTCTCACGGTTTGCCAGATGCCAGCGTATCACTTCGTTGAGCTCGTGTACGTGTCCTACCCGGTTTCGTGGGCGATTACGGCGGTCGCAAACATAATTTGTTATGTAATTATCACAAAAAAGATTAAAAAAACTATTGAATCCAAACAAAAAATAGTTTAATATAGAGTGTATACAAGAATTATAGGGCAGTTTTCGTGGAAGCTGCCTTTTTTCGATAAAACGGTCAGCGTAGAAATAAATAGAAGAGAAAAAAGTTTAGACAGGCAGGAAACGGGAAGGAGAGCAGATTGGAAAATAAATCGGATAATAAAATTGAAGGAAAGTCGCTAGATTTGACTGAAATCAGAAAAGAGATAACCAAAACAGATGACGAGATGGCGCGGCTGTTCGAGCAGCGCATGTCGCTAGTCGGCAAGGTCGCGGAATACAAGAAAGCAAACGGCCTGGCGGTGTACGATGCCAAGCGCGAGGAAGAGGTGCTGCAGAACGGTGCGGCTCGCATCAAGAACCTCGACTATAAGTCATATTATTTCAATTTCCAGAAGCATCTGATGGAGTTATCGCGGAAGTACCAGAGCAAGATTATGACTGGACTTCGCGTGGCTTATTGCGGCACGGAAGGGGCATTCGCGCATATCGCGGCTTGCAATATTTTCCCGACGGCAGAGAAGATTGCGTATTCGAGCTTCAAGAAAGCGTATCAGGCGGTTGAAGATGGTGACTGCGATGTGGCAGTTCTTCCAGTTGAAAATAGTTTCGCGGGGGACGTTGACCAGGTTAATGACCTGATGTTCTTCGGCAATTTGTTCGTGAACGGCATGTATGACCTGGCGGTGACGCACGATCTGCTTGGAATTCCAGGCGCTCGCGTGAACGATATCAAGACGGTCGTTTCGCATCCGCAGGCGCTTTCGCAGTGCACGTCATACATCAAAGAGCACGGCTTCAAGGAAATCGAGTATGCGAACACGGCGCTCGCTGCTGAGTATGTCAAGGAGCAGAACGACTCGAGCATCGCGGCGATTGCGAGCAGCCAGACGGCAGAGCTCAAAGGTCTCTCGGTAATCGCTCGCAGCATAAACGACGAGCGCTCGAATACGACTCGTTTCGCTGTATTCTCCAGAGTTGACAGCAGGGCGGCAGAGCACGGCGACAAGCCGTATTTCTCGCTTCTCTTTACGGCTCGCGACGAGGCAGGCTCGCTGGCAGAGGCGCTGACTATCCTCGGTAACCATGGGTTCAACATGAGGACGCTTAGGTCTCGCCCGATGAAAGAGCTTCTGTGGCAATATTACTTCTACGTAGAAGCAGAGGGCGATATCTACGGGCCAGAAGGGCAGGCGGCGATCGAGGAGATGAAGCATTGCTGCGATAAGATTAAGATTGTGGGTTCGTATAACAATCTTAATGCGGTGTACAAGGTTTAGTAATAAATTGACCTGCCTGGCGTCCGCCTGTCGGACGGCCATGGCAGTCAGGAGGTAGAGATGATCTTACCTGTAAATTTAGGAAAAGATAGTTACAATATTATAATAGAGGCTGGCGGGTTGGCGCAGGTTGCTGATGTTTTCGGACTCGGCGAGCGCTACCAGAAGGTTCTCGTGGTGACGGACAGCGGTGTGCCAGCGGAGTATGCAGACGGGATCTGCGCGGCGGCTGAGAAAGCTGGCGGCAAGGCATATAAGTATGTCATTCCGCAAGGCGAGGCTTCGAAGAATTTCGATGTTTTGCAGGGCGTGCTCGGTGAGCTGCTCGCAAATAGCTTCTCACGCTCGGACTGCGTGGTTGCTTGCGGCGGCGGAGTTGTTGGGGATCTCTCGGGATTTGCGGCGTCTTGCTATATGCGCGGAATCGACTTTTATAACATTCCGACGACGCTTCTCTCGCAGGTCGATTCATCGGTCGGAGGCAAGACAGCGATAGACTTCCAAGGAGTCAAGAACATCGTCGGGGCATTCTACCAGCCAAAAGGCGTTTTAATCGACCCTGATGTGCTTGCAACGCTCGATGATAGGCAGTTTGCTTGCGGAGCGGCTGAGATTGTCAAGATGGCGATGACGTTCGATGCGGAGTTCTTCGCGGAGATTGAGAAGCGCAGAATCCAAAGGCAGGGAGTAGGTGAAGTGATTGCAAGGGCGCTGAGGCTGAAAATCGCAATTGTCGAGCAGGATGAGAAGGAAGCGGGCCTTCGCAAAGCCTTGAACTTCGGGCACACGCTCGGACACGGAATCGAGGCGGTGACTGGACTTCTTCACGGTGAATCCGTTGCGCTCGGCATGCTCACTATGTGTTCGGATGCTGCCCGCGAGAGGCTGATTCCAGTGCTTGCAGCGGCAGGACTTTTGGACGAGCAGAAGAAGATGGCAACGCCTGAGATTGCGGGCGACATAGTAGAGGTTGCAATGCACGATAAGAAAGCAAAGGGCGGAGAGATTTCTTGCGTCCTTGTAGATAAAGTTGGTGAATTTTACTTTGAGTCATGCACGAGGGACGAGCTTCTCGCCCGCTACATGGAGGTATTCGCATGAAAAACACATTCGGAATGGCAATCA
>CAVGSW010000009.1:0-20356 GCA_963631945.1 Flexilinea sp. | reverse complement strand
ACTCTTCAATTACTCTTTCAACATAAGTCGCCATTACTAATCTCCTCTTTTCTTTTTATAATGAAATACGTTGAGTAATATTTCTGTACATTTCCGTACATATCAAATTTAACACTTTGACAACGTCTTGTCAACAGTTTGTATACACGATTTTTTGTGATTTTACTCGTATTTTTTTCAATACAATCCGAGAAATTTATCACACGACAAAATTCACACAATCGACAAAATTTTCTCCGCCGAAACGTCTTCAAAATGCGAAAGTTTTGCTTGACTAGCGGGCGCAAATGTGCTAATATGAATTGTTGAAAATTTACCTTTGCTGCGCTTTGCGAATTTTCCTGACGCATCGCCCGGCATTTGGTGTATAAAAGAGAAAGGAATTACGAAAATGATCACAAAAGAAATCAAAGAACAAATCATCAAAGACTACCAGATTAAAGAGGGCGACACTGGTTCCCCAGAAGTACAGGTTGCAATCCTGACTTACAGAATCAACGACCTCAACGAACACCTCAAGGTTCACAAGAAGGACCACCACTCCAGAAGAGGACTGCTTAAGATGGTAGGTCAGAGAAGAAACATGCTTGCTTACCTGAAGAAGAATGACCTTGAGAGATACAGAACTCTTATCGCTCGTTTAGGTTTGAGAAAGTAAGTATTAATTACTGTGAATTTAAGCGGGGCGATATTAACCCCGCTTTTATTTTAATAAATATCATTGAGAGCGCCCGGAGAAGTATGATGTGACTCTCTGAAAGAACTCATGCGTGAGCTTTTTCCGAGAGTCATACACCCGGGCGAGAGAAAAGGAGGCACAAATGCCAAGATTTACAGATTACAGAACATTTAAGTACCCGCTCGGCGGCAGACTTTTGCAGGTAGAAATCGGCAAGGTTTGCGAGCAGGCAAACGGACAGGCTTGGGTGCGCTACGGCGACACAGTAGTAAACGTAACGGTTTGCTGCAGCAAGCAGCCAAAGGAAGGTATCGACTTCTTCCCACTTAGCTGCGACTTCGAGGAGAGAATGTACTCCGTCGGCAAAATCCCAGGAGGATTCATCAAGAGAGAGGGCAGACCTTCTGAGCACGCAATTCTCACATCCAGACTTATGGACAGACCGCTCAGACCGCTTTTCCCGAAGGGCTTCTACAATGACGTTGTAGTAGTTGCAACTTGCATGAGCGTTGACCAGGACTGCAGCCCAGAGATCACAGCTATGATCGGTTCATCCATCGCAATCGCTATTTCCGACATTCCTTGGGACGGCCCAACTGCATCCGTTAAGGTCGGCAGAGTAGACGGCAGATTCGTTATCAACCCAACTCTTGCACAGCGCGAGGTTTCCGATATCGACATGACGGTTGCTGGCACGAAGGACGCCATCATGATGGTAGAAGCAGGCGCGAAGGAAGTTCCAGAAATGGTTATGCTGGACGCAATCCTGTTCGCACACGAAGAGATCAAGAAGATTGTTGAATTTATTGATCAGATCGTAGTTGAAGTCGGCAAGCCAAAGATGGACATCGAGCTTTACAAGCCACTTCCAGAAATCGACGAAGCAGTTAGAGCATACGCAACTCCTAAGATGAAGGAAGCAATCCACACAGTTGACAAGCTCGAGAGACTCGACAACATGGACGCAGTCGAAGTTGAAACGAAGGAATACTTCGCTGAGACATATCCAGACAACATGAAGGATATCGACTCCGTTCTCTACAATATTACTAAGGAAACAGTTCGCGGCATGATCCTCGACGAGGGCATCCGTCCAGACGACAGAAAGTGCAACGAAATCAGACCTATTTACTGTGAGACTGGCCTGCTGCCAAGAGTTCACGGAACTGGTCTGTTCAAGAGAGGACAAACTCAGGTGCTTTCTTCCTGCACACTTGCTCCAGCTTCCGAAGCGCAGACTATCGACGGAATCACTGAGCAGACAGAGAAGAGATACATCCACCACTACAACTTCCCAGGTTACTCCACAGGCGAAGCTAAGTCGCCTCGTTCACCTGGACGTAGAGAAATCGGCCACGGCGCACTCGCTGAGAGAGCACTTCTTCCAGTAATTCCACCGGTTGAGGAATTCCCTTATGCAATCAGAGTCGTATCCGACGTACTTTCCTCAAACGGCTCCACTTCCATGGGTTCAACTTGCGGCTCCTGCCTGGCACTTATGGACGCTGGCGTTCCTATCAAGAGACCAGTTGCTGGTATCGCAATGGGACTTATCGAGAGAGTTAAGGAAGACGGAAGTTCTGAATTTGCTATCCTCAGCGACATTCAGGGCATGGAAGACTTCCTCGGCGACATGGACTTCAAGGTAACTGGTACTGAAATCGGCGTTACTGCAATCCAGATGGATATCAAGGTTCACGGACTTTCCCGTGACATCCTCGAGAAGGCGCTCAAGCAGGCTAAGGAAGGCAGAATGTTCATCATGGACAAGATGCTTGAGGAGATTCCTGGACCTCGCGAAGAGATGAGCCCATACGCTCCACGCGCAATTTCCATGACAATCAACCCAGACAAGATCAGAATCGTCATCGGCAAGGGCGGCGAGACTATCAACGGACTGGTTGACAAATATGACGTTAAGATCGACATCAACGACGACGGACTCGTTTCCATCTACGGCACGAACGCAGCTAACACTGAGGCTTGCAAGAAGGAAATCGAAATCCTGACGAAGGACGTTGAGGTTGGCGAAATCTACGAGGGCACTGTTACGAGAATCCTCACTACTGCTAAGGGTTCCGTTGGCGCATTTGTAGAGGTTCTTCCTGGCAAGGAAGGACTGCTGCACATCTCGAGAATGGCTAACTACAGAGTTGAGAAGGTTGAAGACGAGATGAACGTTGGCGACAAGGTAACTGTTAAGGTTTACGAAATCGACAGCCAGAACAGAATCAACCTCACACGCAAGGGACTCTAATTTGATAGCGAAAATTTTGCTTGAAAATTAGCGGAATTGCGGATATAATTTTTGATAGTAAGAGAATAGCAAAGAACCCGGAGCTGGACATGTTGGAAAGATGTGCTCACTTCGGGTTTTTCGACATGAAGGGAGAAAGCAGAATGGCATTGATCGAATTTATCGACATCTCGAAGTCGTATGACGGCGAGCTGGTGCTTGACGAATTTAATCTGAAAATCGAGGAGAATGAGTTCATCACATTGCTGGGGCCGTCGGGCTGTGGCAAAACGACTACGCTCAGGATACTCGGCGGGTTTACCAAGCCCGACACGGGGCGCGTGCTGTTCCAAGGCGAGGACATCACGGACCTGGCGCCGAACAAGAGGCAGATCAATACGGTTTTCCAGAAATATGCGCTTTTCCCACATATGAATATCGCTGACAACATCGCTTTCGGGCTGAAGATCAGCGGCAAGTCGCAGGAGTATATCAACGACAAAATCAAGTATGCGCTGAAGCTCGTAAATTTGAATGGCTACGAGAAGCGTTCCGTTGACTCGCTTTCTGGCGGGCAGCAGCAGAGAATTGCCATCGCTCGCGCCATCGTAAACGAGCCTCGCGTTCTGCTGCTCGATGAGCCTCTCGGGGCGCTCGACCTGAAGCTCCGTCAGGAGATGCAGTACGAGCTGATTCGCCTGAAGAACGAGCTCGGCATTACGTTCCTTTACGTTACGCACGACCAGGAAGAGGCGCTGACCATGTCGGATAAAGTCGTAGTTATGAACCAAGGCTACATCCAGCAGATGGGTACGCCTGAGGAGATATATAACGAGCCTGAAAATGCGTTCGTTGCGGACTTTATCGGGGACTCGAACATCATCGACGGTGTGATGATGGAGGACTTTGTTGTAAAGATCTGCGACCATATTTTCCCGTGCATCGACTCTGGGTTCGGACGCAAAAAACCTGTGGACGTCGTAATTCGCCCAGAGGATATCATAATCGGCAAACCTGGTGAGGGCATAATGGACGGAGTTGTTACTTCGAACGTATTTATCGGCGTGCATTACGAGATGTGCATCGAGGCTGGCGGGTTCGAGTGGCTTGCGCAGAACACCACGAGTTATCCTGTTGGCACACAGGTTTCCATAAATGTAATTCCAGAGAATATTCAGATAATGAACAAGCCGCAGTCTGAGGACGAAGAGGCTATCACGCTGGAGGATTTCGAGTAGGAATGGAGGGAGATAAATAGAATGAAAATTTCAAAGAGATTTTTTTCGGCTCCGTTCGTTGCGTTTATGATCTGCGGGACGATAATCCCTGCGCTCGTAATCGCCTACTACGGATTCACGGATAGGAGCGGCATGTTCACTCTCGCGAACCTCGAGGCTATTGCAACGGGTGAACACGCCAAGGCGCTCGGCCTCTCGCTCCTGCTCGCCCTGGCAAGCACGGTCATCTGCCTTCTGCTCGCATTCCCGCTCGGCCTCGCGCTCCGCGGTAGCAAACTCGGCAAGAAGGGCTTCATGGTGTTCGTGTTCATCCTGCCTATGTGGATGAACTTCCTGCTCAGGACGATGGCTTGGCAGGTTTTGCTGGAGAAGAACGGAATCATCAACGGTCTGCTGACGGGCATCGGCCTGCCCGCGCTGAACATAATCAACACGCCGGCCGCGGTAATCCTGGGCATGGTCTACGACTATCTGCCTTTCATGGTTTTGCCGATATATAACGCAATCATCAAAATTGACAATAATCTCATAGAGGCGGCTTACGACCTCGGGGCGAGCAAGGCTATCGTCCTGCGCAAGGTCATCGTTCCGCTCTCGGTTCCTGGTATCGTCAGCGGCGTTACCATGGTTTTCGTGCCTTCGCTCACGACGTTCGCTATTTCCAACATGCTCGGCGGCGGCAAGGTCAACTTAATAGGTAACATCATTGAGCAGGAGTTTACGGCCAGCTCGAACTGGAATCTCGGCTCGGGTCTATCGCTGGTCATGATGATATTCATCGTGATAAGCATGGCATTTATTGAGAAATTCGATAGAAACGGGGAGGGCAATATGATATGAAGAAATTTATCAAAGCCCTCTATCTTGGGTTAATTATTCTGTTCCTGTACCTGCCGATTGGGACGCTGATGGTCCTGTCGTTCAACTCAGCGAAGAGCATGAACGTTTGGCAGGGCTTCTCGGTGAAGTGGTACAAGGAAATGCTCCACAGCCAGGAAATCATGGAGGCTCTGGGAAACACTTTGACCATTGCACTCTGGGCTTCAGTAATTGCAACAGTTGTGGGCGTTCTCGCATGCATAGGCTTAAACGCCATGAGCGAGAAGCGCCGCTCGTTCTATATGGGTCTGAACAATATTCCGCTGCTGAATGCGGACATCGTGACTGGTATTTCCATCATGATGAGCTTCCTGCTGTTCGGAATCAGCTTGAGCTATGGAACGGTGTTATTCGCGCATATCACGTTCTGCATTCCGTATGTGATTCTCTCGGTTATGCCGAAGTTCAAGCAGCTTGAGAATCACACGTACGAGGCGGCGCTCGATCTGGGCGCGACTCCGACTTATGCGTTCTTCAAAGTCGTTCTGCCGGACATCATGCCGGGAATCGTCTCGGGATTCCTGCTTTCTTTCACGATGTCTGTGGATGACTTCGTAATTACGCATTTTACGCGCGGTGCGGGGATAAATACTTTGTCGACGCTCATATACAGTCAGGTGAAAATCGGTGTTCGGCCGACGCTGTACGCTCTTTCGACTGTAATTTTCGTGATTGTTCTGCTCGTTTTGATCGTGGTGAATTTCATGGCTGGCGGTCGGAAGAAGAACGAGGATTATTACTCGCAGCGGGGCGGAATCACGGTGAAGAAGGCTGGGGCGCTCGTGCTCTGCTTCCTGGTGGTTGTGCTGGGGCTGAACCAGTATGCGGGCTCGCTCGTGGGTGCGCAGGACCAGGGGCAGGTTTATGTCTACTGCTTCGGGGACTATATCGACCCGGATCTCGTTGACCAGTTCGAGGAGGAGACGGGCTATGAGGTCATCATCGACTACTTCGACACGAACGAGGAGATGTACCCGGTTATCAAGAATTCGACGGCTGAGTATGACGTGATCTGCGCATCTGACTATATGATAGACAAGATGCGGAAAGAAGGTCTGCTGGCGGAGATAAATTTTGATAATATACCGAATATTGAGAATTTGACGGATAATGTCAAGGCGTTCGTCGATGATTTCGACCCTGGGATGAAGCACAGCGTGCCGCATACTTGGGGAACGTACGGCATTATATATAATGTAGATAAAGTTCACGGCGAGATCAACAGCTGGTCGCAGCTTTGGTCGGAGGAGTACGCGGGCGAGATCATCATGCCGAACTCCATTCGCGAGGCGTTCATGGTGGCTGGCAAGATTCTCGGCTACTCTATGAACACGACGAACGAGGAGGAAATCGCGGAAATTACGGATCTCCTGATTGAGCAAAAGCCGCTCGTTTACAGCTATGCGAACGACAATGCGCGTGACCTGATGATCGGCGATTCGGCTACGCTTTCGGTTATTACCTCAGGCGATGTGCTGTATGCGATGGACGGAAACGACAGGCTCGCTTACGTCGTGCCGGAAGAGGGCTCGGAGGTCTGGACGGATTGCTGGGCGATTCCGACGGCTGCGAAGAACAAGCGCGGTGGCGAAGACTGGATTAACTTCATGCTGCGCGGAGATGTGGCTCGGACGAACTTCGAGTACTTGACCTACGGAATTCCGAACAAGGAGATTCTGGACTTGACGGATAATCCGATTCTGAATCCTTCGGATGAGATACTGGCGCGGTGTGAGACGCTGGCGAACCTGGGGGCGGAGGTGGATGATTTATACAGCCGCTATTGGAAAGCCTTCAAGGCTAGGTAGACACGTGAAATAAATGTGAAATCTCCCGCAAAGGGTGGCGCGGCCGACAATTTTATGTTAAAATATATGGGTATTTTTCTGCGCCCTATGCGGCGGCGGAGAGATACCCATTTTTGCTAGATATCATGGGGCGGCCAGCCCCGCAGATTAGAATAAGGAGAAGTTTTAGTGGAAAAAAAGAAAAAGAAGAGGGGCGACCGCCGAGACGCGACGCTGATTCGCAACATCGATGCGATGCATGCGATAATGCCATACCTCTACCCAGATAGGGCGGACAACGAGGCATTCATCAGCGAGCGCATCGACATGGCCCCGATTAAAGAGTATATTGCAAAGAAAAACGCAGAGTTACCCGAGAGGCAAGATGGCATGAGCCAGGAGGAGCTCGCCGCAAGCGAGCCGTACAAGTTCTTCTACATCCTGCTCTCAGCCATCGTCAAGACCATAACTCTTCGCCCGAAGATGAACAGGTTCATCAAGGGCGGCAGGATGTACCAACGCGACACGCTTTCGCTCGCATTCGTTGTCAAGAAGCAGTTTGATGACAACGCTGAGGAAGCGCTCGCCTTCATAGAATTCGACGAGAACACGACTGTAAACGATGTCCGCATCAAGTTAGGCGAGGAAATTCACGCTTGCAGAGGCGAGCGCGGTGACAACTCGACGGACCAGATGGAGCTCATCACCAAGTTACCGAACTGGCTTCTTAGATTTGCAATGTGGATTTTGCACAAGCTTGATTACTACGGACACGTTCCGTATGATTTGATCAAGACCGACCCGAACCACGCAACCGTTTTCATTACAAACCTCGGTTCCATCGGCCTGAAGTCTGGCTACCATCACCTCAGCAACTGGGGTACGAACTCGATTTTCGTAATCATCGGTGAGAAAAAGCTCACGCCGTCATATGACAAGGACGGAAATGTCACAATGAAGGAGACGGTCGACATCGGCCTGACGCTCGACGAGAGAATCGCCGACGGATACTACTATTCGCGCACGGTCAAGCTCCTGAAATATCTCCTGGCAAACCCAGAGCTCCTGGAAACGCCAGCAAACGAGGAGGTTGAATATGACAAGTAAAGTCAAGACTCCGTGGATCAAGAGCCTCGGCAGCACACCGTCGCACCTCGACTATTTCGACGGCTCCATGTACGACAAGGTCGCTCAGATTGCAGTGAATTACCCGAATTACATTGCTTATGACTTCCTCGGCGGTAAGGTGAAATATCGCGATTTTATCAAGAAAATCGACGACTGCGCACGTGCGCTCGCAGCGATCGGCGTCAAGGAAGGCGAGAGCGTTACGATTTGCATGCCGAACGCACCGCAAGCCGTAATCATGTTCTACGCCATCAACAAAATCGGTGCAATTGCGAACATGGTGCATCCGCTCTCCGCAGAAAAGGAAATTGAATTTTGCTTGAAGGAATCCGGAAGCGTAGTTTGCCTGACGCTCGACCAGTTCTACGGCAAATTTGAAAATATCAGAGAGCACGTTCCGCTCAGGAGCCTCATCCTCACGAGCATCAAGGACGTTCTCAGCCCTGTCAAGAGAAGGGGCTATTACCTGACGCAGGGCCGCAAAATCAAGAAAGTTCCAGCTACGGCTGAGATCGTCTGGTGGGAGAAGTTCCTCAGGGATGGGGCGAGCTACCACGGACCATATCACGCAGTTCGCAAGTCGGAGGACCCAGCGGTTATCCTCTACAGCGGCGGAACGACAGGCAGAATGAAGGGAATCCTCCTTTCGAACCTGAACTTCAATGCGCTTTCGCAGCAGATAATCGCAACGAACCCGATGTTCAAGCCAGGCGACAAAATGCTCGCAGTAATGCCGATTTTCCACGGCTTCGGGCTGGGAGTTTGCATACACTCCATGCTCGCAAGCGGCGGCAGATGCCTGCTCATCCCGCGCTTCAACGCGGACAGCTATGCGAAGTTACTTAAGAAGCATAAGCCGAATTTCATCGCGGGCGTTCCTACATTATATGAAGCGCTCCTGAGAATCAAGACGCTGAAGCACACGAATCTTTATTATCTGAAGGGCGTTTTCAGCGGCGGTGACTCGCTCTCCGTCGAACTAAAGAAGAGATTCGACGCATTTCTTGCGGATCACGGCGCTTCGATCAAAGTAAGAGAAGGTTACGGCACGACAGAGTGCGTTACAGCAAGCTGCCTGACGCCGACACATAGATTCAAGGAGGGAAGCATCGGCCTTCCATTCCCGGATACATATTACAAAATTGTCAAGCCAGGCACGCAGGAAGAAGTTCCATACGGCACGGACGGCGAGATTTGTCTGTCTGGTCCAACTATGATGATGGAATACATCAACAACCCAGAGGAGACGGCAAACACTCTGCAACACCACGCAGACGGCCTGACTTGGGTTCACACTGGCGACCTCGGAATGATGGACGAAGAAGGATTCATCTACTTCAAGCAGAGAATCAAGAGGATGATCATCACGAGCGGCTACAACGTTTATCCGTCGCAGATTGAGAACATCCTCGATGCACACGAGCTCGTTCACATGAGCTGCGTAATCGGCGTTCCAGATCCGTACAAGATGCAGAAGGTTATTGCATACGTCGTTCTGAAGCCAGACGCTAAGGTTTCGGAAGACAAAGCGCGTAAGATTTTGATGATGTACTGTGAGAAGCACGTTGCCAAGTATGCATTGCCGAAGGAAATTCGTTTCCGTGATGACCTGCCGAAGACACTCGTCGGCAAGGTTGCGTACCGCGTTCTCGAGGAGGAAGAGAAAGCGAAGGCAGAGGCGGCAGCCGCAGTGAAGGCTAAGGACAAGGCACCGAGCAAAGCTACAGGCAAATAACGAAGGGAGATAGGGGATTGATTAGAGAAAACAAATTAAGCAAAAAATTAATAACAGGTCTGATGTGTCTCGTCCTCGCAGTGACGATGACAGTCAGCCCGATGACGGCATATGCAGGGACTGGCATCTCGCCATATACAAGTACAACATACAATCACAATGAGAATTTCGATAACGCAATCATTGTGAACGGCGTTGACGTTTCGGCGCATCAGGGATCTATAGATTGGGCGAAAGCAAAGGCTGACGGCGTTGACTTCGCTATAATCAGAATCGGCTACCGCGGATATGGCTCGGCAGGCAACATGGCTGAAGACAGCTGGTTCGTGAGAAATATCGAGGCAGCGAAGGCAGCTGGCGTTATGGTTGGTATCTACTTCTACTCACAGGCGCTGAACACGCTCGAAGCTCGCGCAGAGGCGAAGTATACGCTTAAACTGCTCGGTGACTACGAGCTCGATTTGCCGATTTTTATGGACTACGAATTTTCGCCAGTATCATCTGGACGTTTCACGAGCGGCACGATTTCCAAGATTACCGCGACTGCAAACGTTCGCGCTTTCTGCGAATACATCGAGGAAAACGGATACGAGGCTGGACTCTACGCGAACTTGAACTTCCTCAACAAGACGGTCGACGGCAAGTCGCTCGGCGAGGAATACCCTATCTGGGTTGCGCAGTATTACAGCACCTGCAACTACAAAAACGATTATACATATTGGCAATACAGCTCGTCTGGCTCGGTTAACGGAATCAGCACCCGCGCCGACGTGAACTTCTGGTATCTGGATAGAAATGCGGAGAGCACGTCGAGCACTTCACTTGCGGATGCGAGCGTGACCGTCAATGCGAGCAGCTACACTTACTCAGCTGGCACGGCATACACGCCGAGCGTGACCGTTTACCACAACGGCGTTCAGCTGATGGAGGGCGTTGACTACAAGGTTAGATATATCAAGAATGCCCAAGCAGGAACGGCTTACGCGGTGGTAATGGGCATGGGTAACTACACGGATTACAAGCTCGCAGCATTTACAATCACGCCTTCAAGCGACCTGTCGGGCATCACGGTTAAGCAGCCGAAGGACCGCAAGTACACTGGCTCCGTAACCAAGCCGGCGTACATAACCGTTACTGATTCGCTCGGAAACAAGCTTATCGAGAATCTCGATTACACTTACTCGGTTTCCAATGCTGTGAACATCGGCCAGGCGAACCTTAAGGTAAGCTTCTGCGGCAATTACACGGGCAGCAAAACCGTGAAGTACAATATAGTAAAGGCGACGCAGTCCATCACAGTGACTGACTCGCGTACGACGCTGAAGATGAGCGAGGGTTCATATAGCCTCGGTGCATCGGCTAAATACGATGGGGCAAGCCTCAGCTATTCTTCAAGCGACAAGAGCGTCGCTACTGTTTCATCCTCTGGCAAGGTGACGGCAAAGGCTGCAGGCACCGCGACGATTACGATTTCTGCGGCTGCGACGGACAACTATGGTTCGGCTAGCAAGACTATATCGCTGACGGTTGAGAACGACATTCCTGATGCTGTCGAGCCGGAAGAGCCAGATGATCCAGATGAGCCAAGCGCAGAGGAAGTGAAGAACGCGAAGATTACGGCGGCAGTGGAGGCAACCAAGGTTGTTAGCCTCAAGGCGCCAATCGTTAAGAAGAATAAGGTTAAGCTCACCTGGAATAAATCGAAATCCAATTATAGGCTCGACTATTACGAGGTTTGGCGCTCGACGAAGAAATCTTCTGGATATGTGAAGCTGATCACTACGTCGAATGCGACGAGCAAGTACTACATCAACACGAAGGGGCTCAAGGCTGGGACGACGTACTGGTACAAAGTCAGAGGTGTACGAAATGTCAACGGAAAGCTCGTATATACACCATTCACGAAGATTTGCGTAACAACTGCAAAATAAATTAAAAATCCGAGGGGCAAATGCCACTCGGATTTTTTGCGCTATATGAATTTCGAAAGGCGGGCGCGGGTGCGCTCCTCGCCCAGAATTTGCTGGATCTGCCATACGTCTGGCGATTGCTGGCGGCCCATGAGTGCTACGCGGATTACCGTGCTCACGTGGCCGACATGGCCCTTGTACTGGTCTGGATTCTTCTTGTAATCCTTTGGCTTGGCTGCGTAGCCGAGCTCTGTTGCAATCTCGCGGATCTTGCCGAACCATGTTTCCTGATCGTCGGAATGATCGTATGTCTCTAGGTACTTCGACACGATTGCGGATATATCTGCCGCTGCCTCTGCTGGCATCTCATCCTCGATTTCGAACATGTCATCGAAGAAGTAGCTGATGTTCTTGATCATCTGTCTTGCGTAGATGTGGTCTTTACGCGGATTTCTTTCCTCGTGGCGGCCGATGTCGAGAATGGTCTCGAGGTACGCGCGGTCTTCGAATATCGGCGCGAGCTCTGGTGCGAACTCCTCGGACCATGCCTTGAGGAAGTCGTACAGGTCGGCCGCCGAAATCTTCAGCAGCACGTCCTTGCTCACGTCATTGAGCTTGTTCAGGTCGAACAGCGCGCCGGAGTTGCTCATCTTCTCGGTCGTAAACTCAAACTCATTGATATCTGCATCCGGATTAGCGATTCGCCACTCCTCGAAGTTCGAGTTGAGAATCGTCAACAGATACTCGCGAACTGCCGCTGGGTGATAACCTTCATTTCTATAGTAGTCGAGCGAAAGCTCTGGGTCTTTTCTCTTGGAAAGCTTGCGCTTGTTGCCATCCTCGCCGATTTTCATCAGCTGAGCTGTGTGACAGTAAATCGGCATGTCCCAGCCGAGCTTTTCGAACAGCTCTACATGAATCGGTAGCGATGGAATCCACTCAGCACCGCGGACAACGTGCGTCGTGCGCATCAGATGGTCGTCCACAACGTGCGCGAAGTGATATGTTGGAATTCCAGTTGCCTTCAGGATTACTGTATCCTGGTCGTTCACCGGCATGTCGAGCGTGCCGCGAATCGCATCCTCAACTTGGAAGCGCTTAATCTGATCCTCTGGCAGGCTCATGTCACCGTCGGACTTGAGGCGGATGACGTAAGGCTTGCCTGCTGCGAGGTTCGCCTCGATTTCTTCCATCGTGAGATTTCTGCTCGCCGCCCACTTGCCGTAGATGCCAGGGTTTGCCTTCTCGGCTTCCTGCTTTGCGTGGATGTCGGCAATCTCTTCCTCCGTAAGGAAGCACGGATATGCGTGCCCCTCGGAAACGAGCTTTTTCGCGAAGCACTGGTAAATCTCGCCTCTGTGGCTCTGCGTGTAGTCGCCGTACTCGCCGATATCGCCAGTCATCGTCGCGCCCTCGTCGAAGTTAATGCCGAAGAACTTGAGCGATTTGATGATAACCTCAACCGCGCCTTCGACGTAGCGCTTGTCGTCCGTGTCCTCGATTCTCAGGAAAAACTTGCCTCCGGATTGATGAGCGAGTCTTTCGTCGACGAACGCGCCGTACAGATTTCCTAAATGTATGAACCCTGTCGGACTCGGGCCGAGCCTCGTGACCTTCGCACCCGCTGGCAAATCGCGCGGCGGATACATTTTCTCGTAGTCCTCAGGGGATTTCGTGATATGCGGGAAGAGAGTTTCCGCTAATTTTTCGTAATCCATATTTATCCTCCATAAATTTCTAACATCTAATTATATATTCAAATCATTCAAAATACAAGCCGTATCTGCCAAAACTTACACCAAGTAACCTGAAAAACTCCACTCTTCACTCTCCACACTCCACTCCTGGAATAGAGTGTTTCACGGCATGAAAATAAAGTGCTCGCGAGTCTTGATTTTTTGGTGTGAAAAGTGGTACAATATTTGGATAGAAATAGCCTCAACAGATAGGGGGACGACATGGCAAGATTATTAAAGAAAATTCCGAAAATCAAGCTTCCGAAGTACCACATGGACGAAATCGGCGAGCTCGAGGAGCTGCAGCGCGAGTATGCGGCGGGCCACAAGGAGACCATCAGGCAGTACTTGGAGGCGCCAACGCTGCGGAGAGAGTGCTATGCGGGCACGGATTTTAATACAGTAAAAGAAATTTTCGAAAGGTCGACGGAAAAGTATGCGGACAGGCCGTTTATCCTCGAGACTTTCAACAAGAAAAAGGGCTTTGAGACCATCACGTATAGCGAGTTCCGCGAGGACACGATCAACTTCGGGACGGGCCTCGGCAAGGCACTGAAGCTCGCGGCGGATGACAAGGTTATCATCATCAGCGAGACGACTTATGAATGGTACGTGGCTTACACGGCTCTGCTGCTCGGCGCGGGAATTGCTGTGCCGGTGGACAAGGAGCTTCCAGAGAACGAGCTGGAGAATCTCATTCGCCGCTCGGAGGCTAAGGCAATCATCGCCAGCCCGAAGAAAAAGGACATGGCCAAGAAGGCGGCATCTCACTGCGAGTCCGTTCGCTATTTGATAGAAATGTACTCGGATGAAGAGGTTACGAGACTGAAGGAGCACAAATCGCCTAATACCGATTTATCGATCGTCGGCTTTGATTTCATCGCATGCGAGGGCGAGGTGTTCACATCGCTCGGTGACAAGAGCCTCATGGAGAGGGAAATCGACCCAGATGCGTTCGCACTGCTCATTTTCACGAGCGGAACAACTTCTGCAGCGAAGGGCGTTATGATTTGCAACCGCAATTTGGCTGCGAACATCAACGGCATCACACCTTTTGTTAATCTGACTCCGGACGATAGGCTTTTCTCGGTTCTGCCGCTGCACCACACGTACGAGTCGACGATTGGCTTCCTGTACCCGATGGCGGTCGGCGCTTCCATCGCGGTTTGCCAGGGACTCAAGCATCTCGCACCGGACATGCAGGCAACACAGCCGACAGCAATTCTCGCTGTGCCGCTTTTGATAGAGGCTCTCTACAAGAGAATCATGAAGAACATCGACAAGAGCAAGAAGACTTCCGCTGTGAAGTCGGTAATGCGCCTGACGAACGGCCTGAAAAACATTGGAATCGACGTGAAGCGCAAGGCTTTCAAGGATATATATGCGGGACTCGGCGGGAACCTGAGGATTATAGTTTCCGCGGCCGCGCCGCTTGACCCGAAGATCGGCAAGTGGTTCGAGGACATTGGAATTACGTTCCTGCAGGGCTACGGCCTCACGGAGACGGCTCCGATTGCGGCGCTTACGCCTGACTTCGACACGAGAGTTGGCTCTGCGGGCAAAGCAGTTCATGGCGATGAGATAAAGATCAGCAATCCGAACGAACGCGGCGAGGGCGAGGTTCTCATCAAAGGCCAGACTGTAATGCTCGGATATTACGATGACCCTGAGACGACAGCTGAGGTTATGCAGGATGGCTGGTTCAACTCCGGCGATATCGGCTGGCTCGACGAGGATGGATTCCTGTACATCACCGGTCGTAGCAAGAACGTCATCGTTACGCAGAACGGCAAGAACATCTACCCAGAGGAAATCGAGACTCTGCTCGCAGACGTTCCAGAAATCGCTGAGTGTATGGTCTACGGCAAAGAAGTTTCTGGCGAGAAGGAGCTCATCATCACGGCTCGCGTCATCCCGAATAGGGAGTTTATCGAAGAGAACTATGGCGAGGGCGAGCCGCTCACAGACGACGAGATTCACAAGATCATCTGGGCGCAGATCAAGCTCATCAACCGCAAGCTCACGAACTACAAGTGCATCCGCAAGCTCGAGCTGAAGGATGACGCTTTCGAGAAGACGAGCACCATGAAGATCAAGCGCTACGCTGAACTCGCGAAGGACAAGGCCGCAGAACCCGAGACGTCCGAAGCGGATAACGACGCAGAGTAGCCGCAATCGAATACAGAAAATAAACGCAAGAGCGAAAAGGTCCGCCGTGATTAAAACCACAGCGGACCTTTTTTTGTCTATTCACCTAGCCCCATTCGATGATATTGTTTATAGATTGCAAACAGCATACAGCGGAATGTTCTCCATCCAGCCTTGGTCGATATGCTTAAGCATCGAGAATCTTACAGATTTCTCTGGGTGGAATTTCTCATAAAACGCCTTGAGGCTCTTTGAGTGAATATTGCACTCCGCCTTGACCTCAATCGGAACTACGCCTCCATCCTTTTGAATCAGGAAATCCTGCTCATAGCATCCTTTTTCCGTTCCGAAGTAAAACGGCTTGTAATCAGTCTGTGATAAAATCTCAGAGAGCACATATTGTTCCGTAAGTGCACCCTTAAACTCCACGAAAATATCATTGCCCTTCAGAATTGCATCTGCTGGCAAATCACTCAGCGCGCCTAACAGTCCAACATCAAGCGTGAAAAGTTTATAGACGCTCATATTTATATATGCCTTCAGCGGTATGTGCGGCTCATTGACGCGATTTACCTTGTGCACAAGTCCGCTATCCGTCAGCCATTGTATTGCAAGCTCGTAGTCAGCACTCCGCGCACCTTTCTTTATCTGCCCAAAGAAAAATTTCTTGTTTTCCTTTGCCAGCTGCATTGGGATTGCGTCCCAAACCATGTTGATTCTCGGGAGAGTCCTTGCATTCACATGCTTTCCGAAATCAGCCTTATACTGTCTAAGGATAGTGCTTTGAGTTTCCCTAACCTGCTTATAATCCTTATTATCAGCAAAATCCGCCACAACAGCTGGCATGCCGCCCGTGTAGTAGTAATTTTTCAACCAAAACAGATATTTATCTGCAAAATTATCTATCAAATCATAATCCTTCGTAGCAAGAGCATCCGAAAGTGGCACTTGTCCCATTGCGCAAAGAAATTCCCTAAAGCAAAGCGGATACAAATCTAATATGTCAACTTTTCCAACAGGATACGATATGCCTTCGTGAAGTGCTACTCCCAGAAGCGAGCCGGCTGCAATGACGTGGTATTCTGGTGCGTTCTCGCAAAAATATTTCAGCGATTCAACAGCCTTGGGCGCATTTTGGATTTCATCAAATATAATGAGCGTGTCATTTGGCGTAATTGTAACACCAGATTCGACATTGAGGCTCATCAAAATTCTATTTATATCGACATCCTTATCAAAGAGTGCCGCCGCGTCCTGATTATTGTAAAATGAAATGTAGGCAACTTTTTCGTAGCAGGTTCTGCCGAACTCCTGCATGAGCCATGTCTTGCCTACCTGACGCGCGCCCATCAAAATAAGAGGCTTGCGATTGCTCTTCGCCTTCCATATTTTTAACTTTTCCATAGCAAATCTTTGCATACAATCACCATCTTTCAAATTCGTTGACTTTTCAATCATTTCGGAGATTATATCACATTTTTTCGGGGCATGTCAAGAGCGCTTTCGACATTTTTTCGGGGCACATTTGGAGAAAATTCAACATTTTTCCGGGGATGTAATCCAGCTGAGCAAATGCCAAATAAAATTCAAAAAGAATATGTCGACATCAAAAAAATGTCTTTACAAATACGAAAATATTTAGTATAATAGTCGGGTACGAAACGAACAGACCGTACAAATCAAGCCAAATATGCGCCATTAGCTCAATTGGATAGAGTCGCGCACTACGAATGCGAAGGTTGGGGGTTCGAGTCCCTCATGGCGCACCAACGAAAAAGAGATGTCATCTGACATCTCTTTTTCGTTTGCCCAAGAATGAGGGACTCGAACCCGAAAGGGCACGAGCGTTAAGCTCGAATGTCCTGTGGACATTCGAGTAGCGAGTGGTCCGCCGCCGACCGAATGGGGAGGCAAGGACGGCGGATGCGAGCGAAGCGAAGCAGACGCGAAGTCCCGAATGGCGCAACAAATTCCAAGGACTCGAACCCGCGAGTAGGATTTTATTTCTGGTTTTGGGGCTTGTAGTTGCTGACCATGAGCGACAGGAAAATCAGGACGCAGCCGATGGCCATCTTGAGCGTGAACAGGTCGTGGTAGAACATGAGCGAGAATGCTAAGCCAAAGACGGATTCGAGGCTCAGGAGTAGCGCTGCCTTCGATTCCGATGTGAACCTCTGTGCAAAGTTCTGAAGGACAAATGCGACGGCCGAGTTGAAAATTCCTAGGTATAGGATGCCGAGCATCGACCTGTGGCTAAACAACTCCGCAGGCACACCGCTCGCAAACGCTGCAACGCCACCAAAAATTGCCGCCCCGAGCATTTGATAGAACGTGAGCGGTATGATGTCGAACTTCGGAGAAATCCTAGACATCAAAATAATTTGCAGCGAGAAAATCAGTGCAAAGCCGAGCGTCAGCATATCGCCGAACTGAATTTCGAGAGAACCGTTGAGGCTGAGAAATGCGATGCCTATGAGTGCGAGCGCTGCGGCGAGATAGTTTTGGATTGAGATTTTTTTCTTGAAAATGAGCCATGCGACGAACGGAGTGAACATTACGTAGGTCGCCGCGAGGAACGATTGCTTGGCCGTCGTCGTGTACTGCAGCGCGTACAGCTGCACGAAGAGCGCTAGATCCTGAAGGAGCCCAATGCCAAGACCTGCGCGGATGCAAGCTTTGCCAGCAGATTTGATTTGTTTGAAAAATACAATCCCAAGGCATAGCGCGGCCAGTGAGAAGCGAAGGGAAATAATCCACAGAGGACTTGCCGTTTCCAACGCGACCTTTCCTGCGATGAATCCGCCGCCCCAGATGATTGCCACGATTAACAAAAGTATTTCAGCTTGTGTTTTTGAGATTTTCTTCATTCTATATAGCCTCTCTGCGCGCCTGCACTCTTGCACTCTTGCATATGTGCTCTTACGCCTGCGCATAAATTTTATTTTTGCCGAATAATTATGGTAAATACCCACTGCGCACTTGAGTTAAACAGGGAAAGCGTCTGGATGAGCGGTGAAATTTTGGACTCGGGGGCTTGACATTGCTCGGGAAAACGTGGATAATTTGCAATAGATAAGGAACTTGCGCGCGGTGCACGTGCGACATATGATATAGGAGAAAATTGTGGACTATTTTATACTGACTTTGGAATTGATCGGAGCCGTTGCGTTCGCTATTTCTGGGGCGATGACGGGCATCCGCAAGAATATGGATATTTTCGGGGCGTGCGTGCTGGGGCTGACCGTAGCGGTTGGCGGCGGCGTAATGCGTGACATAATCCTCGGGAGCTTTCCGCCTGCGATGTTCCATGACCCGATTTATGCGATTACGGCGATTGTGACTTGCTTCATTGTTTTTATTCCTCGAATCAGGAATTTTCTGGAGAATAGCTCGTTTTTGATGCTGCTTGCAGACTCGATTGGACTTGGAATTTTCACGGTTACTGGGGCAGCGAGGGCATTTCTGGTTGCGGCACAGGCGAATGTTTTCCTTGCAGTGTTCGTCGGAGTTATCACTGGCGTTGGTGGAGGGCTTCTGCGCGATATCATAGCAGGCGATCCGCCGTATATCTTCGTCAAGCACATCTATGCGACGGCGGCGATTGCAGGCGCGCTCGTGTTCTGCGCGCTTAGGTTTGCGATTCCGAGACAGGTTGCGATGCTCATCGGGGCGGTTCTGATCGTTGTGATTCGACTGCTGGCTTCGCATTATCGCTGGAGCTTGCCGAAGCCTGGAAATCGAGAGTAGGAGGTGTTGATATGAATAATACAATGGAATATAAGGGCTATGTTGGAAGTGTTGAATTTTCAGCTGAGGATAAATTGTATTTTGGGAAAGTATTAGGAATAGATGCATTGATCTCATATGAAGGAAAAGATATTAAGAGTTTGAGAAAAGATTTTTATAAAGCTGTTGATGAATATCTAGAAATATATAAAATTAATGAAAGTCATGTGGTAGAGCCACATAGAATCACAAACGAAGTAGTTAAAAAAATTGTGCGGCCGCGGGAGGCGCACTTGCATAAGGGCGATTGCGGGCGCGTGCTGATCGGTGCGGGCTCAGCCGGAATGGCTGGTGCAGCGATTTTGGCGAGCCGTGGGGCTCTGCGCGCTGGCGCGGGGCTTGTTCGAGCGGCTGTTCCTAGCGAATTAGTGACTATATTGCAGATTGCGGTGCCTGAGGCGACTTGCGTTAATCGGGCGCAGCTGCTTGCGGATATAGAGACAGATGCCCTGGCGCAGTACGATGCGATTTGCATTGGGCCAGGACTGGGCGAGAGTGCGGAAAGCATCGCCTTCGTCAAGTCGATGCTCTCATCATATGGCGGCGTCCTCGTTGTGGATGCCGATGCGCTCAATATCATTGCACATAACGACATGCTCGGCGACCTGAGAGCGAGAGCCGAGCATTTCCCAGATACGACTGTTGTAACGCCGCACATCGGCGAGGCGCGCCGCCTGCTGGCGGCCGCCCAGGGACCTGAGTCTGCGGCCGCCAGCGGCGCGGTCGCCCTGGGTGCCAGCCACCAGAATCAGGCTAGAGATCAGCAGGCTGGCCTCGGCTTTGCGACCGCGCCAGCAGCCGCCCACGCAGACCTAGAAGGCGGCTGCGGCGGCGCCGCCTCGGCCGCCCGCACATTCGACTTCACGGGGGCGGCCCCCGAGGCGGCTCGCCTGGCCATAGCCGCCGCCCTGGTTGACGCAACCAGAGCCACAGTAATCCTAAAAGGCTCTGGCACCATAGTGGCCTCCCCAGACCGCGAGCCGCTAATTAACACGACAGGCAACCCGGGCATGGCAACCGGCGGCTCCGGCGACGTCCTCGCAGGAGTAATCACAGGACTCGCCGCCCAGAAACGCCAGCCAGCAGCGGCCGCC
>CAVGSW010000008.1:0-20982 GCA_963631945.1 Flexilinea sp. | reverse complement strand
AAAGGTGTTGACAGTGTACTATGTATCGTGGTACACTTAATACGCAAAAGGGATTTACAGATACATTCAAAAGGGATCACCTTAATTTTACAGAAAGGAATGGGAAAGGATTATGTTTCAGCTTGACATGAAAAGCCGAAAATCCATCTATGAGCAAGTCATCGACAATCTCAAGGAGCTCATTATGACCGGCGAGCTCGCCGCGGGCGACAAACTGCCCTCCGTCAGAGAGCTCAGCAAAGAGATAACCGTCAATCCGAACACCGTCCAAAAAGCCTATCGCTATCTCGAGCGACAAGGCTATGTCTACACCACGAGCGGAGTGGGGACCTTCGTGGCAGACATGAACGACGTTCGTCCAGACGATACCGAGCTTGCAAACGCCACCGCGAGCCTAGACGACAGCTTTCGGCAGCTGCTCTTCCTGGGGCTTGACTTCGAGGAAGCACGCGAATTGGCACTCAAAATCATAGAAGAAAGGAGACCGGCAAATGATTAAATTATGCAATGTGACCAAGAAATTTGGCAAAGAAAAAGCACTAGATAATTTTAGCTTGACTGTGCCGACTGGCTCAATCTACGGACTCATGGGCCTCAACGGTGCTGGAAAAACAACCATAATCAAGCATCTCGTCGGCTACCTGGTGCCTGATGAGGGAACGATTACAATTGACGGGCAAAACGTCATAGACAATGAGGAAATCAAACGCCGCACGGCACTGATTCCAGACGAGCTCTTCTTTTTCCGCGGCTATAGCCTGAAGGAAATGGGAGCATATTCAAAGAAGCTCTACCCTAAGTGGGATGAGGAGCGTTTCCAATCGATGATTGCAGACTTCGGGCTGAATCCAAAGGCAAACCTTGCGAAGTTTTCAAAGGGGATGAAAAAGCAAGCGGCATTTTGTCTGGCGATGGCGCAGACTCCAGATTACCTGATTCTTGATGAGCCTGTTGACGGACTTGACCCGATTGTGCGTCACAAGCTTTGGCACTACATCATGGCGGACGTCGCCGACAGAAGCATGACGGTGCTCATTTCCTCGCACAATGCAAAGGAAATGGAGGATGTTTGCAACTACATCGGGCTCATCGCAAACGGCAAGATGGTCTTCGAAGGCGACCTGCTCGACCTGATGCCTACGTCGATTGAGGAAATTTTCATAGAAAAGTTAGGGGGTGAGCAGCATGTCGGATATTAAGAGGAACCCACTGGCAATCAGCCTCTCGCTGATTTTGGAAAACTTCAAGATGTACTGGTACCTGCCAGCATTGACATTTATCGCGTATTTCTTTGGCGGAATCTTCCCGATTATCGCTAACAGAAATCACCCAGAGAATATCGCATATAATGTACCGCAATATGCGCTGAATAACCTTGATGTGTTATACACTCCGCTTTTGGTGCTTTGCCCACTGATTGCGGCCTGCATCGTGATGAGCGTATTTCATAACCAAAACCGCTGCCTGTTCATGCACGCAAAGCCTTACAGCAAGTCGAGACTCTTCAATTCGCAGGTTGTGACTGGCTGGGTGATGCTCGTGCTTCCAGTGATTGCAACGGCCCTGCTGTATATCGTTTTCAGAAAAGACATTTGCACGGGAAGCGAAATTGCTTACTGGCTTTGCAACAGCATCGTGATTTTGACATTCTTCTTCGGAATGTTCATGCTCGCAGGATTCCTAGTTGGAACGACAGTTATGCAAATTCTGCTCAGCGGCGTGATGTTCGGAATCGTTCCTCTCGTCGTGTTCATCATCAACGGCTATACAACCTTCTTCATCGACGGATTTGCTGGGATAAGCGACTTGGCTGAGAGCATAATGCAAAATTCGAACCCAATTTTCACAATTCTGATGACTTGGGGCACAAAGTTTAGCACTATGCTTCACATTGGATATCTCGCAGCTGGCATAATCATGCTCGTGCTCGCACGCGTAGCTTATCAAAAGTCCAAACTTGAGAAAGTCGGAGATTCCATGATATTCGGCATAATTGAGGAAATCATCACCTACCTCATCGTATTTGTCGGAATGTCGGGCTTTGGCTTCTTGATTTACAGCATCACAGGCGGATCCCGCAACATGTTCACGTTCGGAATGCTCATCGGTGCTTTGATAACATTCCTCGTTGTCAAGATCATCATCGCAAAGTCGATCAAGATATTTAGCAAGAGGAATTTCAAGAGCCTCGCGATTTACATCGTGATTGCTGCGGTATTTACAGGAGTGTTCGTTTACGACATTACGGGATTTGCTACTCGCCTTCCAGATAGAGATAAAATTGAAGGGGTTTCGCTTTCGTCAGGAACATTTATCAGCACATATGACACTATGTACAGCTGCGATAGCGTCCTTCTCAAGGAGGACAAATCAGTTCGCACAGTTAGTGACGCAGATGTTATCGACAAGATGGTCGAGCTCGAAACATACATCATCGAGAATGACAAATATCAGAAAAACGCAAGCCTCTATCAGGCTGGTTACTACACTGAGGAAACACCATATTATGAGGACGTGGAATATGAGACCGTTACGTTCACATATAAAATGAAGAGCGGCGGGACGTTTGAGCGTATATACACGGTATATCTTGATAACAAAATCAAAGAGATGATAAACGACATCGTTACGTCGGACTCATGGCAAGACTTCTACATGTATGCGGATAACCTCGACCTTTCCAACGTAAAGTATGCGACGATCAATGTTTACTCGTTTGACAATGTGATTGTATACGAGGACGATTCGGATACATACACAGAAGACAAGGCAGTGCCAGCTGCCGAGCCAGTAAATGAGGACGGCTTAATCATCGACACTGACACGATTATGAAGCTCGTCAAGGCTAGGGATGCGGACTGCAAGAACAGAACATACTACGAAATGCTCGGCGATGGCGAAATCTATACCTGCTATGATGTCAATATCAACGTAAATTTCAAGACAAAAGTGACTATAGAAAACACTGTCACTGGCGGCACCGATGAAACCTACTCCTCAGCCGCAATCTGCTTCAAGGTAAGAAACACCGACGCGAACACGATTGCCGCACTGAAGGACATCGGAATGCTCGGATAGGCTTTCCGCAAATGCTAATAATACAAAAAATGTGCCTCAAACAACAGAGGCACATTTTTTATTGATTGCACGGTACCCGACGCTCACGAGGACTGCCCGCGTGGACTGCATGATACCCGCCGGCGGGTACTGCCAAAAATACAATTTGCGTGCTCAGTTTCGGCCTCGCGCCCCTTGAAAAATTCCTCAATCTGTCATAGAATAATATATGTATGCATTTGCGGCTGAATACCGCAGGTGCGGCAACACATAAATTATTTGCAAGGAGTATTAGTTAAGAATGAAAAAAAGGATTTCGAGATTATTATCATGTATTTTGACGGTGGCATTGCTGGTGACCGCCCTTCCTGCGGCGAGCGCCTACGCAGCGCTATCTGAAGTAAGAAGCGCAGCACAGGTGACGACGTTCAAGTCAACCACCACGAACGAAAAAGAATCCGTTCGCGGCTACGTAACGGACGAACACACGCTCAAGGTCATCTGCAAGACGCAGCTTCAGACGACGAAGTTCCGCGTGTCGCTCTACCGCATCGGAGAAGATAAGGGCGATATCAACCTCGACATTTTCGTAGATGCAACGCAGAGCTACGCGAGCGACGGAACGACGTTATATGGCTTCACATACTACCTCGACATGGAGCGCTTCGCCGTTCCAGATGGCTACTACAATCTTTATTTGAGAAGATGTGCAACAGCCTATGATGCCGAGACGAACAACTATAAATCAAGCGGCGTCCTCTATAAGAACATGGAAATCAAGGTGACGAACAGCAAGGTCAAGATTCTCCGCTTCAAGGACGTTATGAACTACAATAATTCCATCAGGGAAGAAAACGACGCCCAGTATTCTACGAGTAGATATCTCGACGATAAGCTCATGGACATCCGTTTCGTGCTGAGAAACCCCGCAACAGATGTCTTTGCGACCATGACCGACAGCAAAATCGCCTACATTAAAACGGTTTCCGACCGCATAGTGAGCGGAGCAACATCGAACTACGAAAAGCTTCGGAAAATTTACGAATATACGGCTAAGAATTTCTACTATGACTCCATCGCATTTTCCACTGGTTCGCTCCAATATGCTGATCCATATGATAACATCTATAACTTTGAAAATGGAAGATCATCAGCCAATTCCTCGCTTGGAAGAGTCTACACGACGTGCCAGGGCTACTCGGCGATTTACCTTGCCCTCGCTCGTGCGCAGGACATCCCGACGAGATTCGTCTATGGACATAGGCTCTCGATTCCTTCCAACGACTGGTATACCGAGGATAACATAGAGCACATGGATCACTGGTGGTGCGAATCGTACGTAAACGGACGCTGGATTTTCGTCGATCCAACGGTCGGCACCACGAATAAATATAACAAAAATACAGGTGTTTGGACTTACACAGGTTTAACGAACTTCACCTACTTTGACCCTTCGGACGAGCAGATTGCGACCAGCCATGTTTACATGGGCATCTACCCTGATTTCCACGACGGCAGGTTCATAAGCAACGAGTATGAGAAAGGTAAGCTCCGTGAATTTTTCGCGCAAACGGGAAGCGCCGGAACCAAGACTAATGGTCTATTGATTAACGAAAAGTACACTCCTGACGATACGTGGAAGTGGCGTGATGGCACCAAGTCGCACTTCCTGACCGATGCTAACGGCAAGACAACTCAGCTCAAGTGGGACTACAAGGGATTCGGTGGCTCTATCAACCTGCCGAGCTTCACGAAGCTGAAGCTTTTCTCCTCCCAGGGGAACGACTACGAAAGCGCCAACCTTTCGAATTGCTATTCCCTTTCGAAGGTCTACCTTCAGAGCAACGGGCTCACGAGCATCAATTTGTCGAATTGCTATAAGCTAAGCTACGTTCGCGCGCAGAACAACCCTCTGAAGAGCGCCAAGCTTTATGTAAATGACGCGAACAGAACGATTACGGCTGGAGATAACGGCACGTTCTACTTCACGCTCGACACGCGCTACACAAACAGCAGCCTTTCGATTTACTCGAAACCTGCAATCGGATACAAGCTCGGCGGAATCTACAACACATCGTCGGGCAAGAAATATTCATCAAAATCGCCATATCACTTCACACCGAAGGCAAGCAGTTACACGCTTAAGTTTGTGTTGAACCCAGATAGCTACAAGTATTACCTGAAGGCTGGCGAGTCCCGCTCCTCGAGAGTTGCATACATCCAGGCAGCCGCAAAGAGATTGAACGAGCTCGGTTACTATAACCCGACTAGCTATAGCTACTCGACAGGGCAGACTGTAGTCGGCGAAGAAAAATCATTCACGGATGAACTCGTTACGGCAACGACGAAGTTCCAGGTTGTAAACGACATTACGAACACCGGCAACATCGGTGAATCAACATGGTCAGTGCTTTTCAGCGATTCAGCGAAGTCCATGGTGGCAGAATCCGAATATGCAAATGTCCTTGCTACATACGAACAGAACAAGGTCCTCCGCGCTGAGGCTAAGACGCAGTTGAGCCAGCTCAGCCTCAATGCAAGTTCAACAGCTGCAAAGGGTAAGATTACCATCACATGGGAGCTGACAAATGCGGAAACACTCGAAGGCGAAACCGTTCAAATTGACGGATACGAGCTCTACAAGTCGACGGCTAAGGACAGCGGCTACACGCTTCTGAAGAGCACGACTGGAACATCGATCAAGAATACATCTAACCTCAAGAAAGGCACGCGCTACTACTACAAAGTCCGCGCATATAGAGAAATCGGCGGCAAGAAAATTTACACGGCTTGGTCGAATGTGACATATAAGAAAGCAAAATAGAAATAGAAAAAACATGAGCAGGAAAATTTTTAAGAAAGTCGCTTGCCTTCTCGCGGCTCTGATGCTGATTCTCGCATCGGGCTGTGCGGGCACTGGCAGCGACTCTGAAAAATCGAATAACGGAAACGAGCAGGACTCCCCTGTCATCCTCTGTGCAGGATTCTCGGAGTACGACTGGGCGCGGAATATCCTCGGGGATAATCCTGGCGGCCTCACACTCAGCCTGCTCAACGATAGCGGCATAGACATGCACAGCTACCAGCCCTCCGTCGCGGATATGGCCAGACTCTCGAATTGCGACCTTTTGATATATACTGGCGGGATCTCGGAGTATTGGATAAACGAGGCGACGGAAAACTCGGAAGATGGCGAATTCGATATACTTTCGCTCATGGATTATTTTACTGAAAATCCGTCGCTCTTCCCTACTTACGAGCAGGATGAGCACGACCATAACCACGGGCACGAGCATGAGCACGACGTAGATGATGCGGACGAACATGAGCATGAACACGAGGCGGATGAACACATCTGGCTCTCGGTGAAGATGGCGCCCGTATTCTGTGAGGCAATCGCTGAGCGGATCTCTGCGCTTGACCCTGCGAACGCGGATTACTATCAGGAGAATTTAGATTCATACTGCAATGAGCTTACAGAGCTCGATGCGGAGTTTACGGATACTGTGGCAAATGCGAAATGCGACGTTCTGTTGTTTGCGGATCGCTATCCGTTCACGTATCTCATGCAGGATTACGGAATTCACTGCCACGCGGCTTTTTCTGGATGCTCTGCTGAGACCGAGGCGAGCTTCGAGACGATAATTGACCTCGCGGAGGATCTTAACACGGATAAGCTCTCGCATATCGTGATTCTCAAGGGCTCGACGGATGAGCTCGCGCAGACCATAATCAAGGCTGCAGGCAAAAAAGAAATCAGAATAGAAACGCTCGACTCGTTGCAATCCGTTACGGCGGATGATATCGAGGGCGGCCTGACATATATCAAGGCTATGCAGCAGAACAAGGAGGTAATCTCTGAATGTCTCAATTGATTGTAAACAACTTGACGCTCGGCTACGACGGTATCGCCGTTTCCTCTGGCATCAACTTTCAGGTGAACCGAGGCGATTACCTTTGCATTGTGGGCGAAAACGGCTCCGGCAAGTCGACTTTGATGAAGACGCTCGTTGGCCTTCAGAAACCTCTCGACGGAGAGATTTTGTTCGGGGATGAACTTTCTCGCTCGCAGCTTGGATACCTGCCGCAGCAGACGCCGGTGCAGAGGGACTTCCCCGCTTCCGTTCAGGAAATCGTAATCTCTGGATTCGTTGCGAGTCTAGGGCATCGTGCGTTTTATTCGAAAGAGGAAAAGCATATCGCTCTGGAAAATATGAAAAAATTAGGCATTTACGACAAGAGAAATGCTTGCTATAGAAACCTTTCGGGCGGACAGCAACAGCGTGTGCTCCTTGCAAGGGCGCTTTGTGCTACGAGCAAAATGCTGCTCCTCGATGAGCCGATCTCTGGGCTCGACCCTGCGGCTTCGGCTGAGATGTACGGCATCATCGCTTCGCTCAACCACGACGAAAACATTACTATTATAATGGTCTCGCACGATATAGAGGCGGCCGTGAAGTACGCGAGCCACATCCTGCACATGGGTAGCGGCATGCAGTTCTTCGGCACGAAGGAAGAATACGCGCAGACGCCGCTGAAGAACCAGTTTAGGCTGTCGAACTTCGTGAATGAGCCGCTGTGCAGCCACGGCGAGAAAATCAGCATTAATCCAAGGAGGTCGGTAAGAGATGACTTTAATAAACACGATTAGCGAATACTTTTCTTACTCGTTCGTTTGCTATGCGTTCATCGCTGGGATTCTGGCGGCGCTGTGCTCTTCGCTCCTGGGTGTTACGCTCGTGCTGAAGCGCTATTCGTTCATCGGCGACGGGCTGAGCCACGTTGCGTTCGGAGCTATTGCAATTGCAACGGTTCTGTCGATTAGCAATAACCTCATCATCGTAATGCCTGTTACGATTATCAGCGCAATTCTGCTACTGAAGGGCGGCCAAAACGCCAAAATAAAAGGCGATGCGGCTCTTGCAATGATTTCCGTCGGCTCAATGGCCGCTGGCTATCTTTTGCTGAATATCTTCTCCGCATCAGCCAATATCTCTGGTGATGTGTGCAGCACGCTTTTCGGCTCCACATCTATTCTGACGCTCACGCAGAGCGATATCGTCGTCTGTGTCAGCATGTCAATCGTTGTGATTTTAATCTTTGTTTTGTTTTATAATAGGATTTTTGCGGTGACATTCGATGAGTCGTTTGCTTCTGCGACTGGCATGAACGCATCCGCATACAACCTGCTCATTGCGGTTACGACAGCGGTTGTCATCGTGCTCGCGATGAATCTCGTTGGAGCGCTGCTCACATCTGCGCTCATCATATTCCCTGCTCTCTCTGCAATGAGGATTTTCAACTCGTTCCGTCAGGTTATCATCTGCTCCGCAGTCTATGCAGTTGTAACTTCTGCGATTGGGCTGCTCGCTTCGATTATGCTCTCTACGCCAGCTGGTGCAACCATCGTAGTTACTGAGCTCGCAGCCTTCGGTATATGCTGCCTTGTAGGGAAATTCTCTAAAGCTGCATAGCAATTTGATCCGTCTCCGGGAGCCCCTCGAACACACCGTGTCCCCTGAGTCCTTCAACCGCAGTCTTATTGATTTTTGCTCTCTTAATAGCCTCTTCAATAGTATCAAACGGCTTAATTTCGTATTCCTTTGCAAATGCAGTTGCAGCTGTCTCGCCAACACCTTCTATAGCACCGAACGGCAACAGGACCTTGCCATCGTCCACGCCGAACTTCATGGCCTGCGACTTGCCGAGCCTTGCTGGCGTGAACTCGTAACCTCTCGCGTACATTTCATATGCAACCTCATAGATTGTATAGTCGTCTTTTTCCTTGGCGGTCGCATTTATGCCCTTCATATTTATTTCGTCCATCTTCGCGAGGATTGCGTCCTTGCCATTCAGAATCGTGTCTGCATCGAAGTTTGCAATCTTTGTCGTGAAGTATGTCGCGTAGAACTCCTGTGGGTAGTAAACCTTGTACCACGCCATGCGGAAGCTCATCATCGTGTAGGCGACAGCGTGCGCACGTGGGAACATGTACTTGATTTTGTTGCAGGAATCGATGTACCAATCTGGAACATCGTGCGCCTTCATCGTTGCGACCTGCTCGTCGTCGAGGTCTTTCTTACCCTTACGGACGATTTCCATGATCTTGAAGGCCGTCTCGTTCTCGACGCCCTTGAGAATCAGGTAGTTCATAATGTCGTCACGCGTTGAAATAACTTCTCTCATCGTCGCCGTGCCAGAACGGATGTAATCCTGCGCGTTGTTCAGCCAAACATCCGTGCCGTGCGAAAATCCGGAAATTCGTACTAAATCTGCGAACTTATCAGGCTTCGTATCGTCGAGCATCTGGCGCGTGAATGACGTGCCGAACTCTGGGATTGCGTAAGAGCCGTGCGTGAATTTATAGTCTGGATCCTTGATGTCCAGCGCCTCTATTCCGTTGAAAATGCTGAGGACCTTTCTGTCAGTCAGGTCGATTGTTAGCGGGTCTGTGCCCGTCATATCCTGAAGCTGTCTAATCATGGAAGGCACATCGTGGCCGAGTATATCGAGCTTCAGCAGGTTCTCATCTATCTTGTGATAATCGAAGTGAGTCGTGACTATGTCAGTCGTCGTGTCGTTTGCCGGATGCTGAATCGGACAAAATTCGAATATCTCGTGGTCATCTGGGCAGATTACGATTCCGCCTGGGTGCTGACCTGTCGTCCTCTTAACGCCCGTGCAGTGCTGCGCAAGGCGCTCTTTTTCGTATTTGTTGACAGGGATATCCCTCTCCTCGAAGTATTTGGCAACATAGCCGAATGCCGTCTTCTCGGCTACCGTGCCTACGGTTCCCGCCTTGAAGACGTTCTTCTCACCAAAGATAGTCCCGACATATCTATGTGCAATTGGCTGGTATTCGCCAGCGAAGTTAAGGTCGATATCTGGCTCCTTGTTGCCCTTGAAACCTAGGAATGTTGCGAATGGTATCGTGTAGCCATCGCGCTTCATCGGTGTGCCGCAATCTGGGCAGTCCATCGGTGGCATGTCGACTCCGCAGTCGTATTTTTCCATGTCGCCCCAGATGATTTTCTTGCAGTTCGGGCAGAGATAGTGCGGATTGAGCGGATTTACTTCTGTAATGCCCGCCATCGTCGCTGCAAACGACGAACCGACGGAACCTCTGGAGCCAACCAGATAGCCGTCCGAAAGCGACTTGTTTACCAACATCTGCGCGCTGACATACATGACAGCGTAACCGTTGGAAATGATGGAGTTCAGCTCTGTATCGAGTCTGTCTTCTATTTCCTTCGGGAGCGGATCGCCGTATTGCTCGTGTGCCCTCTCCATGCAGGTCTTGCGAAGGGTTTCCTCTGCGCCTTCGATTTTCGGTGGGTATTTGCCTGCTGGGACCGGGCGGATTTCGCCATCTACGAGGGAGGCGATGTAGTTCGTATTGTCTATAACTACTTCGCGCGCGCGGTCGCCAAGGTAGGCGAATTCCGCCATCATCTCGTCCGTCGTCTTCATGTACAGGCCTTCGCCGCTCTCTGCGTCCTCGAAGCCCATGCCTGCCATGAGTATGTTACGATAAATCGCATCGTCTGGCTCAGTGTAGTGAGAGTCAGTCGTTGCAACGACTTTCTTGCCTAATTTATCTGCGAGCGCAACGATTCTCTTGTTGATTTCCCTGAGGTCGTCCTCCGTCTCAATCGGCTTGCTATCGAGATAGAATTCGCTCTTCTGCATGAACCTGTTGTTGATAATCGGCTGGATTTCGAGATAGTCGTAGCGGGACGCGATTCTCTCCTGCTCCTCAGGGCTCTTCGCCTCAACTACAACCTGCTCGTGCGTTCTCTTGTTATAGTAGACCTGCTTCACCATGGACATGAAAACTTCGCCCGCGCTACAGGCTGAGCCAATGATAAGCCCTTCTCTATGCTCCTCGATTACGGACCATGGGAGTCTCGGTTTCTTGTAAAAATAATTCAAATGCGAATACGAGACGAGCTTGTAGATATTTTTCAGCCCCTCCTGCGTCTTCGCTAGTATGATAATGTGATTCGTCGGCTTTTTCTTGTACTCAATACTTCCGTCTTCGTTCTTGCAGTCGGAATCATCGAATACATAGCCCTCTACACCGTAGATAATCTTGATTGGACGGCCTTTCTCAGCCTGTTTCTTCGCCTCTGCTGCGCAATCTGGGAATGATTGAACAACTCCGTGGTCTGTGATTGCAACGGCTGGCTGACCCCATTTTGCGGCTTTGGCAACGATGTCCTCTGGCTCGTTAAGACCATCCATCGCGCTCATCTTCGAGTGGATGTGAAGCTCGACGCGCTTGCCGTCTTCCCACGTGTCTTCACGCTCGGCGATTTTGTCCATCTTCTCAAGTTCTTTGAACATGATGGAGTTCATATTCTCATACGTATCCCACTGCACTTCGCCGCGGAGCTTGACTGCATCGCCAGGTGCGAGGAGTTCCTTCATCTCCTGCCACTTCGTCTCCGTAACGAAAGCCTTTGTGCAAACCGTCGTCTTGTTATCTGTAATCAAGAGCGTTGCAAGATGGTTTCCGTTCTTGATGAGCATATCGGAAATCTTAAACAAAATTCCTTCGACCGTGACAGTTCCCATCTGTGGATCGAGATCACGGAGCTCGGCCGTCTTGCCGCCTTGGATGCCGCGACCCATGATGCGATTGCCCTCCGCTGGAAGCTCCTTTTCTCTCCGCTTCCAGCCGCCGCCCTTGGCATTGCCGCCTCTTGCGCCTGCTCCTCCGTAGCCCGCTCCGCCAGCGGCACCATTTCCACCGAAGCCGCTGGCTCCGCCGCCCGCAGCCCCGGAGCCCGAGGCCTCGGCGGCCTTGGCAGCGGCGGCCGCGCGAGCCCGAACCTCCTCCGCATACTCGCGCGCGGAGGCCTCGATATCCCGCACCTCAGCCTCGCAGAAGCTCTGGTACATCTCATCATATCGCTCAGAATCGTTCTCAAACCGAACGTTCATGCTGATTCCAAACGTCTCTTTCAAAATCTCGCTGAATCTGTGCGAAAGTCTCTCGTTCAGCCTATCCGTCGCGAAGTCACCGAGCGCATAATATGTAACCGTAGCATCGGTTACGGTGGCTTTCTTCTCGACGATCATCTTAGTAATAGAAACATAGTCCCCATTAACATTTTCAATCATATATGGAAGGTAGAGCTTAACAATCTGCTCATCGTCCATAGCCATATTCCTATACTCGAAGTTGAACTTCACATCGCGAACTATGTCAAGCTTGTTGATGACGAGTGCCTTGATCTTCTCGTAATCCTCGAACGGCATCACAAAATTAAGGTGCACCGTCATCTCCAGCACACCCGTCTCCTTGTGAATCACGCCTTTTCCGAGTTCAAAATCATATTCACTTTTCTCTCCACCCAGAGCATCCCAGTTGATGCTCTCCTGGATCAAATTTTTCATATATTCGCCTCAATCATCTTGATCAGTTCATCCACAAGTTCGTCCTCTGGGACCTTCTTGATAATCTCACCCTTAGCAATGAGTAGGCCAGAGCCAGCACCGCCGCAAATTCCAAAGTCCGCCTCGTTAGCCTCTCCCGGCCCGTTCACAGCGCAGCCCATAACCGCAACTTTAAGCGATTTTCCTGCTGCGGTGAGCTTCTCGTCTATCGGCACGAGCCTCTTCTCAACCTCGTCCGCAACGCGCGCAAGGTCAAGCTTCGTCCTGCCGCAAGTCGGGCAAGATACGAGATTAACTCCTGACTTCCGATAGCCAATATTCTTCAAAATTTCCTTCGCGAAAATCACTTCCTCCACAGGGTCAGCCGTCAGCGAAACACGCATAGTATCGCCGATTCCAGCCAGAAGCAATCCGCCGATTCCGATGGCTGATTTCACCTTGCCCCTCTCGAGCGTCCCAGCCTCAGTGATTCCAACGTGGAAAGGATAGTCGCACTTCTCAGCGAGCAAAACATGCGCATCGTAGTTCATCTTAACATCGGAAGACTTGATGGAAATAACGATATTGTCATAGTCAAAATCCTCGATGAGCTTCGCGTTGTTCAGCGCGCTCTCCGCAAGCCCTGCAGCAGTAACTCTGCCGTATTTCTCCAATATCGGCTTCTCGAGCGAGCCTGAATTTACGCCGACGCGAATCGGAATGTCACGCACTTTCGCCTCATCAACCACGGCCTTCAGCCTGTCAGCCGAGCCGATATTCCCTGGGTTGATGCGGATTTTGTCCGCGCCAGCCTTCATTGCAGCGATTGCAAGCCTGTAGTCGAAGTGAATATCGGCTACGAGCGGCACCCTGCTCGGCACAGCCTTTCGAACACGCGCGAATACCTCAGCCGCCTCAGCGTCTGGAACTGCGATTCTAACGATATCGCAGCCCGCATCTGTGAGCCTAGCTATCTGCGAAACGAGCGCTTTCTCGTCCTTTGAGCTCACGTTCGTCATAGATTGTATAGTGATAGGTGCATCGCCGCCGATAAAGAGCTCGCCGCACCGAATTTTCTTCGATTTTCTTCTTTCCATAATTACTCAAATATCCTAACTACATCATTAAATGTAACGTAAACCATCAGAAGCAGTAGCAGCGCAAATCCGATCAAATGCACCGTGCCCTCGACTCTCTCGCTCACCGGCTTGCCCGTAATCATGGTGTACAGCACGAAAATGATTCTGCCGCCATCGAGCGCTGGAAGCGGAAGCATGTTGATAACCGCGAGGTTTATGCAGATGAGCGCCGTCAGGAATCCGTAATACCAAAGCCCGTAATCGCTCGTCTTGCTGACCATCTCAACCATTCCGACAGGTCCCGTCAGGTCGTCTGGACTTGCCCCGCCTGTAATCAGCTGCGCAAGCGATGAGAACATGAGCTTCGTCATCGCCCAAGTCGACTGCGTGCCGTAAACCACCGCCTTAAACGGGCTATGG
This sequence comes from Flexilinea sp., assembly GCA_963631945.1. Classification (GTDB taxonomy): domain Bacteria; phylum Bacillota; class Clostridia; order Peptostreptococcales; family Anaerovoracaceae; genus CAG-238. The sequence goes on along the minus strand of CAVGSW010000008.1, from coordinate 7,045 downwards.
CTAATCTTCGAGCTAATCCCAACAACGTAGTAGCTGACCGCATTTCCAGAGGAATCCGTGCCCTCCGTCAGCACCGGGCTAACCGATGCACTCTCAGTCTCGCCATTTCTAACATATTCAACCGTAATCGTCCCTTCATCACCGATGGAATTTATCGCCTCGGAGATGTCCGTCCACGATTCGATTTCGTAATCGGTCTCGCCAGTCGTCATCCTGACAATCTTATCGCCAGACATGAGCCCCGCAGCCTCAGCCGCGCTCCCAGCCTCGACCTCACCAATCGTCGTCGTCGTAAATCCGCGCACGCCAATAACTATACACATGATGAGAATCGCGCAGAGCACGTTCATCACCGAGCCAGCTGCCAGAACTACAATCTTCTGCCAAGGCTTCTTGTTTCCGAACGCCCTCTCGTCGTCAGAATCCTCGTCCTCGCCTTCCATCGCGCAAAATCCGCCAATCGGGAAAAGCCTGATTGTATGCAGCGTCTCTCCCCTCTGCTTCTTCCAAATCACAGGTCCCATGCCGAACGCAAACTCGTTGACCCTAACCCCGCATTTTTTCGCCGCGATGAAGTGCCCCAGCTCGTGCGGGAATATCATTATACAAAATAACAAAATCGCAAGAATTGCAGTTTTCACTAAATCTATCTCCTATCCGCCATATCAAGCAGGTTCTCAACATCCGCGCGAACCTGCCCATCAACTCGCAAAATCCCCTCTAAATCCAAATTATACTCAGCCTCATGCGCATCGAGCACACGCTTAATCGTCTCCGGTATATCAAGAAAACCAATCTTCCCCGCCAGGAAAGCCGCCACGAGTACCTCGTTCGCCGCATTCAGCGCAATCGGATAGCTCCCGCCAGCCTCAATCGCCTCGTAAGCGTATTTCATGCACGAGAAAACCTCCATATCCGGCTTCTCAAACGTCAAATTGCTTCCTTCCGAGAAAAAGTCAAGCTCCCTATCATCGCTCACAAGCCTGTCAGGATAGCCAAGCGCCAGACTGATTGGAATCCTCATATCCGGAATTCCCATCTGCGCAATGACAGAATTGTCCATGAATTCTACGCCCGAGTGCACGATGCTCTGCGGATGAACGAGCACCTGAATCTTGGAAGCAGGCACATCGAAAAGCCACTTCGCCTCAATGACTTCAAGTCCCTTGTTCATCATCGTAGCTGAATCTATCGTAATCTTCGCGCCCATGCTCCAGTTCGGATGCTTCAGCGCCTGCGCGAGCGTCACTCCACGCAACATCTCACGCGTGTATCCACGAAAAGGTCCGCCGCTCGCCGTCAAGAGAATCTTCTTAATCGGGCGGCTTTTGTTACCCTCGAGGCACTGGAAAATCGCGCTGTGCTCGCTGTCGACAGGCAGAAGTTTAACTCCAGCCTTTGCCACAGCGTCCATGACGAGCGCACCGCCCGCGACGAGCGTCTCCTTGTTAGCAAGAGCGATGTCCTTGCCAGCGCGAATCGCAGCATATGTCGGTGCAAGCCCCCTCATTCCAACGAGCGAGTTCAGCACCATGTCGCAATCGCCAGTCGCCGCCTCGATGAGTCCCGCCTCACCATAGGAAAACGCCGTATCCGGAAACAGTCCCGCGAGCCTCCTCGCATCAGCTTCATTCTTCGTAACAGCAAAATTTGGCCGAAACATTTCTATCTGCTCAGCCAATAATTTCGCATTTTCACCGCAGGTCAAAGCCTCGACCTTGAACCTGTCAGGATGTTTTTTTATAACGTCGAGAGTCTGCGTCCCAATCGAGCCAGTACTCCCCAGTATCGTAATTTTCTTCACTCTTAACTCTCCAAACTCAACTCTGGAAGAAGAACTCCACTCTTCACTCTCCACTCTCCACTCTTGGAAAAGCTCTCCACTCTCCACACTCCACACTCAGGTTAAATTGGCACAGCCTCCCCAGCCACATTCACCAGCAAAATGCAATAGTAAATCATAGGCGCCGTAAAGAACACGCTGTCGAATCTGTCGAGAATTCCGCCATGTCCCGGAATGAGATTGCCGTAATCCTTAATTCCCATCTGGCGCTTAAACGCTGAAGCTGAAAGGTCGCCAAGCTGTGCAACGATGCTCCCTGCAACCGCAATGAACATAGCCTCGCCGATCATGTCTGGAACGCAAATCCATGCGAATATCCCGCAGAACAGCACGCTTCCGAGCACTCCGCCGACCGCACCTTCCTTGCTCTTCTTCGGGCTGAGCGTCGGGCAAAGCTTGTGCTTGCCAATCGCCATTCCCACGAAGTAAGCCATGATGTCCGTTCCGAACGCTGCCAAGAACACGAGCCAAACCAAAATGCTATAAGCGCTCGTGTCGATGAGCATGATGTGGAACGGGAAGAACACGCAATAGAGTATACCAAGCAATGTCGCCGTCATATCCTCAAGCTTTCTTTCGTTTACCTTGAAGCCGTAAACCATCGAGCCCATGACCATGAGCACAACCCAAAGCATGATGAGGTAGGCATTTCCCGCTGCGAAAATCTCAATCGCATACAGAAGCACTACCGAAGCATATGCAAGCTTGTAAGCAGGTCTCGTGCCCGTTGCCTCGAATCCCCTATAGAATTCTCCGATAGCGATAACGCTCACAGCAGCGCAAGCCATCATAAGAAAATATCCGCCCAGATATACCAAAATCAAGAGCGGCAGCATAATGCACGCCGAAACAATTCTTGTCTTCATATTTTACTCCTCTCTTAGTTACGTCCGCCGAAGCGCCGCCCGCGATGCGTAAACTCCTCAACAATCTCCTCAAACTCCTCAGGCGAGAAATCTGGCCAAAGCGAATCCGTAAACGCAAACTCGCTGTAAGCCGCCTGCCACAAGAGGAAATTCGAAAGCCGCATCTCGCCGCTCGTCCTGATTATCAAATCAGGATCAGGGACATTTCCGTTCTCATCGCCCGTGTAAAGCGCCGCAGAAATCATATCCTCGTTAACGTCGGATGGCGCAATCTCGCCAGCTACAGCCTTAGAAGCGATTGCCTGCACAGCCCGCACGATCTCCGCACGGCTGCCGTAGTTCAGCGCAATGTTAAACTGCAGACCATCGTTATCAGCCGTAGTTTCAATCGCCTTCTGAACGCTCGCGTAAGCCGACTCAGGAATCTTGCTGTAGTCGCCGAGGATGTGCACCTTGACATTGTTCTCATCGAGCTCCGCCAGCTCGCTCGCAACGAACTTCACGAGCAGCTTGAATATCCCACCGACTTCCTCCTGCGAGCGCCGCCAGTTCTCCGTCGAAAAGGCATACACGGTCAGGTACTTGATTCCCATCACGTCTGCCTTCTTGATGATCTCCTTCATGGCAAGCATGCCCTGGTTGTGCCCAGTCAGCCTCGTGACCTTATTCTTTTCTGCCCATCTGCCGTTGCCGTCCATTATGATGGCCACATGCGCCGGCATGTTCGCCTTGCTCGGCTTCTCCGTAATTTCGCCCATTCTATCTCCTACAAAAGTGTGGCTACAAAATTATAGCCACACGATGTTTTCTTACTCTATATTTTCCATCAATAGGAAGTGTATATTAAACTTCCATGATTTCCTTTTCCTTAGTCGCAACGATTCCGTCGATTTCCTTCGTTGTCTTGTCAGTCGACTTCTGAATGTCGTCGAGAGCCTTCTTCAGGTCGTCCTCAGTGATGTCGTGAGCCTTCTCTAATTTCTTAAGCTCGTCGTTTGCTTCTCTTCTGAGATTTCTGATTGCAACCTTGCTGTCCTCGCCCATCTTCTTAACCGTCTTGGTGAGCTCTTTTCTTCTCTCCTCAGTAACCTGCGGAATTACGAGACGCACGCACTTGCCATCGTTCGAAGGGTTGATGCCGATGTTCGCGATGTTGATTGCCTTCTCGATCTCTGGAATCGACTTCGGGTCAAACGGTGTAATCATCAAAGTTCTCGGATCCGGAACAGAAATGTTCGCCAGATTCTTCAGCGGTGTCGGCGTTCCGTAATATTCAACCGATACCTTGTCAAGAAGCGATGGGTTCGCTCTGCCAGCTCTGACAGTGTTCAAATCCTCCTTCAAAATCGATAACGTCTTCTTGCTTCTTTCTTCGAGATTTTTCTTAATAGTCTCCATGGTTTCCTCCTGATTGGATTTTCGATAAATTTCGATAAAATCTTTAATTCCTAAATTTACGATAATTCCTACTTTATAATCGTGCCTATCTTCTCGCCCTGAATTGCCTTCAGAACGTTGCCATCCTCAGCAATTGCGAACACGTGAATCTTAATGCCGTTGTCCTTGCACAGCGTCGCTGCCGTCAGGTCCATAACCTTCAGATCTTTCTCGACAACTTCCATGTGCGTCAGCTCGTCGAACTTCTTCGCGTTCGGGTTCGTCGCTGGGTCGCTGTCGTAAACGCCGTCGATGTTCTTCGCCAGCAAAATCACGTCTGCATCTATCTCCGCAGCCCTCAGAGCCGCAGCTGTATCAGTCGAGAAGAACGGATTGCCCGTGCCTGCCCCGAAGATCACGATATCTCCGTGCTCGAGATGGCTCAGGGCCCTTCTCCTTGCGTAAGGCTCCGCAATTTCCTTCATTTCTATGGCTGTCTGCACCTTCGCACTAACGCCAAGCGCCAGGAAAGCGTCCTGAAGTGCCATCGAGTTCATCACAGTTGCGAGCATTCCCATGTAATCGGCCGTCGCACGATCCATGTCACCGCTCGTCCTACCTCTCCAGAAATTGCCGCCGCCTACGACGATTGCAACCTGAACTCCGAGGTCGTGAATTTCCTTGACTTCCTTCGCTACCTTGCGGGTCATCTCCTCGTTGATTCCGAAGCGCTGCTCGCCCGCAAGCGCCTCCCCACTGATCTTCAGCAAAACTCTCTTGTATATGGGTTTCATCCGTTACCTCCCAGAAAATCTCTATGGCGTCTGCCGCCAAATTCACCGATTTTCATTCGTTCTCATTTTCCCTTTTATTCTACCATAAAAACACCCACACGCAAAGTATTTTATTCAATGTTTTTCAAAAAAGCAAAAGCGCCAGGCGGCGGGTTACGCCGTTCTGGTGCTTCTGCTCTACTTAATACATCTATTACTTCTGGAAAGTTATTCCGTTTCGTTCTATTTAGTAGATTACTCAGCCTTGTTAGCCTTTGCTGCTGCGATGTGCTTCTTGTTAATGTCTTTCCACATCTCAACGTCAACGCCCTTCCAAGAAATTACGTCTGGATCATAGTAAGGATCCTGACCGAGCTTCATCTGACGCTCGTAGTCCTTGTACATAGCGAATACCTTTGGTGAAAGTGCGAGTACAACTACCATGTTAATCCAAGTACATCCACCGAGTGCAAGGTCGGATAAGTTCCAAGCAAGACCGGATTCGATGTTACCCCAGATGAAGATGAGGATTGGCATACCGATTCTCATGATCCAAGTAACTGTCTTACGAATCTTTTCCTTGGATTCGCCCTGGAAGAGGTACATAGCTGCTGTTTCAGCTTCATAGTAGTAACTGATGAGGCATGTGAACGAGAACAGTGCAAGCATGATTGCGATGAAGATAGGAGCGATGTTGCCCATAACTGTCTTACATGCTAACTGTACGAAGATAACGCCGTTTGTGCCTGCTTCTGCAAGAGCCTGGAGCTCTGTAGCGCCGCTTCCAACATAACCAGTCTGAGTGTTGAAGCAGTCTGTAAGGAGCATCATGAGACCAGATGCAGTACATACGATAACTGTGTCAAGCCATACGCCTGCAGCGTTTGCCATACCCTGCTTAACTGGGTGGCTAGTTTCCGCTGCTGCTGCTGTAGGGGAAGCTTCGCCCATACCAGATGCACTTGAGAATGTACCTCTCTTAACACCCTGCTGGATAGCTACGCCAAGTGTTCCACCGAATACAGCGTTCTTAGCGAATGCGCAAGTTACAACCGTCTTGATCATTGCAGGAACTTCTGTGATATTAACGATAAGTACTACGATAGTTGCGATCAGGTATACAGTAACCATGAAAGGAACGATCTTTTCTGCTACGCTACTGATACGCTTGATGCCGCCGATAACTACGATTGCCATTACGCCTGCGACTACTAATGCACTAACCCACATTGGGACGTTGATTGCGTTCTTGAAACCGTCGCAAATTGTGTAAGTAGCTGCTGCTGGCATGAAGATTGAAGTACCGAGCATGAGTACGCATGCCATGAATGCACCATACTTCTTCCAGCCAAGTCCTCTCTCTGCGCAGTAAGCTCCGCCACCACGGTACTGGCCGTCGATTCTAGTCTTGAACAGAACTGCCAAAGTACACTCTGAGAAACATACTGCTGAGTTAGTCATACCTGCAAGAATCATCCAGAATAAAGCTCCTGGACCACCCATGTAGAGAGCTACTGCTACACCTGCTACGTTACCTGTACCAACACGCATTGCCATTGTAGTACAGAATGAACCAAATGCAGAAATACCAGAATCGGAATCACCCTTGTCGAGGATTCTGCTCCACATGTCTTTGAAATGTACGAATTGGAATCCGTGCATTCTGATTGTGAAGTAAAGTCCACTTCCTACGATCAGAACGAGCATTCCTACGCCCCAAATGTAACCATTTAAGAAATTAACAACATTGTTTATTGCTTCCATATTGCTCTCTCCTTATTTTTCTTATTGAGTTATAACGGATAAGATCTCAATGCACCAATATATCCATTTTGTAATATATGCCTACAATCGCCTAGTTTAGTAAGCGATCTTAAGGTCATCTAATACGCCCTTTACGAAAGCCTCATCTGTTCTTGCATCTTCTGCTAAGAACTTGATATCCTCTGCTGTGAGCGGCTTACCGTTTGCTCTTGCAGCGGATCTCTTGATGAGGGATCTTCTCATGTGGTCGAGGTCGAGTTCCTTAACGCGGAACATGCCAGGATCCTTTGGAAGGATTACGTTCTTTCCAGGTACGTCTTCTTCAGGAGAACCAAATCTAACGTCAATGCCATTCTCTCTTGCGAAAGAAAGCTGTGGCTGAATGTGCTTGCCAGCGCCTGTGTACTCAGTCTCTGTTACAA
>CAVGSW010000007.1:0-22163 GCA_963631945.1 Flexilinea sp. | reverse complement strand
CAACCGCACGGTCTACGTCAGCCCGAAACTCCCAGAATAAACCAAAACCCGCTCCACTAACCACGAGTAGAGCGGGTTTTCTACATTATTCACTTGCTAATTGCTAATTGATTTAAGCAATTCTATCATAAATCTGATTCAGAGAATCGTCGAGCATCATGGATGTCTTCATTCCATAGCCGTTATACGACTTTGCATACTCAGCTGGTGCCGTGCCATAGTTAGTCTCGAACGTTTCCTCGCTATCAACTCCAGCCAATGACAGCAGGTATTCAACAACCTCGTCCGTCGTGTAGGAAACGCCTTCCTTCTCAGCAAGAGCATAAGCGATCATCTTTGTCTGAGCCATTTCCTCAGCGTAAGTCTGGAGCTGCTCATCGAACTCCTCCTGCGTCATATCAAGAGAGCTGAGAACATCTTCCCATTCCATGCTGTAGGATTCTGCGTAATTCTCATATGTCGTTCTCATCAAATCCGACTCGTACTGAATGAGCTCATCCGGAACGCTCTCAACAGTCGCCTCATCGCAAATCTGATTGAAGATCTCAGTCTTGCGGCTGTTTTCTTCGTCCTCGTAAGCCTCTTCCTCGAGTTCCTTCTTGACTTCAGCCTTGTACTCGTCGACAGTAGTAGCACCACTGCTACTGTTTTCCTTAACGAAATCCTCGTCAAGCGTAGCAGCAACGCTAACCTGCTTGCTGAGAACAGTAACCTTGAACGTTACGTCCTTGCCAGAGAGATCCTCGTTAGCAGAATAATCCTCAGGGAAAGTCAGGTCGAGCGTAACCTCCTCGCCGATAGTTGCGCCATACAAACCCTCTTCAAATCCGTCGATCATCGAGCCGCTGCCCAGAGTGAGCGAATACGAATCGCTGCTCATTCCGTCCACAGAAGTGCCATCCGCAAGCGTACCATCAAAGGAAATCGTAACTTCATCTCCCTCGTCAACAGTGCCCTCAGTCACGTCCTCAGTCGTTCCAGCGGATTCAAGTCTTGTCTCGATTTCTTCCTCAACTTCGCTGTCCGTAACTTCAACTTCAATCGGGTCGATCGTGTACGACTCATAATCCGGCAATGTAACCAGCGAATCGTAGTCCAGACCTACATATGGGTCATCGTCATCGCTGTCGCTTCCGCAACCTACGAGCATGCCGCATGCCAAGCAAAGCATGAGCACCAACATCAATTTCAAACTCTTTTTCATTCTTTTGTCCTTCGCTTTCGTTTTCTTTTAATAAAATTTATTCCTCGTCGTCAGGCTCATAAGAGTCGACTTCGATTGTTCCGTTTGCAATTTTCCGCGCAAGCTCCTCGACCTCGCTCTTGATGTCGTCCGTCACCTGCTGTTCCGATTCATCCGAGCCGTAAACTATTGAAATATAGCCCTCCGCGATGCCGTAGACCTCGTTCGTGCCGCCGTTCCATTCTTCGCCACCAACAAAATCACTAACCGCATCATATATCGCTCCGCCAATCTCTTTCTTGACCGAGCAGACTATCACATCGTCAAATTCCGATGCGGAAATCTTCTGATCCTGGTCAACGCCGATTGCGTAGAAGCCCTTTTCCTTGGCCGCCTGGAAAACGCCGTTTCCTGCGTTGCCCGCAATCTGGAAAATCACGTCTGCGCCCTTCGCATTCAGCTCCTCAGCGCACGTTTTTCCCATTTCGATATTTTCGTAATCACCTACGTAATTTGTGTAAACGTTGATACCATCGTTCGCGTACTTCGCGCCTTGCTCGTAGCCGACCATGAAGTCGTTAACGTTCTCATCGTCCGCACCGCCGACCGCGCCGATTGCGTTCATCTGCGAAAGTCTCGCTGCAATGTAGCCTGCGAGGAAACCGCCCTCATTTTGTCTATACGTGATGCACAGGATGTTCGGGCTCGTCTCAACTTGGTCGACAACGTTGTCAACCCACAGGAAGTTCGTCCCTGGATATTCCTCCGCAACGGTCTTGATATCGCTGAACTCCCAGCCAACCGCCACGACTATATTGTTCGCCTCGGCCGCCGTCGTCAGGCTCTGCTTGTAGCCCTGGCCCTTGCACTCAACCGTGCTCGTCTTGATTCCGTATTCGTCCTTCAGCTTGTCAACGCCCTCCTTAGCCGAGTCGTTGAAAGACTTATCGCCGAATTCAGTTGGAACTACCAAGCAAAGCGAGATTTCTGAAGCATTCGTATCCGATGACATACTCTGAGATGCATAGACAAAAATGCCCAGAATCAGCGCCGCCACCACCAAAAGTCCTATACTTTTCTTCATATATTATCCTCCTACTTGAGCGCTTCCTCGACCGCAACAGCCACAGCAACGGTTGCGCCGACCATAGGGTTGTTGCCCATGCCGACATAGCCCATCATTGCAACGTGAGCTGGAACTGAGGAAGAGCCAGCGAACTGCGCATCGGAGTGCATTCTGCCCATAGTATCAGTCATGCCATAGGATGCAGGGCCAGCTGCCATGTTATCCGGATGCAGCGTTCTGCCCGTGCCGCCGCCGCTTGCAACTGAGAAATACTTCTTGCCCTGCTCGATGCATTCCTTCTTGTAAGTGCCAGCAACTGGATGCTGGAATCTCGTCGGGTTCGTGGAGTTACCGGTGATGGAAACATCTACGCCCTCGTGGTGCATGATTGCAACGCCTTCGCGGACATCGTCTGCACCGTAGCAGCGAACCTCCGCACGCTCGCCCTTGGAATAAGGGATTTCGCGCACGATTGCGAGCTCGCCTGTGTAATAATCAAATTGCGTCTGCACATATGTGAATCCATTGATTCTGGAAATAATCTGCGCTGCGTCCTTGCCGAGGCCGTTCAGAATGACTCTGAGCGGTTTCTGGCGAACTTTATTTGCGGACTTCGCGATGCCGATTGCGCCCTCAGCCGCCGCGAACGACTCGTGGCCTGCCAGGAAAGCAAAACACTCCGTCTCCTCGCTGAGGAGCATAGCTGCGAGGTTGCCGTGTCCGAGACCGACCTTGCGGTCCTCAGCTACCGAGCCTGGCAGGCAAAACGCCTGAAGCCCTTCTCCGATTGCTCTCGCTGCGTCCTCCGCCTTGCTCGCACCCTTCTTGATAGCGATTGCAGCGCCAGCCACGTAAGCCCAGCACACATCCTCGAAGCAAATCGGCTGGATATCCCTAGCAATCTGATAAGGGTCAATGCCCTTCTCCTCGCAAATTTTCTTCGCATCTTCTAACGATTTGATTCCGTTAGCAGCAAGCGCAGCATTGATTTTGTCGATTTTTCTATCGTAATTTTCAAATGTAATCATCGCGCTCGCCTCCTATTCCTGTCTCGGGTCGATTGTCTTGACCGCCTCATCGAATCTGCCGTACTTGCCGCTGGCCTTTTCGATTGCAACGAGCGCATCCTCGCCCGCCTTGATTGCGTCCATCATCTTGCCGATATTTACATATTTATATCCGATTATATTGTTCTCCTCGTCGAGTCCCACCTCAGTGATGTAACCCTCCGCAAGCTCTAGGTATCTCGGGCCCTTCGCCTTTGTCGAATAAATCGTTCCGACCTGGCTTCTCGTGCCCTTGCCGAGGTCCTCAAGCCCTGCGCCGATTGCAAGTCCGCCTTCCGAGAAAGCCGACTGGCTTCTGCCGTAAACAATCTGCAGGAAAAGCTCCCTCATCGCTGTGTTAATCGCGTCGCAAACGAGGTCCGTGTTCAGCGCCTCCAGCAAAGTCTTGCCGATGAGAATCTCGCCCGCCATCGCTGCAGAATGAGTCATTCCAGAGCATCCGAGCGTTTCTACCAGCGCCTCTTCAATAATTCCTTCCTTTATATTCAGCGTCAACTTGCACGCACCCTGCTGCGGCGCACACCAGCCCACGCCATGTGTCAATCCGGAAATGTCCGAAACTTCCTTGACCTGCGTCCACTTGCCCTCCTGAGGAATCGGCGCCGGTCCATGATAAGCGCCCTTCGCAACTGGGCACATATTTTCAACTTCTTTTGTGTATATCATTGCAACCTCCTAACAAAGTCTCGCATATTCTATTTAACCACATTTCACAGTAAATTTCAATAAAAAAGAGATTTGATAAAATTTTTTCCGCGGAGATATTCTATTTTTCGAGCAAAAGTGATATAATTCAAACTTGTTTGTTAGGAGAAAGAAAGGCAAGAAAAAGAAAATGATATTGATTATAGAAAAAATAGTTTCGATATTTTTGATTATGGCGCTCGGATTCTTCGCGAACCGCATTGGCGTGCTGCCAAAAGAGGCGAACGATGTCCTTACGAACGTTCTAATAAAAATCATCACGCCGTGCATGCTCATTTCGTCGATTACATCTAAGGAGCTGAGCGACGATACCGTTTCCGCAACGATTCAGGTCTTCTGCGGCGGGCTGATTTTCTTCATCGCATGCGCATTCATCTCGTTCATCCTCAGTAAATACGTTTTTCACATCAACGAGGAAGAAGTCGGCACGTATGCGTTCACGCTCGGCTCGATAAACAGCGGATTCATGGGTTTCCCGATCACTCTGGCGCTGTTCGGCTCGGAAATACTGTACTTCATGGTGATTCACAACATCACGCTCACGGTGTACATGTATTCGTTCGGGCCAGTGATTCTCGCGGCTGGTCACGGCCGCAAGTCCTCGTTCAACTGGCATCCGTTCCTAAAGTCGTTTTTGAACATAAACACAATCGTTTCGTTCATCAGTATAATCATGCTGTTCGCTGGGCTCCACCTGCCGTCGGTTCTGTTCGATACGGCCGAGAGCGTGGGCGACGCGACTGTGCCGATTTCCATGCTGCTCGTCGGCCTGCAGCTCGGGCAATCGAACCCGCTGAAGATTCTGAAGAACGGCAAGATGGTCGCGCTCTCGCTCATCAAAATGCTTGCGTTCCCAGTTCTCACGTTCCTCGCTGTGAACTGGCTTCCGCTTGCGACGAGCGTCAAGGTGTGCCTAATCTTCGCGGCCGTGTTCCCAGCGGCTGTGGCGGCCGCGCCTGTAACGAGCCTCGAGGGCAAGGACCCTGTGCCAAGCGCCGAAATGATTGCGTTCACGACGCTCGTCAGCGTGGCAACCATCCCGCTGTTCGCCGCACTGATCACCGCATACTATCTGTAGCGGGTATCGTGCCAGCCGCCTTTCAATCCAAGATTCAGTACATCTGCGGGCGAGCGCATAAAAACGGGCAGCCTGTGGCTGCCCGTTGTGTTTGCTATTTAATTTTGGTTTGCCTGGCTACTTAACAGTTTGCAGCAGGCCGTAGTCCTCGTCGTTTCTCTTGTAGACTACGTTTACGTTGTCCGACTCGGCATCGAGGAAAACGAAGAATGTGTGCTGCAACATTTCCATCTGCATGATTGCCTCTTCCGTTGTCATCGGTGTCAGCTCGAATTTCTTCGTCTTTACAAGCTCGCCAACCTCTGGAGTTTCAACCTCAGGGAGCATTTCGAATCTAACGGATTCCTTCGACTTATTTCTCTTCATCAATTTGCCTTTGTACTTCGTCATTTGCTTCAGAAGTTTGTCGGCAACTATATCTATACAATCGAAAATATCCTGCGAAACGTCCTCAGCTCTGAAAATCGTGCCCTTTGTCGCGATGGTTGCCTCCATCTTAATCTTGGATTTCTCAGGGTGAACGATCACCTTTGCCTGAATGTCGTCAGCAAAGTACTTACCCAGCTTCTCAAACTTCTTGTCGATAGCGTCCTGAATTTTCTCGTTGATAGCTACGTTCTTTCCTGTTACGATAATCTTCATATGATGACCTCCTCTTGTGTTGTTGTGATTATATTATACCACATATTGTGTGCTGTGAATAGCATTTTTTCGAAATAAAGCGTGAAAATTTCGCCAAGAAAATTTGCGCACGAAAAAAGCCGCCTGCCTGACCTGGTCTTTGCCCCCACACTTGCCTTTACCCGATTTTCGGAGGACTTACATCTAAAGTACGCCATGCTCACTGCCCGATCTCTTGCGCGACAGCTTACGTGGATCCCTTTGCCCGTACCTGGCTTGGATTTTCAACCACAGACACAAACGGCCTATTTCATTTTATCAAAATTTGCGCAGGATGCAAGCTATTTTTCGCACAATTCCTCGTCCTGAGCAAAATCTCTCTCCGCCAAGCGCTCGTCTCTGTCCTTAACTCGGCTTGCTAGCACCAGCACGTGAACCTCTGCGGCTCCGGCTCGCTTCAGAGCCTCCGCACAGTGGTTAATCGTCGCGCCCGTCGTGTGAATGTCGTCGATGAGCACAATTTTCTTGCCGCAGGCTAGCTTCGCCTTCTTCGGATTGATGGTGAAGGCTCCGCTGAGGCGCTCCGAGCGTTCCCTCGGTGACAAGCTTCTCAGGGCCTCCGTGTCCTTGACTCTGCAGATTAAGTCTGGCTCGTGGCGGAGCGCTGTCTGGCACTGGCGGCCCACTTCAGCACAGAAATACTTGGCGATTTTCTCCGCCTGATTGTATCCGCGCTTCTTGATTCTGGCCTCGCTGACTGGAACGCCAGTCACGAGGTCGCATGCGAGGATTTCCTCAGCGTCTGGATCGTTTGCAATCCTGTCCGCTGCGATCTTTCCGCAAATCCTCGCCACATAGCTGTGGTCGTTGTACTTCAGCTCGAATATGAGCCGCCTGCCGTAGAGTCCGTACTTGAAACACGCCCTGACGGAATCCACGTACTCAGAATTCTCGAGGTAGTCCGGCAGGCTTGCCAAATCGACATTTATATTGCCCCAGTCGATGTGACGAATGCAGTGGTCGCACATCGAATACGTGCGCGTTTTGTCGATGTAGTTGCCGCAGATGACGCAATATATCCCCGACGGATATACGAAATCCGCCAGCCCCTCTAATTTGTCTCTCATCCAATCCCTATTCATAATCACACTCCTCGAAAAATCACGACTTTATATGTTGTACATGCCGGTGATGCGGGTTAGTAGACCGGAGTTGCGGTCGCGGCTGCGGTTGTTGTCGACCATGCCGTTGATGTATTTCGGGTCGCCAACGATTATGACTTCGTTCTTGCCGCGGGTTACCGCCGTGTAGAGCAGGCTCCTGGTCGCGAGGACCGGCGGGAACCAGCTCATCGGCATGATTACCGTGTCGAACTCGCTGCCTTGGCTTTTGTGGACGGTGATTGCGTAGGCGAGTTCGAGCTCGTCGAGCGCTACGTACGGGTATTCGACCCAGCGCGTGTCGTCGTAGACTACTGTGACCGTCTTCATCTCTGGGTCGCAGGCGGCTACGATGCCGATCTCGCCGTTGAAAACGCCCTTGCCGTCTGGCTTGCCGTCGGGCGTTTTGAACAGTGGCGCCTGGCCGCCCTGTGTCTCCCTATACTCTATCTGATAATTGTTCTTGTTCTGCATCACGCGGTCGCCAACTCGGAATGTCGTCTTGCCGAACTTCAGCTCGTCCTTGCCAGGCGCCGCTGGGTTGAAGGCCTCCTGCAGGTGGGCGTTCAGGTTCACGCTGCCGATTATGCCTTTCTTGGTCGGTGTGATTACCTGAACGCCGCCCTGGCCAGCTTCCGAGCCCGTGGTGCTGGCCAGACCGCGAGCCGTCCCCACGATCTTCTGCAAAATATCCTCGTGACGGCTCGCCCGCACCAGGCGGAAATCGTCCCCGAAAGTCGGATACTCCCCAGAATTAATTCTATGTGCATTAAGGACGATTCCGCTCTGCTCGTCCTGCCTATATATAAATGTAAGGCGCGAAGTGAAGAAATACTCGCTGTCGATTAAATCCGCAAGCACATTGCCCGCGCCGACGGAAGGCAGCTGGTCCGCGTCGCCCACGAAAATGAGACGCGTCCCTGGAGTTACCGCCTCGCAGAGCGCTTCCGTCAAAAGCAAATCCATCATCGAAGCCTCGTCAATAATCACAACATGCTTGTTCAGCGGCCGCTCGGCATTTCGCCCGAATATCATGAACTTCGACTCCTCGTCATAGTAGAACTCCAGCAGCCTGTGCACCGTGCACGCGAAATGCCCACTGGTCTCCATGACCCGCTTGGCGGCCCGCCCTGTCGGAGCGGCAACAGCAACCTTGAGGCCGCTCCCCTCAGCAATAGAAATCAGAGCCTTGATAATCGTGGTCTTGCCCGTGCCCGGGCCGCCCGTGATAATCGAAACCCCGCTGAGGAGCGCATTGCGCACGGCCTCCTTCTGCTCCGCGGAGAGCTTTATCCCCGCCTCGCTCTCCGCCTTGGCGATGAGCGCCTCGACGTTTCCGCCGACCGGCTTCAGCCCACCCTGCGGATTCTCCAGCGCGGCGAGCTTCCCAGCGATTCCGCACTCAGCCTTGTAATATCCATAGAAATACACGACCCGCTCGCCCCCGATGTCCGAAAGCTGAAGCCTGCCGTCGAAGACCATATCCTCCGTTACGTCTTCGACGAGCTCGGCGGAAACCGCCAGGTTCTCCGCCACCTCCTCGCACAGCTTCTGCAAATAAGCGAACGTGCTCCCGTCGGCGGCGAACCTGCGCATGATGAGCAGAATTCCCGCCTCGACCCTGTAGCGATTCTCGTTGTCAAACCCGAGCGTCTTGGCAATCAAATCGACTTTGTCGAATCCCATGTGCGGGAATTCGTCGAGCAGCCAATACGGATTGTCCTCGATCAGCGCCTGACACGCATCGCCTACCAAGTTGTAAATCCTGATGATATAGTAATTCGAAAGCCCAACAGAGCGCAAAAACCAGGTCACACTCGGTGTAACCTGGCTAATTTTCGTAACTTCGCGTGCTGGGAGTTCATGGTTCTCTTTATTAAATTTTTCGTCAAAATCGTCTATCGTAGCCATTTAACTCCCCTGCCCATAGCCGCAATCTTGTTTCTCTTATACCTCTTGGCAACCTTGAACAGCTCCTCGCGCGTGTTCTGCTTCGGCTTGATATGCGTGGACTCCGTGAGCATCAAGATCATCTTGTCCGCATTCGCCTCCGTGCAAATTCCCGCCTCGATCAAGTCATTCGCGTCGATTACCAAATCCTCAGGGAAGATTACCTCGCCGTTATTCTTGATTTCGTTCAGCAAATACATCTTCGCCTCTATTTTCAGCTGCGAATCATAGCCAAACGCCAGTCTCTGCGCCTTCTCGAGGTTCAGCAAATACTCGTATCTGTCCATGCCCCTCTTGTAAATGAACTTCTTGAGAGCCTCAGTTCTCGTCGTGAAGTAAAGCTTCGGCATGTCGTGCACGGCGTCAACAAGGTGCTGATGCGTCTCAGGGTCGAACCCGAGCTTCGTGATCGACGGCATGGAGCGCTTCTTGTCAATTATCGAATAAAACAGTCCGAGGCGGCGTTCTGGCACCTGCTTCGTGTTCGTGATACCGTCGCAAAGCGCCATCATGTCTGACTTTTCTCTGCGCGTTAGGCGGCTAAACGACTGCTCGCCGAGAATCACGCGAACGATACCAGTACTCATTAACATATTTAATCCCTTGCCCGCATACTTGCCAGAGAGAATGTCCGTAAATTCGTCGCGAACCCAAGACATCTTCGCATTCTCGAGCAGCTTGTAATTCCGAGTAATCGCATCATACAAGCCCTTCTGCAGGTCGAAATCGTACTCCGAAGCATAGCGAATCGCTTTCATCATGCGAATCGGATCAGCCTTTATCGCCTCATCAGGCTCGCCAATCGTGCGAACGAGCTTCTTGCGGATGTCCTCCCTGCCCTCATACGGGTCAACGACCGAATGCGCCCCAACGAACGGATTAACCGCAATCGCCGTAATCGGGAAGTCCCTTCTCGCAAGGTCGCCCTCTACATTATCAGCAAAAATGCTCTCGCCATCAGCCACATTCTCGCCGACGTTCTTTGCTCTATATGTTGAAATATCAATGATGTAGCCCTCTTCATACAAAAGGTTGCCCTCTTCATCAACTTCGTCATCGATCAGCTCGTAGCGCAAAGTGCTGTACTTTTCGCTGAGAACTGTCGCATCTGGGAACAGCTTGACCAGCTCCGCAAAGTCCGCCTTCGTGATAACATCCCAGCTGTACGGCTCCTCGCCCATCAAAGACTGAAGCACGCACTCGCCAACGACGTAGTTCTCGAACCCCGCGTCGCCCAAAGTTTTCATGATTCTTGCAACTTCCTTAGGTACCTTAATCATCGTTTTTTTCCTCCACTCTTCACTCTTCACTCTCATCAAAAGTTGGCTTATATATCTTCCGATTGTCGAGCGTCCAGACTTTATCGCTAAACTCGCCCGGCTTGGTAGGCTCCAGCGCTGCCTCCATGTCGAACATTCTCGCATCGAGAATATCCAGATAGTGCAGAACCTCCGCCTCTGGGAACAGCGGCTTCTTCGGGCTGCCGAACTCCGGCTCGTAGTGATGCGACAAAATCATATGCTCGAGCATAATCGCCTTTTCCCTTGGGAATCCAAGCTCCAGCGTCATCTGGTCTATCGACTTAACGCCCTGCACGATGTGCCCCAGCATCTGCCCCTCAAACGAATAGCCAGATGCAATTCCATCTGTGTCGGCATCTATTTCGTTCAATTTTTCCATATCGTGCAAAATCACGCCCGCCAAAACGAGGTCGCGGTTGAGGTTCGTGTACACCTCGCACACCCTCTCGCCATTCATCAGCATGCGCTTGGTGTGATACAGAAGTCCGCCGAGCTGTGCATGGTGGAATTTCTGGGCAGCAGGATAGTACATGAGCTTGTCCTTGTTATCCGTGAGCACCTTGAGGCAAATCGCCCTGAGGTCGCTGTCGCCGAGCCCATCCGCTGTGCCGTAGATGTAGTCGTACATCTCCTGCGGATCCTCCGGTGCTGCTTTCACGAAATCAGCCATTTCGATTCCGTCTTCTTCTGTCGCATGTCTGAGCTTCATCACGCGCATCTGCAGCTGTCCAGACCACTCGGTGATGAGCGCCTTGACCTTGACGATATCCTTTTCCTTTACTCCTTGGATGAAAGCGATATCTCTGTCACTGACGTCCCATTTCTTCGCATTCACCTCGCCGAACTTGTCGCCGAGCACGAGGTCCCAGTACTGCTTGCCGTTGGAGCCCGTCTTAATCTGCGTGCCCCTGACCATGAAAAAATCAATGATTTCCTGGTCTTTTCTCAAATCCTTCGTAAAAATTGTCTTCATTATATACTTTCCCTCTTTCTTAAATCCTCGTACACCTGACGTCCCCTATATTATATAACAAATTCCAGTTACATGCAACAAATTCCAGTTATCGATAAAAAACTTATGCTAGCTATTGAGATATGTCGCTAGCGCAGTCGCAACTAACTTGCCGCTGCTCTTCGAAGTAAGCGTTGCTCTCATGTGCACGATTCTCCTGCCGAAGAACTCTATCTCAGCCTTGGAAATCAGCGTGTCGCCGACTTCGGCTTTGCGCAGAAAGTGCACGTCTAGGTCGACCGTCGGCGCCCATTCGTTTCTGAAGCAAATCGCCGCAACGCCCGCCGTGTGGTCGAGCATACTGCAAATGATTCCGCCGTGCAAAATCCCGACGTAGTTCGCTTCCCACTCGAGCACTGGGAATTCGATTGTGAGGCTCTTCTCCTCGCCGTTGCACTCTATGTATTTGCCTTGAAGGCGCGCGTCCATTTCGTTCTGCGAGGCTTTGACGCTCTCGTCGACGGCTTTGAGGCGCGCCGCTAATACTTCGTTATCTGTTGTAAATTCCTTGTATGACATGTTTGTATCTCCATCCTTGTTTGTATTGTTGACTTGGCGGGCGGCGGGCGGTTGCCAGCCTGGGTTCCTGCGGGGCAACCGCCGCGCAGGGCCCACCCAAGTCCACGCACGGGCCCTGCGCCGCGAGCGCTGCGGGCCCCAAATCCTCAGAAGCCCGCATCCCTCGCGCCGCCGCCCGCCAAGTTACCTACTGCTCCGGCTCATACGGAAAGCTATCCATGAACCGAACCTTGAACGCATTGATCGCGTGCAGCCTATCGATCTTAGCCTTAGTCTCCGCATCCTCAATCTCGCCAGTTCTGATGTAATGGTCAAGCACCGCATAAGTAAACCCGAGGTTCTCCTCGTCCGTCTTCGGCTGCAATCCGTCGATCGGCGTCTTGTCCACGAACATCGACGGCAAGCCAAGCTCTCTACCAACCGCCTTGACTTCCTGAACTGTCAAATGACTCAGCGGGCTGAAATCACCCGCGCCATCACCGTATCTCGTCGCATAGCCAACCCAGTCCTCGGACAGGTTGCAAGTGTTAGCAACGCGGCCGTTGAACGACTGAGAAACAGCATATGTAGCCGCCATTCTGATGCGCGGCGGCAGATTCGTAATCGTCTGCGTCTGAATCGCATCCTCGCCAGCGGCTTTCTTAATCTCGTTCACCAGGCCGTTGAAACTTTCTTCTATATTAATCGTAAAGCTCCTGATTCCAAGGTGTTTAACCAGCGCCTCCGACACGTCGATATCGTGCTGCTTGCCCTTTGGAAGAAGCACGCCGATAACCCTGTCAACGCCGAGCGCCTCCACGCAAAGTGCCGCAACAACCGAGCTATCCTTGCCGCCGGAAATCGCCACGATTGCGTTGCAACCCTTGCCGTTTGCCTCGAACCAATCCTGTATCCACTTTACTATTTCATCCTTAACTTTTTTCGCATCAAATGCCATGTTTCGCCTCCGAATTTTTTCGAAATTTATATGCACTTATCATACCACAGAATTCCCCATTATGCAATCAATGCCTTGTATTTTCCGCGGCGATATTATATAATATATAGGCTATGGCGCGCACAGGCTGAAACACCCAATTTTTTCCAGCTCGCAAAAATTAAGAAATTTGTAACCTTTTGCGCGGCAAATTTGATTTATTGATGAAAGGAGAGCTCAACGGATGAGTGATACTTTTGTTCAGGACGAAAGTATTGAGACCATAATTCAGCGTTACAAGAGCACGATATACGGCGTTGCGTTGTCGTATACGAGCAACAGAGCGGATGCGGACGACATCTTCCAGGAAGTTTTCCTCATCTATTACAAGGTCAACCCTCAGTTCAACGACGAGGAGCATCGGAAGGCTTGGCTTATCCGAACGACCATCAACTGCTCGCTCAGAGTGGTGCAGAGTACGTACCACAAGCGCGTGGTTCCAATGGACCAGAACGAGATGAATGAAGGCTCATTTCAATTTCGTACCAAGGAAGAAAATGCTGTTTACCTTGCGTTGCAGCAGCTTCCGGAGAAATACCGAACGGTTCTCCAACTATTTTATTTTGCGGATATGTCGATAGATTCTATCGGTCAGGCTCTCAACATCAAGCCAGGCACCGTCAAGGTCCAGCTTCTGAGGGGTCGCGAAATGATGAAGACTAAACTACAGGAGGAAGGATATCATGGGTAGCGATATTTTTCGCGAACTGAATATGGATGATTTCGCGCCGAGCGACGTTATCTATAGCATGAGAGAGCAGATGACGCCGTCTGATGACGTTGTCGACTCTTTGCTTGCCAAGATAGCCGCATGCGAGACTTCCCCTGAGTTTGCAGATAACACAGTTACATTCGAGCCGGTTTCCATTCCGACGTCTGCTGTTGAGACCGCCGCTAAGTCGGCCAGCAGGACGGCGGGACGCAAGCCGCTCAGCCGCAAGTCGCTCATCGGCATCGCTTCAGTTGCCGCAGCTTGCGTGATCATGCTCACTTCCGCAGTTGCCATCATGGGCACAGGCGATTCGTCCGAAGTTGACAACCTCATCGACAAAATCGTTCCAGACGGCGTAGTTACGAACCCGACGGACAATGGCGATGTGACAGACAACGGCGATGCAGTTACAGACAGCAAGGACAGCGCAGATGCTACGGACAAAGGCGACGCAGTGAAAGAGTCCGATTCCAAGGACAAGAAGGATGCCGCGACGGACAGCAAATCCGATTCGAAGAGCAATAAAGGCACATCGAATACGAACTCATCCAGAGATAACGGCGGCTCGACTGCCCCATCCCCTGGCAGCAACTCGAACACAAATGTTAATAAGACTGGCAGCGGCGATGTGGCATTCAACAGAGAAATCCTCGCAGAGGAAAGCGTTTCGCACCTGACGATTTCGGGTTCGAATTACGTAGTTGAAAGCTCCGCTTCCCCTGTTACCACTTCAGAAATAAAATCGATTTCGCTCGAGATTCCTGAGACTACGACGACGAATGAGGCTGTTGTAGATGCTCACGTCAAGAAAATCCAGAATGTTTCAACGGATCTCATGGTCGCAGTCGATGTTGACGGATTCAAGGATACATTGATTTATACGAACGAGTCGTATTCGCCTAGCACGCTCGGCGAGTTCGTTTCCGACGCTGGACTCGATGCAGACGCAAGCTATTCCAAGAGCGTTTACTGCAAGGGCAACAACATCGGTTACTCAAGCTATCATAAATTCTCCGTATCCAACATCAAGGATTACGTAGACAAATACATCCTGTCGAACAATTCGGCAGCAGCGGCATCGCATTCATCCTACACGAGTGGCGATACGCACGTAACATTCAAGTCGAATTCGAACCCAACATGCGGTTCCATCGACTTCGGCGTTAGCGACAACGGTTACTTATATGTGAAGATGGCAAGCGGCAAATCGTTCACGTTCCACATCGGAACCTCCGCCGCAAGCAACTTCATCTCCGCAATCACCGAGTAGCCCGCGCAGGTAGCGCACAGCCAACAAATATTGATAACCAAAATCCCGACGGATAGCCCGTCGGGATTTTTCATTTAGTATCTGGTCTTGATCGTGCGCTTAGCGGAGTAGCTGCTGTAAACCGTGTTCTTGTAGTTCGTTCTGTAGGCGCGCACGCGGTATTCGTACTTGACTCCGCGGCTCGCTTTCTTATCTGTGTAGCTCGCCGCCTTGGTCGTCGCAATCAGGCTCCAGCTGCTCTTACCGCTTACCCTGCGGTAAACCTTGTAGCCAGTCGCTTTGCTAACCTTCTTCCAGGCGAGCTTGTTCGTGCCAGAAGAGTAAGCCTGGTACGTCTTGATCGTCGGCTTGGTGAGCGGAGTTGTAACCGCCTTCGCCTTCGAAGCATCCGACTCGTACTCTATGCCGCCGACCGTGCGCTTAGCTACTATCCTATAGTAGTACTTGATGCCGACCGAAGCATATGCATCGTCGAAATACGGCTCGTCGAGGTCTTCAGAAATCAGTTTCCAAGAGCCGCCCGCTGGCTTGCGGTAAACGTCGTACGTGTCGGCGTTCTTCACCTCATTCCACTCGATTGACGGCTTATCCGTCGGTCCAATCGTCAGGCTCGTAATCGAAGTAGCCTCAGGCGAGTAGTAATGCTCAAGGTCAAAGAAGCTAACCTCGTAGCTTATGCTCTTCTTGTTATATGAAACGTAAACCGAGAAGCGGTCGCCAGGCTTGATTTCGCCGAGTCCCTCAGGACGGAAGATTATGCAACCTTCCTGACCGTAGCTCTGGTTATTCACGTAGAAATCGCCCTTCGCGGAGACCGAGCTGAAAACCCAAGTCTTGTAGTCGCTCATCCTCAGAACGGAAACAACCGCGGTCGAAGCGTTCACTTCTTCGCCGACGGAAATACTCCAAGCCGAATCGCTTGCAAACAGCGAGGTCGGTGTATTCTTCGTTGGCCAGCAAACCGCGCCCGTATCCAGGTCGTCGCGCACGCCGTTTCTGATGTACATCGTGTTGCACGTGCCTTTGCTGCCCGTCACCTGCCCGAAGCCCGTCATGACGAGCGACGGATTCAGGATCCAGCGCCTGTGACCGAGCGTCTTGATGTTCGACGAATCGCTGTCGTACATCCACGCATATATAATTGAAGACTTGAGGCTGTTATTTTTCCACGAAGTCCTGTCTATGTTGGAATCAGCCGAACCCTGCACGCCAAGTGCCGCGAGTGCCGTACCCATGCCGCTCGGAATGCTCGGGCTGTGAGAAGCCTTGCCGTTCACGTAGTTGATGAGCGCCGCCGACTGAGCGAACTCAACGTATGGGTCATACAGATACACGTCGCTCGAGAGCCCCGCAATGTACCTGATAAATCTAATCGTGTTCAGCGCCTTTACCTGCACGTCGCGTTTGAGCGTGCCCGCACTGTATGGCGCCTTCAGCACCGGAGACTCATCGTACTCTATGGTGTAATCCTCGAGCATATTGCCGTTTTGGTCGAAATACGTCTCACCCGTCGGATGCTCTTCGAGGAATTCGACAATCTGCTTCTGAGTCTTCGTCTCGACCTTCGGGCTGTCCGTGCTCGTAGTCGTAGCCGCGTCCGCCCCAGGCGCGAGTCCAGTGGTCAGCGCAGCCACGAGACCCAATGCAAGAGCCCTGCGCAAAATTTTTTTCAAATAAATACCCTCCCTTGCGATGTCATGCGCATCTCATACGCATATCACAAAATCATTTTATCAAATCCACTTCTAGTATACCATACTTTGCTCCAATTTTCCCGCAAACTTTCCCCTTTTACCGAAATAACGCTGTTTTTTTGCGCATACAAGAAAAAAACGCCAGACAAGCCAGCGCTTTTTTGCAAAACAATTCCAATTACGTTTCTGTTTTTAGTTCCAGGCGAAATTAACTATGCCATATACATAGATGATTATAATTGCGCACGGAACGAAATATCTGAATATCGGCTTCATCCAGCTCTGAACCTTAAGTCCCTTGCCAGCGTTAGCCTCCTGGATGAAGTTATCCCAACCCCAACCAAACTTGTTGCAACAGAACAGTGCCATGATGAGCGAACCGAGCGGCAGGATATTCGTGGAAACGATGAAATCCCAGAAGTCAAGCCATGCAGTTCCCTCTGCGAACGGCTGGAATGTGAATACGCTGTAGCCAAGTGCTGTTGTGAGTGCAAGTAAGAAAAGCACGATACCGCAAATGATGCAGCCTTTCTTTCTTGACCAACCAGTCTTTTCTCTTACCATTGCAAGGATGTTTTCGCAAACCGCCAGAACTGTGGAAAGTGCTGCGAATATCATGAACAGGAAGAACAGAGCTCCCCACCAACGACCGCCATTCATGTGATTGAATACGCTTGCCATTGTGTCAAACAGAAGGCTTGGACCTGCGTTAACCTCGAGTCCATAAGTAAAGCAAGCTGGGAACATGATGATACCAGCCATTACAGCTACGAATGTGTCGAGGATAATTACATTTACTGATTCACCCATGAGTGAGTGATCTTTTTCGATGTAGCTTCCGAAGATTGCCATGCTGCCCATGCCGAGCGACAATGTGAAGAATGCCTGGTTCATAGCACCTACAACGACGTCTCCAGTGATCTTGGAGAAGTCAGGCACGAGGTAGAACTTGAGGCCTTCAGACGCTCCGTCAAGCGTAAGGCTGTGGATTCCTAGCACAATCATGAGGACGATCAAAGCGCACATCATAACCTTTGTGATTCTCTCAAGTCCGCCCTGCAGGCCGCAGCTAAGGATGACGAATGCAACGATTACAACGATTGCAAGATATGAAACGTTTACAGTAGGATTCGAAATCATCTGAACAAAACCGAAATCTTCGTTCTGGCCAGTGAGGAACTTTACGAAGTAGTAAACGATCCAGCCGGTAACTACCATATAGAATGCCATGAGGGAGATGTTGCCAAGGAAGCAAACAGCGCCCATCGGTTTCCATTTTTTCTTGTTCTTTTCAACTGCTAGCGTCGGGTACATTCTGAGCGGTGAAACCTGCGATGCTCTACCGATACTGAACTCCATGATCATTACAGGAAGTCCCATAAAAATAAGGCAGAGGATGTAAATCAGCATGAAGCTACCGCCGCCGTACTGTCCGCACATCCACGGGAATTTCCATACGTTACCGCAGCCGATTGCACAGCCAGCGGAAAGCATGATGAATCCGAGACGCGAACCCAATCTTTCTCTGTTTTCCATAAAAATTATAATTCCTTTCATTGTTGAGCACATCGCAGTGCCTTGCACACGAGATGTGCATGATCTCCGTGCAGCACATGCACTACGCACTCTAGCCTTTTTCTCAGTCTTTCTATTATATATGCCTTTGCCGCCTTTGTAAAGAGAATTTTCTGAAAAATCAAAAAAGAAGGCTCCCCTGGTAAGGGGAGCTGTCGCCTGCCGATAGGCAGGTGACTGAGGGGTTTTGTCTCTCGGTCCCCCTACATTATTTCCTTATTGTAGTGCCCTCTGGTGTCACTCGCCGCTCGGAACAGTGTCTCCTCGCAAGCGCCTGCGAGCTTTGCCTGCGCCGCCTTGACGATACTATTAACCTCCTCAGGCGTTTCTGTCGTAAAGTTAAGGCGAAACGCCTCCACGCCCTCAATCTCCGGCATTTCGTCAAGCAAATTGAGAACCTTGCCGTTCAGCACGGTCGTCTGGCAGTCAGGGCTTGAAATAATCGGAAATGTCCCGTACTCATCCCTAAGCTCGTAATGACGGCTCCGGCACTTTCCGCACTCGCCGACCTTCTTCATTGGACAGTATTTCGTGACCATAATCGGCGCACGGCCGTACACAATCATCTCCAGATGCGGCACCTGTCCGTAATTTGCCTTGTATTCCTCGATGAGGGCTACAAGCTGCCGTGCGTTTATCTCGTACGACAATGTCACACGGCTCGCCCCCAGCTCGTGCAAAATACGTACGGCTACGGAGTTTACAACATTGAGGCTGTAATCCGTCACAAAAGGATTCTTATCTTTGTAATAGTGAACCCCTCCGTAGCCCCCGATTAGAAGCTCGCCAGCCCGAGGCTTGTACTCGACGTTGTTGCGGCGGATGATATTATCAAAATATACCGTCTTGATTCCCGCCGCCTTGCACGCCTCGGCTTGCTCGCGGGTCACGCACGCCGCCGTCAGCTGCGGCTCGCTCGCCTTCTGGTCCATCGCATTTTCGTCCGTAGCTGCGCAGCCACCTGCCGCCTTGCGTCTACCTGCCTTGATTTTTTCCTCCTCAAGCCTTGCCACTACCTGCCGCCTTGCCTCGTTGAGCTGGCTGACGGGCACAAACGCACCGCACTCCTCGAACTCAAGCGTTCTGAGCTCAAATATCGTATCGCCGAGCTTTCCTAGCTGCTTCTTGACCTCGTCGTAGCTCGTCGCCCTCTTCTGCGCAGCCTCAAGCACGGCCTCGCTCTCATAATGAGCAGAGACCCCAAGTGCCTCCGCCTCAACAACAAGCGGTGCTCCTGGATAAGCATAAACGCTCATCGACACAGGAAACTTCCTATACTCGCCAGTCCCAGCGGCATCCAGTGCCTTGTAATACTCGTAATCCTTTGTCTTGTATACGACATCGCCAGCGGACAGCTCCTCCTTGATTTTGATGAAGCACTGCCTGTCCGCACCATTTATCAAAAGTCCGTCCGCATCGTACATCTTCGCAAGCGAAAGGACCACATCCTCACCCTTGTGGTCAATCCTGATTATGTCATTTTGCCTGAGCATCTCACTACCATCCAGAGCAATCTCGTACATCCCGCGGTGTCTGCCCTTGACAACGCCAATCTCGTACCCGAAGTTGTTTGGACGAGCAATGTTTGTAATGTCTTTCGGATCCTCGCCGAGCATGTAGCCCCGGGTAAAAGTCCGGTTGAATGTCTTTCGCAAGTCGTCAGTGCGAGCTGAAGCTTTATCCATCGCCTCGCGGTATATGCCAACCACATTCGTCACATAAGCCGGCTCCTTCATCCTGCCCTCGATTTTGAGGGAGTCAAGCTGAGCAATTTCGTCAATCTTTTCTATAGTATTGAGGTCCTTCATAGACAGGAAGTAAGCTTTTCCAAAGCTTCTCTTCACTTCCTTATTTCCCCAGCCGTCAAACTGGTCGCCAACTTCGCCGCCTCCCGCAGCCTCGACCTCAACCAGCTCGTACATCTTCCTGCACGAGCCAACGCAACGTCCACGGTTGCCGCTGCGGTACCCAATCAATCCCGACATCAGGCAGTTACCCGAATACGACACGCACAGCGCCCCGTGCACGAAAACTTCAATCGGAATATCCGCATCCTTCTTTATCTGAATTGCATCCGCAAGCGGCACCTCACGAGCAAGCACAACACGCTTTGCCCCCATTTCTTTGCATAGTAGTGTCCCTTCAAGGTCGTCAATCCCCATTTGCGTCGAAATATGAGCCTCCATTTCAGGAAAATTCTCCACTATATACCTAAGCAGCGCCGCATCCTGCACGATGATTCCATCCACGCCGATTTCGTTTAGGTACGCCAGCTGCTCGTAAGCCGCAGCGAGCTCCTCCTCGAACACAATCGTATTCATCGTAACATAAATTTTGACACCCCGAAGGTGTGCCCAGTCCACGGCCTCGCGGACCGATTCCATATCAAAATTATCCGAATACGCCCGGGCACCGAACTTTTCCATGCCGATATAGCACGCATCCGCCCCGCTAGCAATCGCCGCCTTGAGCGCTTCCATATTCCCCGCCGGCGCGAGCAACTCCGTCTTTCTCTTCATAAAAACCATCCTATTTTCTAAAAATAGCAAGTGTTTCTCCCCTTGCCTTTGCTTTATTTCTCCTTTATTCCCTTAAATATTAGCATAAAATAAGGGAAAAGGTCAATACACTAAGCAAATCATGTAGCATTTTCACATACGAGAAGAGAGCCCGTAGGCTCTCTTCTCGAAAGAAATTATTTGCATGTCCCTCAGCCTGACTACCTGTCTGCCGTCAGGTAGTCAGGCGTCAGCTCCATTTTAGGGGAGCGAGCGAAGGGTGTCTAGCTAGCATTCCTTTTAAGCCTCCCCTGATCAGGGGAGGTGGCTTTCGCGCTAGCGAAAGTCGGTAGGGTCACTCAATGCAAGCTACTTAGTTCTTGCCGCGTACTTGCACTGCGCAAGCTCACTCTTTGCGATGAGTGTGCCTTCGCTGTCATATACCATTACGCGAGCCTTGTAGTAGTACTTCGTACCCTTCTTGCCGCTTGTATTGGTGTATGTCTTGCTTGTCTTTTCTACCTTTGCCTTGTAGCCGCTTGACTTCTTCGTTGAACGATAGAACTTGTACTTTACTGTGTATCCAAGATCTTCGATTGCCTTGATGTCATCCTGGTCAACCGTGAGTGTAACCTTGATGTTACCCTTCTTTGTCTTGGATGAGCGAGCCTTGAAGCTGAGGTTCTTGATAAGTTCTGCTGCCGTAGCCTTCGAATCCTTGCCATCGATTGCTCCAGCCTCACCAGTGTTTCCAGTGTTACCAGCATCGCCAGTGTCCTTGCTAGCGTCTCCTGTCTTATCAACTGTTGATGAGCCAGAGGATGAGCCTCCGCCACCACCGCCGCCGTAGTTTGTCTTTTCTACCTCTTCAACTTCGAATGTCGAGAAGTGGTTTGTGCCCCAAGTCAGCACGCTATCCTTGTAACTAGCCTTCATATCAGTTCTGGTATTGTCATTTACATAGTATACCTTCACTGTCTTGCTGCTATCGTCTGGCTTATAGGAAACTTCTATAGTTATTGTTCCATTGCTATCGCTGTTTTCCTCCGTGAAAGCATCCTTGCCGTCGATCTTCGCCGTCAGCTCGAATGTTGCTTTGACATTGCTCGATGTTGACTCCGTAGTCGTTGATGAACCTTCCTTTTGCGGGGTCTTATTTTCCACGGTCAATACTAGAGGAGCACTTGAAGTACTACCAGTTAAAGTCTTGAGAGCATCGTTGTCAATCTTAAGTGTTGCAACGTCCGTTTTGAGTTCTACAGCTTTTTCCTGCTTGCTTTCTTCAGCGGCTGTAGCTACTGCCTTCAGTGCTGCTACAGTTGTCGCTGGCAAGGTTACCTCTGCTGCCTTGACGTTATTGGTATCTGCCTTTGCTGCAGTTGCGTCTACAGTGATGGTAGCTGGAGTTGAAGTTGTAGCTGATCCTGATTCTGTAGTACTTTCTGCAATCTTTGCTTCTACCTTTGCCTTGTTGTCTTCTACCTTTGTCTCAACTTTGACATCATTTGCCGTGTCTTCGACCGTCTTGGTAGTTACGACTACATCTTCATTATTTTTGTTCTTCTTTGTTACGGTTTTTTCTGTCGAGGTTACATTTTCTGTTTTAACTTCTTCAGTCTTCACAGTTTCTGTCACCTTGCCGCTTGCGTCTTTAACCTCCTTAACTTCTTTTGTAGTAGTTTTACCCTTTTCTTCGGTTACGGTCGCCTTGGTCTCTTCTATCTTTGTTACATTGCCGCTGGCATCTTTTTCTGTAACTGTTGCAGTCGTTTCAGT
>CAVGSW010000006.1:0-22258 GCA_963631945.1 Flexilinea sp. | reverse complement strand
CATCGTTCTACACTTACGACGAATACACCGAGGCTGTCGACATGCTGAAGGAGACTATCAGCCTTCGTGCAGAGAGCGTCCTCGGTCAGCTCGACGGCACGATTCCGTCGACTACAGATGGACAGAAGGAAGACTCGTCAACGCTGATTGATGCTTCGAGCATCGACCTTACGGTCATGGGAAGCATGAACGGAGGCGGCGGAAGCGGTGGCGACCAACCTGGTGGTCAGGGCGACCAGGGCGGCGCCAGCCAGCCTGGCGAGCAGGGTGACCAGAACTCGAGTGACCAGAGCACTGATGACCAGGGCCAGGCTGGCGAGCCGTCTGGCACCCCGCCTGAGAAGCCAGACGGCTCAGGCGGCGGCGCCCCGAGCACCAGCAGCGGCTCGAGCGACAGCTCCGATAGCTCTGGCAGCTCAGGCTCCGATTCCTCGGGTTCGAGCCGCACCCCGAGCAACAACGCGCCGCCGTCCGGCGCCGCCCCATCGGGCTCCCCACCAAGCAAACCAGATTAATGCAAAGGCGGGGCCACCGCCCAGCTGATCGTCGAATCAGCCGGGCGATGACCCCGCCTTTTTCTTTTGATGTAATAAAAACAGGAAATTGGTGACTGTTATTTATGATTGCTTAGGTGGCATAGCGAGCGCCTCGCCGTCTACAACGACCTTGCCGTCTTGGTTCGTGCACGTCGTCTTAAGTCTAACGCGATTCTTCTCCATGTTCTTCTCGATAACCTCAACGTTCGCCGTAATCGTGTCCCCGAAGTGCACTGGAGCGACAAACTTAACGTCTTGCTCGAGATAGATTGTGCCCTTTCCAGGAAGCTCAGTTCCCAGAACCGTTGAAATCAGGCTTGCAGAGAGCATGCCGTGCGCAACTCTCTGATGGAAAACATCATTCTGTGAATATACCGCATTAAGATGCGCAGGGTTCATATCGCCCGTAACGCCCGCGAACAGATAAACATCGCTCTCGCTAATCGTCTTGGAAAACTGCGCGCTCTGTCCAATTTCTAATTGATCGATTGTATAGCTCATCTTTTTCCCTCCTATTTGAAATTCGCCTTGCGCTTCTCGACGAAAGCATTCATGCCCTCGATTTGGTCATCCGTCCCGAAGCACAGAGCAAACAGATTTTTTTCTAAATTCATTGCCGATATAATATCGGATTGAAGGCCATTGTTTATAGCCTCCTTTGCAAGACTAACGCCTGAGCAGCTATTAGCAAGGATTGCCTCAGCCAGTGCCTTAGCCTTCTCCTCGAGCTCATCAGGCTCGCAGACTTCATTGAGAATTCCCATCTCATACGCCTGAGTAGCCGTAATCGTCTTCGCTGTGAAGATGAGCTCCTTCGCCTTCGTAGCTCCGATGAGTCTCGGAAGTCTCTGCGTTCCGCCGCCGCCTGGGAATATTCCGAGGCTGACTTCTGGCAGACCCATCTTCGCCTTGGCCGATGCAATCCTAAGATCGCAAGCCAGGCTCATCTCAAATCCACCGCCGAACGCAAATCCATTGATTGCCGCGATAAAAATTTTCTTCGAGGCTTCCATCCTGCGGTAAACCTCAGTAGTCACGCGAGAGTATTCCGCAGCCTCAGCTGGGCTCATAGTCCGCATCAGCGTGATATCAGCCCCCGCAATGAACGCCTTTCCTGCACCCGTGAGAATGACAACCTGCACATCGCTCTTCTCTATCTCATCCAAAAGCTCGGTGTACTCCTGCAGGAAAGCGTCCGTCAGCGCGTTCAGTTTCTCTGGATTGTTAAACGTCACCCAGAGAATTTTTCCTTCTTTTTTTGTTAACAAAGTCTTATACTCAATTTCTTTCATTATTTTCACTTTCTTTCATTCTCACACATTCACACTATTTTTAGATCTCGCCACGCACCCCGTCCGACTCATTCGCAAATCATTCGAGGTGCATGGCCTACAAATTCTACTTTTCTCCGCTTTATCAGCCGCCGTAGCCGAGCATTCTTGGCAGGAACAATACCAAATCTGGTATGTACGTGATAAACAGCAAGCCGACTAGTAGCGCTATCAAGAACGGTATTATCTTCTTGCATAGATCCACGAACTTGACACCGCCGATACCGCAGGCAACGAACAGGTTTACGCCTACAGGAGGTGTGATGAATCCGATGGAAAGGTTAACTACCATCATGATACCGAAGTGAATCATGTCAACACCGCAAGCAGCAACTACCGGGTAAAGGATTGGCGACAAAATCAGGATAGCTGATGTCGTCTCCATGAGGCATCCTACAACGAGGAGCAACAGGTTCATAAGGATAAGCATGATAATCCAATTGTCGGTTACACCAAGGAGTGCAGATGCAACCTGCTGTGGAACCTGCTCGATAGTAAGTACACGACCCAGAACCGTACCAGTACCTACGATGATGAGGATTGTTGCGGATGTGTTAGCGGATTCAGCGAGCTTCTTGTAAATCTTCTTGATGTCGAGTTCCTTGTAGATGAACAGGCCAACGAGAAGTCCGTAGAATACTGCGATTACAGCAGCTTCCGTCGGTGTGAAGAAACCGCCGTAAATTCCGCCGAGGATGATAACTGGAACGAGCAGCGCCCAGATAGCCTCCTTGAATGCCGCCCAAACTCTACCCCAAGAGAACTTGATGCCGTTTCCGTGGTAACCGTTTTTCTTACAATAACGAACAGCGATGATAATCAGAACGAGTCCGCAGATGATGCCAGGAACGAAGCCGCCCATGAACATCGTACTGATGGAAGCACCTGTTGAAACGCCGTACATAACCATTGGGATGCTTGGCGGGATGATTGTGCCCAGACAACCAGCTGCAGCAACGAGTGCCATAGACCACTTTTTCTCGTAGCCCTTCTCGATCATCGTCGGAACCATGATAGTACCGATTGCAGCTACCGTAGCTGGTGCGGAACCGGAAATAGCTCCGAAGAACATACATGAAATAACTGTTACAACTGCAAGTCCGCCAGTAAAGTGGCCAACGAGCGTATCGAAGAAGTCAACGAGTCTCTTCGAGAGTCCGCCGCCTTCCATGAGCGCGCCGCTGAGTACGAAGAACGGAATCGCCATGAGTGGGAACGAGTTACATGATGTGAACATGCCCGTTGCCAGGTAGTTGAAGTCAACTGTTCCTGTTACAGCCGAGTAGCAGACAACCGCAAGGCCGAGTGCGATACCAATAGGAACGCTCAGGAATACGAATACGAAGAATATACCAAATATCAATAACCCTGCCATTTACTGCACCTCCTTTGCGTCTGTCAATGCCTTGGAGCCTTGGGAAGCCTTGAATTCCTTGTACTCCTTGTTTCTCTTAACTAAGTCTTGGATAATTCTGATTGCCATCAGCGTGCAGCCGAGTGCAACTGACAGGTATGCCAAACCCATGTTGATGTGCATGGATGGCGATTGCTGAACGTGAACGAATGCGATGTTATATGTCGCGCGCCAGCCGAAGTATGCGATAACCGACGTGAATGCGAAGAACGCAACGTCTGCGATAACGTCCAGAACAAAATTTCCTTTTTCCTTCAGTAACAATGAAACAATCTCAACTTTGATGTGCGCTCTATTCTTAACCGCGTAAGCTGATGCAATGTAAATGAGCCAGATGAACATGTATCTTGCCATTTCTTCAGACCAGGAAAGTGGCATGTTCAGCC
Organism: Flexilinea sp.; assembly: GCA_963631945.1. Lineage (GTDB taxonomy): Bacteria > Bacillota > Clostridia > Peptostreptococcales > Anaerovoracaceae > CAG-238. The sequence continues at coordinate 18,591 of CAVGSW010000006.1, read as the reverse complement.
ATTTCAGGATGATCTGCAGCAAAATTACGATTGACATTGCGGCTAAAAGAGCGGCGGATAATGCTTCTTCAAAATATTTATCTAACCAATGAATGACTTTCATTTCTTTCTCCTTTTAGCAAATAAATTACCAAATTAGCTTTAACTTCTTTCTTACTAACTACTTATCGATAGTGGCAATCTCAGCCTGGATAGCATCGAGATCGATGTCTGGATAAGCTGTCTTGTACCAATCGTAAACTGGCTGGCAAGCTTCCTTGAATGCTGCTCTCTCCTCGTCCGTGAGGTGAGTAATTTCGCAATACTTACCGATTTCTTCCTCTTCCTTCTCGCCGTTGACTACATAGTCAGCTCTCTCGTTTGCAACAGCTTCGTTGATGCACTGAACGAGGATCTCCTGAAGATCTTCTGGAAGTGACTCGTAGAAGTCGTTACTGATGAGGATTGGTGCTACGTCGTAAACGTGGTGAAGATCAGTGTAGTAGCTCTGAACCTCGTGGAACTTGGATGAAACAGTAAGCGCTGTGCCGTTGTCCTGTCCGTCGATGTTCTTCTGCTGAAGTCCTGTGAATACTTCTGCGAATGACATCGCGATTGGGGAAGCTCCGAGAGCCTCGAAAGTTCTGATGTAGATATCGGATTCCATAGCACGAATCTTCAGTCCCTTCATGTCGGAAGGCTTCGTAATTGCGTGCTTGGAGTTAGTGAGTGCTCTTTCGTCGTTATCGAACCAACCGAGGATTCTAACGTCCGTCTCCTCGCAGAACTTCTCTGCAACTTCCGCTGCCTGCTCTGAATTATCAAAATATTCAAATGCCTGCTCCTGGCTCGAGAAAAGGAATGGGAGCGAATAAGGTGTGTAAAGGTCCGAGAAAGTCGTCAGCGCTGCTGCACTGAGCTCGCCCATATGAATGCAACCACCTACTTGCATCTGCTGGAAGTTCGAAACGGAGTCGCCGAGCTGATTGTTCGGATAAACCGTCATCTGAAGTCTGCCGCCTGATAATTCCTCCATCTTTTCTGCAGCCTCGTTCATACGAATCATCATTGAAGTCGTATCGGATACGGTGCCTGCATAGTTGATCTTGTAAACGCCGTCATCGCCTTCGCTATAGCCGCAGCTTGTCATCACGAAAACCATGACCGCTGATAATAATACCGCAAAAACTTTTTTCATTTTTACCTCCTTTTATTGGATGCTTTCTTTCATAACGCCTGCCATGCCTGGGTGCACACTTTCAAATCGTTCAGGCACCTGCAGGCTCTCTATTTCAATTACAATTCGCACGCTCGCAAAGCTCTGCCTCAGCAGACAGCAAGTCCATAGATTCGCCTCACAAATCAGCAGTTCTTCCATGCGAACATGCTCATTGCTAATTGCGCTGTTACTTGCTGCCCATCTTTCTCCAGATTTCGTCCCAGTCGTCCTGGAGCTTGTCTCTGAAGTCAGGGTGTGCGATTTCGATGAGTGCATCGCCTCTCTGAAGCAGGCCCTTGCCGAAGAGGTTAACTGCACCGTATTCTGTAACGACCCAGTGAACGTCGCATCTCGGTGTGGATACTGGAGTTCCTGGTGCAAGTGTAGGTACGATTCTGGAAACTGCACCGTGTCTTGCTGTCGATGGTAAGCAAAGGATTGGCTTGCCGCCCTTGGAATAAGCTGCGCCTCTGAGGAAGTCTACCTGACCGCCGATACCAGAGTAAATCTTGCCGTTCATCCACTCGCAGTTTACCTGACCAGTGAGGTCGATTTCGATACAAGCGTTGATTGCGCAGACCTTATCGTTCTGAGCGATGATTCCTGGGTTGTTAGTGTACCAACCTGGAGCGATGTTAATCATAGGGTTTCTATCAACAAATTTGTAAAGGTCGTGAGAACCCTGGATGAACATTGCTGTAATCTTGCCCTTGTCGATGTTCTTCGCCATGCCGTTTACTACGCCTTTTTCGATGAGTGGAAGAAGGTTGTCAGAGAAAACTTCAGTGTGAACACCGAGGTTCTTCTTGCCGTCGAGGCACTTAAGAATTGCATTAGGAACCTTGCCTTGTCCCATCTGCAGGCACGAACCGTCTTCGATGAGCTCTGCGATGTTCTCGCCGATCTTCGTTGAAAGCGGGTCTGTGTCATCGATTGGCGGGATGTTGAGGAGAGGTGTGTCCTCTTCAACGAATGCCAAAATATCAGATACGTGAATTGTGTTATGCTGTCCGAATACCCAAGGCATCGAAGGGTTTACCTGTGCGATAATCTTCTTGCCATGTGCGATTGCGGAAGCACCGAAGTCTACGGAAACGCCGAGGTTGCAGTAGCCGTTCTCGTCTGGTGGAGTAACGTGTGCGAGCAGTCCGTCGATAGGAACTGTAGAATCGAATGCTCTGTCGATCATCGATACGTGCATTGGACCGTACTGGCCTCTCTTCTGGTTTACAGCACCTCTCGTTGCTGCTCCACAGAAAATCGTGTCAACGTCGAGGTGACCATGGTACTGTGGCTCGCAATACTCTGCTGTGCCCCAGTTCAGACCCTGCCAGAGCTGCACGTTCTCGAGCTCCATAGCTCTCTTGCAAAGTGCCTCTGTCAGTACCCACGATTCTGCTGTAGCATGGGTTGTTGCCCATCTCTCTCCGGACTTGACGAACTTAACCGCCTCATCCGCAGACATCGTTCTTTCTTTGTAAATTTGTCTCCAATCTGCCATTTTATTCTCCTTGTATATTAAACTTACTTTTTATACTGTGTCAATCTAAATCGTTAATTTTTCATCAAAAATTCTTCTTCAGATACTTCTCTCTTGCGTAGTAGGCTGCTCCGATAGCCCCCATAACCTGAGGGTTTTCTGGAACAACGATTGATAGGCCTATCTCTTCGGACATCGCCTTCACCATGCTCTCGTTCAGTGCCACACCGCCTGTCATCACTACCTGTGACTGCATCCCGAGCCTGTTGCACAGTCCTGCAACTCTCTTGGCTACGGACTGATGAGCGCCCTTTGCGACTTCCTCAGGCTTGGCTCCGCTTGCGAGCTGCGAGATCACTTCGGATTCTGCGAACACCGTGCACACGCTACTGATTGGCACTGATTTCTCCGCTCTGGCCGCAAGCTCCGCCAGCTCATCCAAGCTGCAGTTCAGAACTCTTGCCATAACCTCGAAGAACCTTCCCGTTCCAGCTGCGCACTTTTCGTTCATGACGAAGTTATCTACCATGCCGAACTCGTTCAGGTGAATCGCCTTCGCGTCCTGGCCACCGATGTCAATAATGCTTCGTGCATCCGGGAACATGGATACAACGCCTTTCGCGTGGCAACTGATTTCCGTAATCTGCTGGTCAGCTTTCTTGTACGTCATTCTGCCGTATCCCGTCACGACCGTGTAGAGAATATCGCTTCCCGTGCATCCCTGCTCTTCCATGAGTTGCGCTAGCACGAGGTCAATTCCGTTCGTGCCTGTTCCAATGTTCTCGACTTTCGCGCCGAGAACCTTTCCGTCCGCATCGATGAGCGCTGCCTTTGATGATGATGATCCAATGTCAATTCCTAAAAACATAGCCTTACCGCCTTTAACTATTAACTACGAAAGCATTTCTGCGAAGCTCTGAATTCTCGTTCTCAGCTGCTCTACGGAATCCATCTGCTGATCGATTTCTATGTAAAGCTGCTGAACGCCAGCCTCGCCGAGTTCCTTCTTGATGATCGGGTAATCGAACTCATCTGGGTCGCAGAACTTCATCATGCTGATGACGATTCCGTCTGCCTTGTACTTCTTCGCGAGGTTTGCGAGAATCGTGCCTCTCGTCTTGTTTTCTTCGTAGAAGAATGTACAGCCCTTGAGGTCGATGATTCTGCCAGCCATCTTTTCGATTGCTGTGCCCTTTTCTCTCGCTGGAATTCTGAACTGTCTGGATTCCTGAGCGAGGTCATCAGCTACGAACGCATATCCATACTCTGTGAAGAGGTCGAGCACGTTCTCTGGCTCGAGCATGAGGCCTGTTACGATAACCTTCGGGCCGTCTGCTGTTTCCTTCGGCTGAGCCTTCAGAGCATCCATGAGTGCCTTCAGCTTCTCAGTGTATGTCTTCTTATCCTGGAAGTACGCTGCCTTGATAATCATGTGTCTTGTCTTCGGGTCAATCGTCTTCGGATAATCGTTAGCTAATTCTGTGAAGTCGCGCATCGTCTCGCGATACTTCTCATATACTTCAAACGCACTTTCAATTTTTTCATCGGCGATTTCGTAGCCGATTGTTGCTTCGAGGTCCTTCTTGAAGCCCTTAAGCTGTGCTACGAGGAAAGCCTCACTGCCCGAACTTTCTCTGTTCTGCGGATATACGAACGGGATTGCCTTGCAGTTTGGAACCGCGATTGGCCAGTTTGCAAGGATTGCCTTCATCGTGTCGCAATATGTCGGGATGAAAACTCCCTCGAGGAAGTCGTACTCGCCCTTCATGCCGAGCTCGAGGTTTGCTCTCATGATCGAGCAGCAAAAGCTCTGGATGTACTTGTCTACGTTCATGAAAGTCGTCTGACCGCCCCACATTCCTACTGGCAGAAGTCCTGCCGCGTAGATAATTTCTTCCGGCGTATAAATAGGGAATACACCGAAGGCTTTCTTGCCAGTCTCTTTCATGGCATTTGCGATTGTCTTCTTCGGATTTCTTGCTTCTTCAACAAATGCGTCCGTCATCGCCTTAATCTGGTCATTCATCCTATTTATCTCCTTTCTGGGCTTTTCTATTTTCCATCATCTCAACGAGCGCCTGTACTCTCGTCTCGTACTGAGCTTCTGAGAATGCGCTCGGGTCAGCCATGTCACCGTCGAACATTACGGACGGGATGCCGAGCTGATCCTTGAGTCTGCGCTGGATTTCGTATTGCTTGAAGTCCATGCCCTTGCAGCTTCTGTTGCTGTGGAAAATCGCTCCGTCTACATTGAATGCGCTCGCCAGCTTGATGAATCTGTCGGATGCGTACTCAACATTTCTCTGTGTATAGATTGCATCGTATGCTCTTGCCATATCGTGCAGGTCGCCTGGCTCGTAGAAGATTGCCCAGCTCTCTGGATATGTGGAAGTTACCATGTTGATGCCGTTTTTCTTCAGGATCTTGTAGCAAGGCCCGAGGCTGTGCCAGCAAGGAATACCATCCCAGAGGATTCTGTACTTCTCTTCGCTGTCGTCCTTCCAAGGTCCTTTGCCCTGCTCAGCCTTTTCCTTCAGCTCGTCATACCAGAGCTTGAAAAGTCTTGCGCCGTCCTTCTTGCCTCTCATACATACGATCATCGCCATGTAGTTGAACATGTCGAAACCGCTGAGCGGTGATGGATTATGCATGGCCAGGTTCGTTGCCTCTACCCACCACTTTGCTGTTTCGTTGGAGGTTGCCATGATATCTTTCAGCTTGTCATAATCCATCTTCCTGCCTGTGAAATCTTCCAGCTTCTTGATGGCGTCCTTGAGTTGCGCTTCGAGGAAATTGATGTTATCTTCACGTACTTCATAAGAGGAGTTAAACGGAGCGTCCATCATGATAAGCGGGATGTTGAGTTTTTTCGCGAGGTTCTCGTACCATTTGATTACCGTGCAGCAGATGTTGCTGCAGCAGAAAATCAAATCTGGCATCGGGATGTCCTGCGCTTCGGAGTGTTTGAGGTCAGCGTATCCGATGTTTACTCTCGCATAAGAGCAAATGTCTGCGGAATAACCGTCGCCCTCGGATTTATCGATAAACTGCGGTGCGTCTTTTCTGGACGCAACTGCTGCTGCATGGTTCTCTGGGTAAACTACGGTCAAATCCATAGCTTCCAAGAGTTCCTGAGGTGCAATTGAGGTTGACCATACAACAGGTTTACCTTGTGCTTTTGCTTCCATAGCCTCAGCGTAGTGCTTCTGGAGCAGCTCGCCGAGCAGTTGCTTGGATGTCAATTTTTCTTCAGCCATGTTTGTTTCTCCTTTATTTATTACAGCGACTGCGGCAGATGTATTTATAGGTACAGATGCCGCAATCGCACTTGCTAGCTACTTACGGTTTGCGGCTTGCTACTTAGCTACGCCGGACTTCTTGTTGTCTGTCCATACGTAGAAGCCTTCGCCGACCTTGCGGCCCAGCTGTCCTGCATTTACCTTCTCTCTGAGGAGGCTACCTGGACGGAATCTCTCGCCGTAGTTCTCGAAGAGCTCTGTCTGTACCTGAAGGTTCAGGTCGAGCGATGTGTTATCGTAAAGTTCGAATGGTCCAACTGGGTGGCCCATGCCGTACTTGCATGCCTTGTCGATATCTTCAACGGATGCAACTCCTTCTTCGAGGAGCTTGAGGGACTCGATCATGATTGCGTGATAAATTCTATTTACTACGAATCCTGTAACGTCCTTCTTAAGTCTAACGACTTCCTTGCCGTTTGCTTCCATGAGTGCTACGACTTCGTCTACAACTTCTTCGTCGCAGAGGTGGCCTGGAATTACTTCAACAAGCTTCATTACTGATGCAGGTGAGAAGTAATGCGTTCCCAGGAATCTTGACTTTCTTTCCCTTGACAGGGCCAGAGACAGCTTGGTAACAGAAAAGGTTGATGTATTCGAAAGGAACACTGTCTCCGGCTTACATATAGCATCGAGCTCCTTGAAAAGCTCTTCCTTTAACTCGTAAATCTCTGGAACTGCTTCCGTGATATAGTCATAATCTGCGAGGTCGTGCTTGTCAGCTGTTGGGATGATTCTCGCGAGAATCTCGTCCTTCTTGTCAGCCTCAAGTCTGCCCTTCTTGATTTCTCTATCGAGGATGCCAGCTTGCTTTTCTTTAGCGGCCTCAGCGAGCTCCATCGTTGCGTCAACGATTGCTACCTGATGACCAGCTCTAGCAAATACGATGGCGATTTCTCTTCCCATCATGCCGGCTCCTATTACTGCAACTTTTTTCATAATTAAAACTCCTTCACACTATTTTTACTACTTACTATCTTATTTCTCGTAAATGTTTTCAATGAGGCAGGATACGCCGAGGCCGCCACCGCAGCAGCTCGTGAAAATACCATACTTGCCGCCTCTTCTGATGAGCTCCTTCATAGTGAAGATGCAAACTCTTGCACCGGATGCTCCATTTGGATGTCCGAATGCGATTGCGCCGCCGTTCGGGTTCCAGTTGTCCATGTTGATCTTTTCGCCTGACTGCTTCTCCATTTCCTTGATAACGGAAAGGTTCTGAGCTGCGAATGCTTCGTTACATTCGTAAACGTCGATATCGTTAACCTTCAGACCCATTCTATTGAGGATCTTGAAGTTGGAGTAAACCGGTCCGATACCCATTACCTTTGGATCTACGCCAGCGTCTGCGCCGCATACCCACTTAGCCATTGGCTTGTAGCCGAGCTCCTTAGCCTTCTCTGCGCTCATCATGAGTACGAATGCTGCACCGTCGTTTCTGCCGGATGCGTTACCTGCTGTTGTTACGCCGCCCTGGCGAACTGATCTCAGCTTTGCAAGTCCTTCGAGGGTTGTATTTGCTCTTGGATGCTCGTCCTTGTCAACGATGACTGGCTCGCCCTTTCTCGAATACTTAACTTCTACTGGAAGGATTTCGTCCTTGAAATATCCCTTTTCGATTGCAGCAGCTGCTCTCTGCTGAGATCTCAATGCGAACTCGTCGCACTCTTCTCTCGTGATTCCCCAAACATCTGCCATGTGGTCGGAAACTTCGATCATGGAGATATCGTCTTCATCTACTGGGGAAAGTCTCGCTTTTGCTGCTGTAGGAGGAATGTCCTTATATGGTTCAACCGTTGTGGAGAACTTGTAGTAGCTCTGGCTGTGCGCCTCTGCACCGCCGCAGATTGCAACATCTATAAGCCCTTCCTTAATCTGCAAAGCAGCGTTGTTGATACAAGCGATTGATGAACCGCACTGCATTTCCATGAATGTTGCGGATGTCTCGTATGGCAGGCCAGCAGCCAGGGTTGCATATCTTGCAAAGTTGTTGCAGTTCAGATCGCCAAATGCGCTTCCTGCGAATACTGCGTCAACCTTACCCTTCTCGAGGATCTTTGTCTTCTCGCAAAGTCCCTTGATCGTGAGTCCAGCAAGCTGAGCTGGTGTGTAAGGTCTGAGCTCGCCGCCCATTCTACCGAAGGCTGTTCTCATGCCATCTACAATTACTACTTCTCTCATCGTTTATAACTTCCTTTCTTTTATTGAACACTTTTTAGTCATGTTGTTTTGCTTTTCGACACCCTATATCGCAAAAGGTGTGCCAAATTTATATCAATCTGCCCACTTTTTCGACATTTTTGTTTACAATTTATCAAAGATGCCTATTTTTCAATGGTCTACGGACGTAAAAATTTGTTCAGTTTGTGCTGCAAGTGTTTAGTAATTGTTCAGAGAATGTGTTCGATCGATGATGTGTGTACAGATTTTGTGCGATGAGCGTGTACGGTTTTTGTTCATGCTGTCTAAATTGTGTACTTTTTGGGTGCTAAGAGAACGTAAAGATTTATTTTGATTAGATTTTGCTCATTTTTGCTAAAAATTCGCTAATATAATGTTGACAATTTGGACAAGCGCGTGTATAATTTCACGTACAAAACAAAATCCAAAATGGGAAAGATAGAGAATCAACTTTGGTAATACGAGAGAACCAGAATGGGGAAAGTGTAAGGTAAATGGGTTTTAATAAGAAGAAAAAGTTAAAGTTAGAAGAGAAAGCTTTGCTTGCAGACAAGTTCATTGAGAACCTCGGTGCGAACGTGTTTGTGGCTGACAAGAACGGCGATGTCATCTTTGCAAACCAGAACAGTGCGAATACTTACCAGTGCTCGCTGGATGAGCTCTTCGATTTCAACGCTTTCACGATGCAGGAAAAGGGTTATACGGATAGGCCACCTGCTGTAATGGAAGTTTTGGAAACGAAGCAAGAAGTTAAGAGATTCATCAAGACCGGGCGTGACGTTGGCATGATCATAACGTGCAAGCCTGTTCTCGGTGAAGACGACGAAGTTGAATACGCGGTTGCGACGAGCTATAAAGAGGAAGACTTCCTCTCGTTACTCGAGTCGGTCGACCAGCAGAAGCGCCAGCTCGAAAAAACAGTTTCCTATCTTAATAGGATCGGGCAGGATTCGTTTTTCATCGCATCCGTGAACGAAAAGATGCGCAAGATGTATGATTTGGCGCAGAAATCCGCATCCATGGATAGCGCGATTATGATATATGGCGCGTCTGGAACAGGCAAGGAAGTTCTCGCGAATTACATTCATTCGATTTCCGACCGCAAGGATAAACCGTTCATACCCGTGAACTGTGCTGCGATACCGTCGGAACTCATGGAATCTGAGTTCTTCGGCTACGAGAAGGGTTCGTTTACCGGCGCAAACGAAAGTGGCAAGATGGGACTCTTCGAGGCGGCTTCCGACGGAACGCTCTTCCTCGACGAAATCGGTGAGCTTACATTGCCTATGCAGTCTAAGCTCCTCAGAGTATTGGAATCCGGCGAATACAAGCGCATCGGCTCTAACGAAATTTCGAAAACTAATGCTCGCATCATCGGCGCGACGAATAAGGACCTGTTGCAGTTAGTGCAAGACGGCGGTTTCCGAAAGGATCTCTATTACAGGCTTAACGTAATCCCGCTTCACCTTCCACCGCTCAGCGAGCGCAAGGAAGATATAATGCCGCTTGCTTATTCGTTCCTGAAGAAATACAACAACAAGATGGGCACGAAGAAAGTTTTCTCCGAGGATGTCTGCAACTTCATGCAGAACTATTCTTGGCCAGGGAACATAAGAGAGCTCAGGAACTTCATCGAGAGGCTCATGGTCGTTTCGACTGGACCGATTCTGAACCTGTCGAAGGAATACCTGTCGCTATTTGATACGGAGGAGCTTGAGCAGAATCTCGCCGAAGATGGCTCGGGTGCTGGTAGCGGCGGCTCAGCTAACTCTGGACAGGGCTCTGTCGCAGTGCAGGGCTCCGGCGCTGGCTCGGCATCCACGGTGGCCACTATCGAAATAGATTATTCGCTTCCATACAAAGAGGCCCTGCACCGCTTCGAGCAGGAATACACCGGCCACGTACTCAAGCAATGCGGTGGCAACATCTCCAAGGCCGCGAAGGCACTGCACATGCAGCGTTCCAGCCTGTACAACATTCTGAACCGTGCGCAGAATTCCGAGGAGCAGAATTCAGAGCAGCAAGATTCAGAAGCTTAAAATTCAGAGATTATAAAACGCCCGAGGTTATTGAGGTTTCAATAGTCTCGGGCGTTTTTGTCAACGTTTTTTTGTCCAGGCGTACCTATTCGTGCTATTCGTAGAAATCTGCGCTGTCGAGGAACACGTCTTTCTTCTCGGCTTCCTCGATTGTCTCCTCGGCGAGCTTGGAGAAGTCTGCGAGGCGAGCTACCAAGTCCTCGAGGCTCGCCGCAGCCTGCGGTCCGTCCGTCTCGTGCTCGGAGCCGAGGATCTTGCGGCCAAGCTCGTAAGCCTGCTTAGGGAAATCCGTGTTCAGGATATCCTCAGGCGTCGAGCAACCGACCGCCGCGATTACATCCACAATCTCCCATTCCAAATAGTCCGTCATGCCGTAGAACGTCGTAATCGAGCCCTGCGCCGACTCCATCGTCGTATCTGCAAATGCAAGCATAAGCGCCGTCTTCTTGTTCTTTTTTATCTGCGCATCAACAGCATAAAATCTGTCGATTACCGTCTTTATCTGTGCACTCATGCCGTAGTAGTAAACAGGCGATACAAGCACGACTGCATCCGCCTCTAAGAGTTCATCCCTGAGCTCATCAAAATCATCCCTAAATACGCAAGCAGAAACTGCACCGTGGCAATGCTCACACGCAATACATGGATGAACATCCATCTCTGCTGCATCAAACCTAATTACATCGTGTCCAGCTTCGTGCGCTCCTCTGATGAATTCAGCTGCCATCACAGCCGTCGTTCCCTTCTTATGCGGGCTACCTGTTATCATCAAAATCTTCATTTCAAACTCGCCTCCTGCAATTCCAATTACTTGTGTTTCTTCTCCTCAGGCTTCTTCCTAGCAACGACTATTCTGTCAAGCCCAGCCAAATCTGTCAGCCCGACAATCTTCTCGTATGCGCCAGTTTCCGCCAGCAAATTCTTGACCGCGTCTCTCTGATCATAGCCGATTTCCATCATCAGAATGCCGTTTTTCTTGAGATGCGATGCTGCGTCGCTGGCAATCTGGCGATAGAAATCCAGTCCGTCTTCGCCGCCATCCAGCGCCATTCTCGGTTCGTGATCCTTCACTTCAGGTTCGAGCGTCTCGATAACCGCGCTCTGAATATATGGCGGATTGCTTATGATCAAATCGAATTTCTTCGTCTTTAATTTTCCATTAAAATATGCCGCGCTGAGCATATCGCTCTCGACGAACTTCACGTTCTTCGCGGAGTTCGACTTTGCATTCGACTCGGCAAGCGCGAGCGCTTTCTTGCTGATATCCGAACATACTACGCTCGCCTTCGAGAATTCCTTGGCAAGCGAAATGCCGATTGCACCGCTCCCGCAGCAAAGGTCAAGGATGTCTGGATTATCCTTCACGCGGATTCCTTCGTTATAGTTGCTGCTTCTGAGCGTGCCTTTGCCGAGAAGCTCGATTGCATCTTCGACCATCGTCTCAGTATCCTGCCTTGGAATCAGCACATCACTGTTGACTTTGAACGTGTGTCCCATGAACTCCTGCGTGCCGATGATGTGCTGCAGCGGAATCCTCGACGCGCGCTCGGCCACCAGGTCGAAGTACGCCTCGCACTGGTTGTCCTGAAGCATGTCCTGCCAGTGCATCATCATCCCGACTTTGTCGTAATCCATCATATAGGCAAAAAGCTCCTTCGCGTCTATCTGCGCATCGCGAACGCCTGCGTCTGCCATCTGCTTTTCTGCGATTTTAATTATCTCTTTTACCTGCAAACCCATTATTTATCGGCCTCCTCAGACTGTGCTTCAGCCTCAGCCGTCTCTGCGATTTCGTCCTGCGCCTCAGCCTCAGCTTTTATCTCCGAATCAAGTTTAATCGGCTTGCCGTTCAGGTCGCAAATTCCCTCGTAATAAGGCTCGTCCTCATCGATTACCGCCTTAACCGCCGCAATCGCAACCTCAAGCTGTTCAAAGGTAGGCTCCGCCGTCGTAAGCTTCTGCAGATACAGCCCAGGGATGCTGAGGATCTCTACAACTATATTATCGCTCCTGCCAGCCCACTTCAGCAGCTCGTAGGAAAGCCCCGCAATGATTGGAAGCGCGAGCAGTCTCAGCGTCACTCTCATCCAAACATTCGGCCAGCCCATGAACACGTGCGCGATTATCGCGATGACCATTACGAACATCAGGAAGCTCGTTCCGCAGCGCGGGTGGAGCGTATAAAACGTCTGAGCATTCTCCGGCGTCAGCTCAAGCCCATTCTCGAAGCAGTGAATCGTCTTGTGCTCCGCTCCGTGGTACCTGAACACCGTCTTGATATCGTTCATCTTCGAAATGAGCCAAACATACCCAACAAATATCAAAATTCTGACTATTCCCTCGATTATATTCAGCAAAATCACGCTATCCGTGAACACCTTGCACCAGCCGACAATCGCCGTTGGAAGCAGCATGAATATGCCGACCGACGCGACGAGCGCAATCGCAACCGACAAAACAAGCAAAATATTCCAAGCTTTTTCCTTGCCGAGATGCTTCTCAACCCACACATCGAATTTGTCTTTCTCGTAATCCTCTGGGTAATACTCCTCGAGGATGTCCGCCGAGTACATGAGGACCTTCGTGCCCTGAATCAGCGAAACAAAAAAGCTGATTGCGCCGCGAAGTAGCGGGATTTTGCCCCACTTGCCAGCCTTCGGTGACGGCTGCGTCTTCATGTGTATCGAACCATCTGGGAGCCTGATTGCGATAGCCGTTTTCTTCGGCCCGCGCATCATGATTCCCTCCATTATAGCCTGCCCGCCAATCGAAGTCGGACAAGCATCCTTCAGAAATATTCTCTTTAAATCCATAGTTTTTCCTTCTATTTATATTTACTCTTATATTAGAGCATAGTTTTCCGTATAATCTCCACGAAGTTCACGTTGTTCGTCGTATGTGCGAGCGTGTCGATGATTTCGCCAGTCACATCCTGCGTGTCGCGGCTGGACATAGCCTTTCTCATCGCCCAGATTGCCTCGAGCTCGTCCTGGTCCATCAGCAGATCTTCCCTTCTCGTGCCTGACTTGTTCAAGCTGATTGCAGGGAAGATTCTCTTCTCGCTGAGGCGCCTGTCGAGGTGAAGCTCCATGTTTCCTGTGCCCTTGAATTCCTCGAAGATTACGTCGTCCATGCGGCTGCCCGTCTCGATGAGAGCCGTCGCCAGAATCGTAATCGAGCCGCCTTCTTCTAACTTACGAGCCGCACCGAAGAACTTCTTCGGTCTGTGGAGTGCGCCCGGATCAAGGCCGCCGCTGAGCGTTCTGCCCGATGCTGGAACGACCATGTTGTACGCTCTCGCGAGTCTCGTTATACTATCTAATAATATTACCACATCCTTGCCGTGCTCAACCAGTCGCTGGGCTCTCGCGAGCACCATCTCAGCGACCTTGACATGGTGCTGTGGCAGTTCGTCGAACGTCGAGTAAATTACCTCACCCGCAGTCAGCGACCTCTTCATGTCGGTAACTTCTTCCGGTCTCTCGTCTACGAGAAGCACGATGAGCTCGACTTCTGGGTAGTTCTTCTCAATTGCATTTGCAACCTTCTTCAGCAGAACCGTCTTACCGGCCTTCGGCGGCGCAACGATAAGGCCACGCTGGCCTTTGCCGATCGGCGCAATCAGGTCGATGAGTCTCGTCGAAAGCTCGTGGCCGGTGGTCTCCAGCCTCAGTCTCTCGTATGGGAACACTGGCGTGAGCGACTCGAATTCCGGTCTTCTGATTGCAACGCCTGGCTCATCGCCGTTTACTGTCAGTACATATAATAAAGCTCCGAATCTCTCGTTATCTCTCGGGAGCCTTGTAATTCCACGGATCTTGTCGCCTGTCTTCAGGTTGAATCTTCTGATCTGTGTCGGTGATACGTAGATATCCTTGTCGCTGGTCAGGAAGTTGGAAAACCGCAGGAATCCGAAGTTGTTCTCTTCCTGGATTTCGAGGATTCCCTCGACCTCTGGGCGGTTTTCGTTGTTGTGCCGCGCCTCAGCCGCCTCTAAATCAGTCTCCACCTTTTCAGTGTCTGTACTCTCTGGTTGAAGCACTGTTTCCGATTTTTCGATCTCCGCATCCGCTTCGACCTCTATAACATTAACATCTTCAGTTGCTTTTTTTCTTGGCATGGAAAAATCACCTTTGCAGCGAAACATTTTGCTGCACCTTTCTTAGAATCGTCTTTTAGAATTGAACATAAAAATCAAAATTGGAAATGAAATAGAACTAATAGATATGTTCTGCCCTATATCTTACCACGCTCGCCTGCGTTTTGCAAGGGAATTCGATTTTTCGTTGTTTTTACCAATTTTTTAACCACTCCTCTCTTGATTTTTGTTATTATTGTTATATAATATGATATATTTATATCTTGTTTAGAAGGCCTAACCACATACAATTTAGGAGGCAAAAATCTTGTTTATGGATTTTATCTGGTCAGTATTTCGTGACTATTTCATCCCTATGGTTGCATCTGTAGGTTTCTTAATTTTCTTGAGCAGAAACAAGCTCACATCGCAGCGAACGGTTAATCTCTTGATGCTCGCAGCTGGCTGCATCATTCTCGTCATGGCTGGTGAGATTGGCGGCAGATACTTTGAGGATCTTGATTATCCAACGACATGGCACACGCTGTGCTCGGTGATTTCTTACGCATTTAGACCGGCTATACCTTTCTTTATCGCATTGATTCCACTCAGAAAAGAGGACATAATGGTAGAGCTTGTCGCTGGAATCCCGCTACTCCTCAATCTTGCTTTCCTGTCGACAGCGTTCTACTCGGATATCGTATTCTCATTTAATGAGCACAATACATTCGTGCGCGGAGAACTGGGATATGTGCCATTCGTCATCGGCGGGCTCTACATCGCTATATTGATTATCATCACATTCGTTCCGCTAAAAAAGGGCGAGACTCAGGAGGCGATTCTGTGCTTTACCATGGCAATTGTCTGCTCGACATGCGTAGTGATTGAAGCTATGCGCGAGCTGTCTGGTCTGCTTGTTTCGGCATGCATCCTAGCGGAAATATTTTATTACATTTTCTTCCTTGTCAACAAATACAACCACGACCCTCTGACGGATGCGCTGCTCAGAGTTCGCATGTATCAGGATATCGAGAAAATCGAAAAGCCTTCATATCTCATGCTTTTTGACATAACTGGACTTAAATTTATAAACGACGAGGAAGGCAACTTGATGGGCGACAAAGCCCTTGCGACATTCAGCAAAGCGGTCAGTCAGTGCCTCCCACTCAATGCAAAGTTCTACCGTATAGGTGGCGACGAGTTTGCAATCATATACAAAGGCGCTGACGCAATTCAGGTTTCGAGCCTGTACACACATATCAGAGAAAAATCCGCTAAGCTGCCTTATGGTTTCACCTACGGATATGCGCAGTTCACTAACAAAGATGATTTCACCGAAGCGTACAAGGAAGCTGGCGACAAGCTCCGCAAGCGGAAGGAAGACTTCTGGGAGAACTACCGCGCTGCGCATCCGGAGCAGTTTAAATAACAATAAGCAAAGATTAACGGTTGCAAAAGCCTGCAGCCGTTTTTTGTTGATAATTTTCGCTATATTTGCTTGATTATGTAGCAACAAATAGTTATAATATAGGTAAAATATAGCTATGTATAAGAAAGGTTGGGATTTTAACATGACTATTAAACCATCGGCTGCGATTAGGCAGAATTACAACGAGATTGCTGAACTTTGTCGGAAGACAAAGGAACCTGTTTTCTTGACAAAGAATGGGGAAGGCGACCTCGTCGTTATGGATATCGAAACTTATGATAGACGCGAGAAGATGCTCAAGCTGCGCGAGGAACTGCTCTCTGTAGAGGAGGATCGACTTGCGGGAAGAACTGGTTGCACTCTTGATGAATTAGACACTTATTTGGATGAGATTATTGCAGGGGTATAGGTATGGCAAAGAAAAAATACAATGTTATCATTTCAGATAAAGCCAAAAAAATGATTGGAAATCATGTACGATTCATGGCGCAGGTCAACAAGCGGGCTGCTGCTACGAAAAAAGCGGAGATCATGGCTGCCATGCGCTCTCTATCAGAACTGCCTGAGCGTTTTCCATTTTTTGATGGTGAGCCGTATATCACACCGAAAACATACCACAAGATGTTTATCGAAAAGTGGTATCTCGTTCTTTATAAAATAGACGGGGATACAGTCTATGTGGACTATGTGGTTGATACGCGGCAGGACTACGGGTGGCTCCTTAGCTAGCAGCGGAATTCTCAATCAGCGGGCGCAGTCCTCATCGCTGAGAACTTCAACCACTCAAGGTTTGCTTCGCAGGGCCGCGAGGCAAACGTGATCCTTTGAACGGTGCCTCCGCGCCTAGCTGCTCAGACTGCACCTATCGTGGGAAGTTCTTCGCGCTCTTGCGGGAAAGCACCCACCAATTGAGAATCCGCCGCTTGATCAACCGTTAACTTAGAAATGTAGGGATTGCCTTACGGCAATCCCTATTATTATTTGGCGCGGGTTCGAATCTCGGATCTTTGAATTTTGCGGTGCGGTCGTGCCCTTTCGGGTTCGAATCTGGGAAACAGGGTGCGGTCGAAGGGATTTAGCATCCCTCTTCGAGGTCTGCCGTCCTTGCCTCCCCTCTCGGTCGGCGGCGGACCACTCGCTACGGGAATGTTCACTGGACATTCCCGCTTCACGCTCGTGCCCTTTCGGGTTCGAATCCCCTTATGGGCACCAATAGAAATAGGCACTCCGTTTGGAGTGCCTATTTCTATTGGTGCGGTCGAAGGGATTCGAACCCCCATGGTTTCCCACACGGACCTGAACCGTGCGCGTCTGCCAATTCCGCCACGACCGCATATTGATGCGCGGTGTTTGCTCACGCACCGCTTATTATACTATATCTGAGTGCAGATTGCAAGCGGGAATTTTCCGTTTTTTCGATTGAACCGAAAAATTCCCGCATTTTATTCTTTTCTGTACACCTATTCGGTTATTTCGATTTCCTTGTTCGCGAGGCGGCCGTACACGTTTCTTCTAACCAGCGCGTAGATTACTGAGAACAGCGGGATGAACAGGATGATTCCGAACACGCCGCTTACCTTGCCGCCTACTACTACTGCGAGAAGCGTCCACAGAGCTGGCAGACCCACTGAGCCGCCGACAACCTTCGGATATACAATGTGCCCCTCGATTTGCTGGATGATGAAGAATATCACTATAAACCAGAGCGCCTGCTTGATGTTCACAACCGCCAGCAGTAGCACGCCGAACACCAGGCCGATGAACGCTCCAACGAACGGAATGAGCGACATGCAGCCGATAATCACGGATATCGTTCCAGCATAAGGGAAGCCTCCGATCATGAGCGTCACGAAGAACATCATACCCAGAATCACTGCTTCAAGGCACTGCCCCGAAAGGAAATTCGAGAACGTCTTGTATGCAAGGCTCGCCACATCGCACGCCTCGTCTGCCCACGATTTCTTCAGGTACGCGTAAGCGAGCTGCTTCGCCTGCCTGCCGAGTTTCTTCTTGTTCAGAAGAATGTATATCGCGAAAATCAGGCCGAACAGGATATTGCTGGCAACCCCAGCCACACTCGACGCAGCCTGCCCTGCCGTAGAAAGAATGTCGTCGCTGTGATTTTTGATGTTCTCAATCATGGAATCCCAGTCGAGGTTTTCCATCCACTTGTCGACCATGCTCAGGTCAAATCCGTAGCCCTCCGCCCACGCGATCCAAGACTCGTAGTTGTCCTTGACAAGGTCTACGATTTTCCTACCCGATTCAAGCATGTTCGGGAAGATTACATTGCCTATCAGCATGCACACGAGCACGAACAGCACCAGCGTGATTATCAAGCTAAGCGCCGTCTTGAACCTATCCAGATGCTTCAGCGAAAACTTCTCCGCAAGCCATTCGATTTTCCGCGAGAGAAAATTCATCGGCACGTTGAGGATGAACGCAATCACGCCGCCCACAATCAGCGGCATAATCAGGCTGATTAGCTTGCCGAAAGCACCTGCCACGGTTTTAAGATTAAGGAGTGCCACCAGAAGCGTCACTCCCACAATCACGAGTATCAAATTTTCCTTTAATTTGCTACCATTATTTTTTTCCATAATCCCAAATTTTCTCGATTCAAACTAAATCTATTTCTTAATAGTTCCGTCTGCGTTGAACACTGGAAGCTCGCCGAGGCAAATGATATCGTCTCTGTGAGCAGCTTCACCCTCAGCCAGGATTGCCATCTTTCCAACGATATTGCCGCCAGCTTTGTTAACCAGAAGCTCGATGGAGTTGATTGATTCGCCTGTGCTGATAACGTCGTCGAGGATGAGAACGCGCTTGCCCTTAATCTGGTCGATTTCCTTCTGACCGATGCAAAGCGTCTGGATGTGATCCGTCGTAA
>CAVGSW010000005.1:4759-22697 GCA_963631945.1 Flexilinea sp. | reverse complement strand
TTCGCTGTCAGCTTCTTCGCCAGCACGCTCGAAAGTGCGTTGATTCCGATTACCATGAATAACAGCACGCATGCAACCGCATAAGCCTGTTCCGTGTAGAGTCCCTCCGTGAGGAGCGCATACAGGTGAACGGACAATGTGCTCGCCGAGTCAAAGAGGCTCGTTGCAACTACCGCGTTCGTGCCTGATGTGAATATGAGCGCCGCCGATTCTCCGACGATTCTGCCGATTGCCAAAACCACGCCTGCCGCAATTCCTGGAACTGCTGGTGGAAGTACGATTCTGAAAACTGTTCTCAGCTTGCCCGCGCCCAGTCCGAAGCTTCCTTCTCTATATGAGTCTGGAACCGCGATCAGCGCCTCCTCCGTTGTTCTCATAATCAAAGGCAAAATCATGATTGCCAAGGTGATTACGCCAGCCAGCAGCGTGTAGCTCCAGCCGAGGCTTATTACGAAAACGATGAAGCCGAACAGTCCATATACAATCGATGGAATTCCGGACAGCGTCTCTGCGGTCAGTCTGATGACCTTGACTGCCTTATTGCCACGCTTTGCATATTCTACGAGGTAGATTGCTGCGAAAACTCCGAGCGGAACTGCCAGAAGCAAGCTCAGCACCACCATAATCAAAGTGTTTATAATCGCTGGCAACATTGACTGGTTATCCGAAGTGTATTTCCAATCGAACAGTCCCGGCATGCTCAGGTTCGGAAGTCCGTGGTAAAGGATGAATCCAACCAGGAAAACTACTACGCCGATTGTGATGAGCGCCGCCAGATTTACCAGCAAATACAGAACTAGCGAAAGTGGCTGATTTTTGTATGATTTTAATTTTTGTTTAAATTTCTTCATCTTTGTCAAATCCTCCTTCGTCCTAATTCTTTTGTTTATTCTTGATGAGCGAGAAGCTGATGTTTATGATGAGGATGAACACGAAGAGTACGACTGCCGTTGCAATCAGTGAATCTCTGTGCATTCCCTTTGCTGCATAGCCCATCTCAAGTACGATGTTCGAAGTCAAAGTACGCACGCCCGACGTGATTGAACTTGGGATAACGGCTTGGTTACCTGCGACCATGACTACTGCCATCGTTTCGCCAATCGCACGTCCGATGCCCAGGATGATTCCCGCCATGATTCCTGACTTTGCTGCCGGAACCACCGTCCTGAATACGGATAGCTCGTGAGTTGCTCCCAGTGCGAGCGAGCCTTCGTAATAGCTCTGCGGCACTGCTGCGATTGAACTTTCACACACACTTATTATAGTTGGCAAAATCATGATGCCCAGCATGATTGATGCTGTCAGCACGCCTTTGCCGCTTGTCCCCGTCAAGCTCTGCACTACCGGAACGATGACCATCAGGCCAAAGAAACCGTAGATTATAGACGGGATGCCCGCCATCAGCTCTACACCAGGTTTGAGGACCCGATATAGGCTGCGCGGGCAGAATTTTGCCATATATATCGCACAGAGCAGGCCGATTGGTACGCCGACGATGATTGCACCGGCTGTTACATAGATGCTGCCGATGATCATCGGGAAGATTCCGAACTGATTCTCAAGCGGCTTCCATGTCGTTCCGAAGAGGAACTTGCCTACTCCGATTTTTCCCATTACAGGCAGCCCCGATGAAAAGAGGAAGTAGCAGATGCAAAGCACTGCTACGATTGATACTACGCCTGCCAGGAAAAATACGATTTCCATTATTTTTTCGGAATATTTTCTCATGCTACTTCACTCCCGTTTTGACTGGGTCGTTTACTGAACGTCAGCCCAGCTTGTAATTTCGCCTGTGAAGATCTGTCTGATTTGCTCGCTTGTGAGGTCTTCTACAGTGTTTTCGTTATTTACTACTACTGCGATACCGTCCATTGCGATTGTTGTTTCGCTGATGCCTTCTGCAAGTTCTTCGTCCTTAAGTGCTCTGGAGCTCATACCGATGTCGCATGCACCTTCGATTGTGCTTGTGATGCCAGCGCCGGATCCTGTCTGCTGAATCTCAATTGTTACATCTGGGTAAAGTGCCATGTAAGCGTCTGCGATTACCTGCATTACAGGGGATACTGAAGTTGAACCTGCGAGTACGATCTTGCCGGACATTTCTTTCTTTGTCTCATACTCTGCTGCGTTATCGTCAATTGTGATGTAGCCTTCTTCGGAGATGATGTCCTGTCCCTGCTTGCTAAGGAGGTAGCTGATGAAGTCCTTGGAAAGGTCTGTGAGGTTGTCGTTTGTTACAACTTCGAATGGTCTTGATACTGCATAGCTGCCAGCCTTGATGTTGTCTACTGTTGCTTCAACGCCGTCTACCTTGACTGCCTTGACTGTGTCATTGAGGGAACCGAGCGAAACATATCCGATTGCGTTTGTGTTTCCTGCTACTGTTGTAAGCACTACTGATGTGCTCTGAGAAATCTCTGCGGATGCTGTTGTGTTATCAACGTCGTCTACCATAACGCCCATAAGCTCTGTGAATGCGCTTCTTGTACCAGAACCATCTTCTCTGGAAATTACGCTGATGTCGTCGCTTGAGCTACCGCATCCTGTTAATACGCCGAGTGCCATGATTGCACTAAGTGCTACTGCCAAAATCTTTTTCATCTTTTTTGTCCTCCATTTCGCGAAGCCTTTCCTTTCGAAAGCCTCTTCAATAAATTTTCTTGTCTTTGTTTTTTACAATACACAGTATAGGCGGACAATGTTAACTCTGAAACCTCAAAATTGTTAAAGATACGTAAAATAAAACGGCCCCAGTCCCGATTGGGATTGGAGCCGCTTTGTTGCAAGTTTATATATTAGAGTGCCTGTTTGATGCCGGCGAGCAGTTCTGCGTATGATTCTACTGCTGGGACGTCTGGGTTGGCTTCCTTGATTGCGTCCGTTGTCTTGAAGAGGAAGCCAGCCTTGCTGGCCTTGATCATGCCGAGGTCATTGAAGCTGTCGCCAGATGCGATAGTGTCGAAGCCGATTGCCTGCAGGCCCTTGACCGTGCTGTACTTGGAGTTTTCGATTCTCATCTGGTAATCGTCGATTATGCCATCTTCGCCTACGATCAATGTATTGCAGAAGATTGTCGGCATGCCGAGCTGTACCATGAGCGGCTTAGCGAACTGGTCGAATGTGTCGCTGACGATTACCACCTGAGTCAGGCCGCGAAGCTCGTCGAGGAACTCCTTAGCGCCTGGCAGCGGCGAAAGCGTTGCGATTGTATCTTGAATCTCCTTGAGTCCGAGTCCGTGCTCCTTCAGAATGTCGAGACGGTACTTCATCAGTACGTTGTAGTCTGGCTCGTCGCGCGTCGTCTTCTTCAGCTCTGGGATGCCAGTTGCCTCTGCGAATGCTACCCAGATTTCTGGGACGAGCACGCCCTCTAGGTCTAAGCAGACTATGTTCATTTTCTTACCTAATTTTTTGCCTTCCATAATTATTCACACCTCATATACAAAAATATAAACACAGTTCTGTATATACCCCGCTTTAGTGATTTAACACATAAATTTGCACCGCGCCACGCAAAAAATTGTTCGCGCGCACAGCCGCCGTTAAATGATTTCGCGGTTGTAATGGCCGCGGGTGTCGGTTTCTCGGTTGAATAACGGGGTGGTGGAGCCGGCGAGTTTCTGCTGGGCGGCAGTGGCGATGCGGGTTACCTCTGCGGGGGTTTCCGTCGTGAAGTTCAGGCGGAAGGCCGCGATGCCCTCTATGCTCGGCATTTCGTCGAGGAGGTTTAGGATCTTGCCGTTTAGGATCGTCGTCGTGCAATCTGCGTGCGAGAGGATTGGAAACATGCCGTACTCGTCTCGCAGCTCGTAATGGTTCTGCTTGCACTGGCCGCACTGGTTCATCTTCTTCAATGGGCAGTACTTCGTGAATATCAATGGCGCGCGGCCGTAGACTATCATCTCGAGGCTCGGGCTCTGGCCGTAGTCTCTGCGGTAGGCCGCGAGCAGGTCTGCGATCTGCTTCTTGTTAATCTCGTAGGAGAGCGTCACTCTCTCGGCGCCGAGCTCCATGAGCCTATGGCAACTTACGGAGTTGACCACGTTGAACGAGTAGTCTGTTACAAACGGATTGCTCGCTCTGTAATGGTGCAATCCGCCGTAGCCGCCGATCAGGAGCTCGCCTTCGCGGTCGGTGTATTCAATCTGATTCCTTCTTATTATATTGTCATAGTATACTGTGCTGATGCCGGCCGCTTTGCAGGCTTCGTACTGTTGCTGCGTTACTACGGAGGCTGTGAGCATCGGGCGGCCTGCCTGCCGCTCGCCGCTAAGTTGCTCGGGGGCGAGCGGCGGCTGCGGCTCCGCTAGTGCCCCGTGGGAGCCACAGCCAGCAGGCGCAGCCCCAAGTCCGCCCAGCTGCGCCTGCGGCAGGCCGCCCTGCTCCGCAACGCTCGCACTCGCATCGCAATTGGACGATGCGAGTGCTTCCTCAGCCTGTGCAGCCGCCTGCGCTCTCGTTGTTTGCTCGCCGTCCAGCACCCGATTCGGCTTGCTGGCGAGCTTCGCTGCGTAGAGCTGCTCTACGATTTCTCGGCGCGCTTCGTTCAGTAGCTTGACTGGGATGAACGCTCCCGATTCCTCGAAGTCGAGCGTTCTGAGTTCAAGCACCGTGTCGCCGAGCTTGGCAAGCTGCTTGCGAACCTGCTCATAGCTCGTCGGTTGATTCTTCGCAGGTTCGAGCAGCTCGGTGCCTTCGTAATAATAGCTCGCACCGAGCCCCTCGGCGTTGATCGTCAGCACCGCGCCTGGGTATGCGTATACCTGCAGGTCGAGCGGGAAGCGGCGGAACTCGCCGTCCATATGCTTCTCGAGCTCCTTATAAAATTCGTAATCCTTCGTCTTGTATACCTTGTCGCCCTTCGCGAGCCTCTCCTTGATCTTGATGTAGCAGACGGAATCCGCGTGGTTGATCAGGTTTCCGTCGCGGTCGTATAGCTTCACAACGGACAGGTTCACGTCCTCGCCAGTGTGGTCAATGCGGATTATATCGTTCTGGCGGAGCTCGTCGGTCAGCCTGATTTCGTACATGCCCTTGTAGCTGCCGCCGATTTCGCCGATTTCGTAACCGAAGTTGTTCGGCTTGCTGATGTTCGTGATGTCACGCGGATCCTCGCCGAAGATGTAGCCCTTCGTGAACGTGCGGTTGAACGTCTTCTTTAGCTCGTCCGCGCCGTCCGCAGTAAGCGTCCTGTCGAGCGCCGCCCTGTACTTCGCCGTAACGTTCGCAACGTAAGCCGGCTCCTTCATCCTGCCCTCGATCTTCAGCGAATCGAGCGCACGGAGCTTGTCTATATATTCAATGGTATTGAGGTCCTTCGTCGAGAGAAAATACGCCGTGCCGAGCGACTGCTCGTTTCCCGAGTTCGCCCAGCCGCCAGCGCTGCCAATGCCGCCGAACTTCACCAGTTCGTACAGCTTGCGGCAAGAGCCCACGCACCGTCCGCGGTTGCCGCTACGGTAGCCGATGAGCCCCGACATCAGACAGTTGCCCGAATACGACACGCACAGAGCCCCATGCACGAAAATCTCAATCGGCACATCGGCTTGCTTCTTGATGCGAACTGCCTTGTCGATAGCCGTCTCACGGGCGAGCACGACGCGCTTCGCTCCGAGCTCCTTGCACATGAGTGTTCCATCGAGGTCGTCTATGCCCATCTGCGTCGAGCAATGCGCCTCCATATCTGGGAAGTGCTCCACGATGTATTCGAACACCGCCAGGTCCTGCACGATTACGCCGTCTACACGGATCTCGTTCAGGTACTGGAGCTGGCGCCTCATGTCCCCGAGCTCATCCTCGAATACGATTGTGTTCATCGTCACATAGACCTTGACATCTCTGAGATGAGCGTAGCTGACTGCCTCCGCCAGCCCCTCCTCATCAAAGTTGTCGGAATATGCTCGCGCCCCAAACTTCTGCATGCCAAGATAGACGGCGTCGCACCCATTCGCAATCGCCGCCCTCAGTGCTTCCATATTCCCAGCCGGAGCCAATAACTCACTCATCCTCGCCCTCCAAATTTCTTTACTATCCGTAATAGTTTAGCACACTTCGCCGCAAATTAAAACAACTTTTGATAGCACATAATTTTTCTGCATATTTTTCAGCGCGGGGTGTTAAATTTTTGCGAAAGTGCTTGTGATTGTGAACGTTTTGTGATATGCTATGCATGTATAACTACGCCCACTGTTACCAGAACACAGGAGGAATTTATGCTAGTAGAGCAGGCCACAAGATATATACTTCCAATTGCAGCTTGCATTTGCTTCCTCATTTTCATACATATCGGCAGAAACGTTACCGTTGAAGGAATTTCGAACTATTTCGTTGCAGGAACAATTGCAATCTTAGCAGTGATTTTCGCAGAGATCGCCGAGTCGTACTTTGCGCATCCGTATTATAATGAACCGAACTGGCAGCGCTGGGCGCTTTCCATACTCGCCTACATGCTGAGGCCAGCGGTTGCTTACATCATGCTTCTCATTCCAATCCGAGGAGAAAAAAAGATTAACAGGTTCTTGCTATCCATCCCACTTATTATAAATGCAGGATTTTTGCTCGCATCGCCAATCACGGGCATCGTGTATAGCTATGACGCGAACAACATGTATAGCAGCGGCACGCTCAAGTACCTGCCGTTCCTCGTAGGTGGAATATACCTCGTGTATTTCGTGATATTCTGCATCATCAAAATGCGTAGCGGTTCCTCTTCTGAGATACTCGTATCCATTTCGACGCTCGTAATGTGCGGTATCGCTGTTATCCTGGAATCAGAGTTCAATCTGCTTGGCTCGCTTCCGACAGCGTGTATTATCAACATGATATTCTACTATGTATACTTTTACATGGATTACTACAGCAGAGACAGTCTCACGGGCGCGTACCGCAGAAGGATGATGTACAACGACGTGAATACGATAAACGCCCACTACTTCATCACGTTCGACGTAAACGGACTGAAGCAAATCAACGACAACCTGGGTCACATAGCTGGCGACGCAGCACTGAAATGCTTTAGCGACGCTGTATACGCAGAGCTTCCGCGTCAGGCGAAGTTCTACCGCATGGGCGGAGACGAGTTCGCAATATTCTACCCGAAGGTTGACTATGGCAAGATTCTCACTTTCCTCGACAAAGTTGAGAAAAGGCTCGACCCTGACGACGTTCCTTACGGAATTTCCTACGGCATAGCGAGATTCGAAGGTGCGAAGAAGTTCGATGATGCGTACAAGAAAGCCGACGATATGCTCTACAAGAACAAGCAGGCTTTCTGGGAGAACTTCCACGAAAGCAAAGCCGAGCAGTAAAACCGCAAACACCGATCGGCTGTGAATAGCAGCTGAATTTCGAAAAGCTAATATAATAGAAGAAAATATTTCATGAAGAACTGGCAACGGTCAGGCAAACCTAATGGAGGTGTGAGTATGGCTAACTTAGAACAATTATACGCAGCGGCTGGTGGAAGCGCAGCTGAGACAATCAAGAGACTCTGCGGAAACGAAGACATCATCAAAATGTTTCTCAAAAAGTTCCCGAAGGACGAAAGCTTCACTGGGCTTGTGAAGGCACTCGGAGATGGTGAGACAGAAACGGCGTTCCGCATGGCTCACACTCTGAAGGGCATCGCAGCAAACCTCGGTCTGCAGACGCTGTACGAGAAGTCGTCTGCCGTCACGGAGTTCCTTCGTGCGGGCAATGCAGACGACGCGAAGAAAGCGATGCCAGAGCTCGAAGCTGAGTACGACAAAACGCTCAAGCTGATTGGAGAACTCGACGCATAGCAAACCGGAATTATACTAGAACTTAAGACATTTATTCGGGAGGAAAAACTATGGGTAGTACGTTAAGCGGCTACATATTGAGCTCCACATTCATGCTCATCATCATCGCCATGCTTGCTGCGAGAGCGCGAGGAGCTGTTAACCAAGAGGAAGGACGCAAGAAGTGCTTCCAGCTCATGGGAGCAACAGCATTCTATATTCTGATGGATGCAGCGTTCATCACGTGCCACTTAATGTCTGGCACAGGAAAACTGCCGGCGACAGCTTGGGCAACGGCTTCGTTCTTCTTCTACTTGATTTACGTACTCATGCCGTATTCATGGCATAGATTCGTTCGTGCATACGTCGGTCACACGTTCAGCAAGACAGTCAAGGTCATCGAAGTCATCCCGCTCGTAATCCTGCTGGGCATGGTAATTGCAACACCTTTCACTGGCCTCTTGTTCTCGTTCGACGCATCAGGCGCTTATGTTAGAGGTCCAGGCTATGCGATTTATTCGTGGTTGAATTACTACTACTATATCTCGCCAATCCTCGACTGGATACTCATCAAAATCCAGAAAACTGAAGACAGCGAGCCTTACAGGTTCAATGCAATATATATTTCCGCAGTTCCGCTGATCGGATCAGTAATCAACGGCTCGGTAATCCCAGCTGGCACGATTTTCCCGTTCATGCCGTTCTGCTCGGTAATCGTAACGATGCTTGCGTTCTTCTTCATCGCATCGAGAGACTCCGATGTGACCAAAGAGCAGCAACACAAGGCACTTGAGGAAGCACTCGCCAAGGCAGAGGATGCAAGCCGAGTTAAGACGAAGTTCCTCTCGAACATGAGCCACGACATCCGCACACCGATGAACGCAATCATCAACCTCACGGATTTGGCGCTCAAGGAAGACGACCCAGTCAAAGTCCGCGAATATCTCAGCAAAATGGAGATTTCTGGCAATTTCCTGCTTGGTCTTATCAACGACGTTCTCGACATGAGCAAGATTGAGAGCGGCGAGCTCGTTCTCCACAGAGAGAAAATGACAAGGGCGGAGTTCCTCAATACGGTCGAGACGGTAATCAAGCCTCTCGTCGAAGCGAAAGGCATCCACTACCATCCAGAATTGAGCCCTGGCGAATATACAATCGGAGTTGACAA
Source organism: Flexilinea sp. (assembly GCA_963631945.1). Lineage (GTDB taxonomy): Bacteria > Bacillota > Clostridia > Peptostreptococcales > Anaerovoracaceae > CAG-238. Next base: position 13,769 of record CAVGSW010000005.1, on the reverse strand, counting down.
ACTGAGATTCAATCAGATTTTCTTCAACCTCCTGTCGAACGCAGTCAAGTACACCCCTGAGGGCGGCGATGTTTGGTTCGAAGTCGATAATCTCGAGACAGAGAACGGAAGGCTGAAGATAAGATTTACTGTAAGAGATAACGGAATCGGCATGAGCCCAGAGTTCGTCGAGCACATATTCGAGCCGTTCGCAAGAGAGGAATCCGATGCGAACATCAGAACTCAAGGCACGGGCCTTGGACTTGCAATCGTTAAGAGCCTCGTAGATGCAATTGGCGGAACAATCGAAGTCAAGAGCGAGCTCGGCAAAGGTTCGGAATTCACGGTTCTCTTCGATGTTGACATCATCGCGAGAACGGAATTCCTCGATGAAGAAAAGTCCTCCGACGATAATGTAGACATCGAGGGCTTGCATGTTTTGTTAGTTGAAGACAACGAAATGAATACATATGTCGCAAAGATAATCCTCGAGAAGGCGGGCTGCATCGTTACTTCGGTAACGGACGGCAAGCAGGCAGTTGACGTGTTCACGGCGAGTGCGCCATTCACATTTGATGCGATACTCATGGACGTTCGAATGCCTGTTATGGACGGCATCACGGCCACGAAACTCATCCGCAGAAGCGCTTGCGCAGATGCGGCAACGATTCCAATCATCGCCATGACGGCGGATGCATTTGATGACGAAAGACAAAACACGATCGAATCGGGTATGAATTATCACCTTTCAAAACCGGTCGACGCGGAGAAGGTTTATAGGGCACTGAAAGAATGTACTACCCCCCCCCCAACCACGCACGTAGGGAGCGGAACCTCAACCGAGACTTGCGAATTTAATGACCAGAATACATGCACTAACAAGGAGTAGGAGTACACAATGGACGCGATTGAAACGAAAAAATTAAACAACTCAAACGACAAGAACACGATCCTAATTGCAGACGACGCTGAGATGAATCGCGAAATGCTTGCCCTGATGCTGGGTGATTCATACAATTTCGTTTATGCGGAGAACGGCGTTGAGGCCGTAGATGCCCTGCGAGGCAGGCAGAAAATCGATATCGTCCTCTTGGATATCAATATGCCGGAGATGGACGGGTTCGAGGTTTTGCGCGTAATGAACCGCCGCCACTGGATTGAGGAAATCCCAGTTATCATAATTTCGGCTTCTGATAGCACGGAATTCATGGATGAGGCGTTCAAGCTCGGCGTTGCCGACTATGTCAGCCGTCCATTCAACGCGACGATCGTCCGCAAGAAAGTTGAAAACATTTTGCTCCTTTACTCCAACCAAAAACGTCTCACGCAGCTCGTAATCGAGCAGGTGTACGACAGAGAGAAAATCAACAATTCTCTCATCAATATTTTCGCAAATATCATCGAGCTCAGGAATCACGAGTCGGGCGACCATACGCTCAACGTGCAGATCATCACTGAACTGCTCCTCGAAGAGCTCGCGAAAGTTACAGATAAATATCATCTCACAAAGTCCGACATCGCGATGATTTCGTCGCTTGCGGCGCTCCACGATATCGGCAAAATCAAGATTCCAGAGGAAATTCTCAACAAGCCGCGCAAACTCACTCCTGAGGAATGGGAAATCATGAAGACTCACGCTGCTGAGGGCGAGGCTATTCTGAATACGGCGCTTTATGGGCAGAACAGCAAGTTCATGCAGACGGCTCGCGAAATCACGCGTTGGCACCACGAGAAATACGACGGAAACGGCTATCCAGATGGTCTGGTTGGCGATGATATTCCTATCTCGGCTCAAGTCGTTTCTCTGGCTGACTCGTATGATGCACTGACGAGCGACCGCTGCTATAAGAGCGCTTTTTCGCATGATATCGCGATGGATATGCTCCACAATCATCAGTGCGGCGTATTCAACCCTATTCTCATAGAGTGTCTGGACAGAATCGCGCCGAAGCTTAAGTCTATCAAAGAGGATGGCGAGACGTACGACCTGCAGAGTGCGGTTACATATGTTGCCGACGAGGTTCTCGCCGAGCACAACCTGCCGAAGGAGAACTCGCTCCGCAGGATGATGGACAACGAGAGAATGAAGAAAGAGTTCTTCATGAATTGTGCCGATGGAGTTTTGTTCGAGTATGACAAGCTCCTGAAGAAAGGTACTTACGTATATAAGACGAACAAATCTGACAGCGAGAGAAAGGTGCTGTTCACCACGCGCGGCGATGAGAAAAATCTGCTGCCGCTCGATCATTGGGTTCCGCTCCGTGAGGAGCTGCAGAAGACGAACCGCGAGAATCCTTATGTGGAGGCGGATACGGAGCTCCTAATCAATGGGCACCTCATGCCGCACCATGCGAGACTCATGGCAATCTGGCCGGAGGATGGAACGGAATATATCTTCGTTGTCGGACAGTTCACAAAAATCTAAGGTTAAAAAAAGTACGGGTTATCCGTACTTTTTTTACCTTCAATTTCACTCTTCACTCTCAACACTCCACTCTTTGATTAGAGTCCGTGGTATCGTTTCGCGTCGTTGCAATCGCGGGCGATCTGTGCGGAGAGTTCCTCTATGCTCTGGAACTTCACCTCGTCGCGAGTTTTTTTGATGAACTCTACTTTTATCTTCTTGCCGTAGAGTTCCTTGTCAAAGTTGAAGATGTGCGTCTCCATGTTTTTCTTGAAAGTCCCGACGGTTGGCTTGATTCCAACGTTTGTGATGCTCGGGTACTTGACACCGTTGTATATGCAATATGTCACGTATACGCCGTTGGGCGGGGTGACCATAGTTTCGTCTATCATTATATTGGACGTTGGGAATCCAATTGTGCGGCCGAGGCGGTTGCCTACGACTACTTCGCCTGCGATATCGTAGTTGCGGCCGAGGTAGCGCGCGCATTCTTCCATCTCGCCAGCCATGATCGTGTTGCGAATGAGCGTTGAGCTTACAACGTCGCCGTCTACCGATACGGCCTTCACCTCGTTCACGCGGAAGCCGTACTTGGCTCCGAGGATTCTGAGGAGCTTCGTGTCGCCCTCGCCCTTGTAGCCGAAGTGGTAGTTGAAGCCGCAGACTACTTCGCGTGCGTTCACCATGTCGTGCAGGAACACGCGCACGAAGTCTTCCGGTGACATCGTCATTATGTCCTTCGTGAACTCGAAATTGAAGTAGTATTCGATGCCGAGTGCTTCGATGAGTGCTTCCTTTTCTATTGGGTAGACGATGTTCTTAACGGGCTTGGCGCCTGGGATGAGGCTCTTCGGGTGGTTGGAGAACGTGAAGACCGCACTCGATAGGCCCTTCTCCGCCGCCTTCTCGGCTGCGGTTTCTATGAGCTTCCTGTGGCCTACGTGCACTCCGTCGAAGTTTCCGAGGGCGACGCAGGTTGGCTTAACTTCTATGCCCTGTTTTGCTATATCGTCTGTTGTTTCAAATTTAATCATAACTATGTCCTTATAGTAATTAATTTGCGCTGTTGCTACTCGTCGTTGCGGGCGAAAACCTTGTCTGCGACGAGTTTATGGTATTTCGGGCTGTAGAACGCTACGCCTATGAACTCTGGGGCGGCGCTCTGCGTGCCGCCTGCTCGCCTGTACATGTTGTAGGCGGCGCGGTATTCTGGGCGGATTTCCAGCGGGAATTCCGCGCTTTCGAACTCTGGGTGCTCGGTGATTTCGCACTCTGAGAGCGGTACGTGCCAGCCGTCTATGAACTTGTGTGCCTGCTCTGCGCTCATCACTGCCTTGCCGAAGTGGACGAGCGGGTAGTCTATCGGCAGGATGAGCTGCTCGATTCTCGCTAGATTCTCTGGGCTCGCCTGCTCCACGAAGTATTTCTCGCCTTCGAAGCGGCGCGTTGCGTAGGTGTCCGTCAGGTCGTAAAGATCGATTGCGTCTTCGACTCTGAAGGCGCCGCTTGCTAAGCGCTCGAGGCTTTCCATTACGGCGCCGCAGCCGAGTGCGCGGCCTACGTCTTCGCAGATGGTGCGGATGTAGGTACCTTTGGAGCACTCGACGGTGAACCTTACTCGGATTGCTGGGGGTTCACCGGCGGCGCCGCCGCTCGTGTTCTGAGGATTAGCTCTTGGTGCGGCGGGCGCGGTTGCGCTTCCAGGTCCTGGTGCGCAACCAGAATCGGGGATTTCGGTCCCGCGGTTGCTGGTGTAGCCGAAATCGACCGCTTCCACTACCAGGTCGTTGATAAAAATCTCGCGGGTCTTGACTTCTACAGTTTCACCCGCGCGGGCGTAGTCGTAGAGCCGCCGTCCAGCGATTCTAACCGCGCTGTACATCGGCGGCCGCTGGCTAATCCTGCCACGGAAGCCTGCGAAAGCCTCTCGCACGGCTTCCTCCGTGATGCCATCCGTCGGATGCTGCTCGAGCACCGTTCCCCAAATATCCTGAGTATCCGTCACAGTGCCGAGTCTGAGCTGGCAACGATATTTCTTGAAATCGAGGTCCGTGTACTCAGTGATTCTCGTTGCCTTCCCGATGCAAATCGGCAGCACACCAGTTGCCATCGGGTCAAGCGTTCCCGTATGTCCGATTTTTTTCACTCCAAGAAGCCGCCTGATGTCCCTCACCACGTCGTGCGAGGTTACGCCTTGCGGCTTGTTGATATTCAAAATTCCATCTTTCATTTATTTCAGTTCCTTGCAAGCCGCTTCGAGCTCTGCTGTAACCGCAGCGACTGCTTCTTCTATCGGCATTTCCAGCGTTGCACCGGATGCCTTGATATGACCGCCACCGCCGAATTTCTCAGCGATTACGGCAACGTCGCCTTCCGTCTTCGCACGGAGGCTGAGGCGAACCAAATTCTCGCCCTTTTCCTTCAGAAATGCCGCATATTCAACGCCAGCAATGCTTCTGAGCTGCTGAATTACGTTCTCCGTTTCCTCGGAAAGTGCGCCGCTCTTCTCGATCATCTCCTGCGTAACGTAAGCGATTGCCGCCTTGCCGTCCGCGAGGATATTCATCGTGGAAAATGCCATCGACTCGATGATTTTCCTCTCGAGGCGAATGTTCTCGTAGAGCTGAACGCTGACCTTGTTCGTGTCAACGCCCCAATCGAGGAGCTCCGTCATGATTTCGAACGCCTTTCTCGTCGTGTTCGAATACTGGAAGTTGCCCGTATCCGTCGTGATTGCAGCGAAAAGTGCCTCGCCAATCTCGACATCCGCTGGCGTTCCCATCTCCTGCAGCAGGTCAAACACGAGCTCGCCAGTCGCCGAAGCCTCTGGAACGACGTAATTATAGTCGCAGAAATCCTTCGTCGTGCGGTGATGGTCCAGACAGATGCTCACTTTGCCCTGTGCGAACTTCTCAGTGCGGTTCGGGAATCGTGTCTCGTCGCCGCAATCCACGCAGAACGAAACATCTACGTCTTCTATTATGTTCTGGTCGTCCGTGCAATAGCCCTTGTCGAGGAACTTCAGGTTTAGCGGAAGCTCCTCTTCAACCAAAATATAGCATTCCTTGCCCTTCATGCGGAGGGCTTTGCAGAGCGCTGTACACGAGCCGAGCGCATCTCCGTCCGCGCTCACGTGCGGGTACAGGAGGATGGTGCGGGAGGCGTCCAGCACTGATGCAATTTCTCTAAATGTATTGTTCATTACTGCTCCTCCGATTCCTCGGGCTCATCTGGCTGGTAGCTGTCGAAGTCGATTGTATCCAGTATCTCGTCAATATGCCTGCCGTAATCCATGGAGTGATCCATCTTGAAAATCAGCTCAGGAGTGTGGCGAACCTTGACGCGCCTTGCGATTTCGTTCTTCATCAGACCCTTCGCACTGTTCAGTCCCGCCAAAATCTCTTCTTCCTCGGCTTTTTTCGTTTCCTCGTCCTTGCTGAAGCTGAGCGCGGTCACGTAACACGTCGCATAGCTTCCGTCGTTCGTCACGGAAACGCCAGAAATGCTTATCATATGGCCAGTGATTCTCGGATCCTTGATGCCGTTTATGAGCATTTCGCTGATTATCCTGCGAATCTCTTCGCCGAGTCTGCCTTGTCTATAGCCTTTTGCCATTTTTCTTTCCTTTTATCAAAATTATTTTCTCTCTACCTCGACCATGTGGAAGCACTCGATAACGTCGCCTTCCTTGATGTCGTTGTAGTTTTCGATGCCGATACCGCATTCGTAGCCCTGGTTAACTTCCTTTGCGTCGTCCTTGAATCTTCTCAGCGAAGAAATCGTACCTTCGTGGATTACGATGCCATCGCGAACAAGACGGATTTCTGCATTTCTGATAACCTTGCCTTCCTGAATGTACGCACCTGCGACGATGCCGACATTCGGAACTTTGAATGTCTCTCTGACTTCTGCTTTGCCGAGAACTTCTTCCTTGAACTCTGGATCGAGCATACCCTTCATAGCGTCTTCCACATCGTTGATGATGTCGTAGATTACGCGATAAAGTCTGATCTGGATGTTTTCTCTATCAGCAAATGTCTGAACCGCCGTAGTTGGTCTTACGTTGAAGCCGATGATAATCGAGCCTGTTGCGCCTGCCAGCATTACGTCGGATTCTGTTACTGTACCAACACCTGTGTGAATTACCTTTACTCTTACGTTTTCGTTGTTCAGCTTCTCAAGCGATGCAACGATTGCGCCGATTGATCCCTGAACGTCGCCCTTGATGATGAGGTTGAGGTCCTTGACTTCGCCTTCCTGAATCTGGCTGAATAACTGCTCAAGAGTAGTGCTTGCGTTTCTTGCGAGGATTTCCTCTCTGAGCTTCTGCTTACGGTTCTCTGCGATTTCCTTAGCAACCTTGTCCTGCTTAACCGCATTGAACTCGTCGCCTGCTTCTGGAACGTCGGAAAGTCCGAGGATTTCAACTGCTGTAGCTGGGCCCGCTTTCTTGATTTCTCTGCCCTTGAAGTCCGTCATCAATCTGATTCTGCCTGCGCATGTTCCTGCTACGACTGACATGCCTGTCTTCAGCGTGCCGTTCGTTACGAGAAGCGTAGCAACTGGGCCTTTGTTCTTGTCGAGTCTTGCTTCGATTACGGAACCCATTGCAAGTCTGTTCGGATTTGCCTTGAGTTCGAGAACTTCTGCCTGCAGCAAAATCATCTCGAGGAGGTTCACGATGCCCTCGCCCGTCTTTGCTGAAACTGGAACGCTGATAACGTCTCCGCCCCAGTCTTCAACGAGGATGCCGTGCTCAGTGAGTTCTTGCTTAACTCTGTCTGGGTTTGCGCCTGGCTTATCGATTTTGTTGATTGCGACGATGATTGGAACGCCTGCAGCCTTCGCGTGGCTGATTGACTCGATTGTCTGTGGCATTACACCGTCGTCTGCTGCAACTACGAGGACCGCGATATCTGTGATATGTGCGCCGCGGGCACGCATTGCTGTGAATGCTTCGTGGCCTGGAGTATCGAGGAATACAATCTTCTGGCCGTTGATATTTACTTCTGATGCACCGATGTGCTGCGTGATGCCGCCGGACTCGGATGCTGTTACGTTTGTCTTTCTGATTGCGTCGAGCAGCGAAGTTTTACCGTGGTCAACGTGTCCCATAACCGTGATGATTGGTGCACGTGGCTTGAGGTCTTCTTCCTTGTCCTCGAAGAGCTCGAGGCCTTCTTCTTCGACTTCTTCCTCGACTTTGCTTACAACTACGCTGATGCCGATTTCGTCTGCAAGAATCAGAATCGTATCTTCGTCGATGTTTTGGTTTATGTTGGCCATGATGCCCATCTTCATGAGTGCCATGATGACCTTGGATGTGGATACGCCTGTCTGCTCGCAGAAGCCTGCTACCGTGATTGGCGCTGTGAGCGCAATCGTGCCAGTAGGAAGTTCTTCTAAGATATCCTCTTCTTCCTCAACTTGTGGCTTCGGCTTGTTGTGCTTCTTCGGCTTAGCCTGCTTCTCGAGGGAGCGCTGTTGCATCTTTTCTTTGTTCTTCTTGCCTTGGCTGCCCTTTTCTAATTTAGCAAATTTGTTTCTTTCCTTCTCCTGATGGTCGCGCTTCTCAGAGTTCTTCTGGTTTGGCTTCGTTTCCATCTTGGAAAGGCTTGGGCGGCTGTCGCCTCTGCTTGCTGGACGACTCTGGCCCTGTCTCTGGCCGCCGTCTCTGGATTGCGGTCTGTCGCTGCGACCGCCTCTATCTGTTCTCTCGCCGCGGTCGCTTCTGCCCTTCGCATCTCTCGGTGCTCTGGAGCCTGCGCCTGCTGGCTTTCTGTCGTCTGTTCTCTGGCCTGCTGGCTTTCTGCCTCCAGCAGCCTCTGTCTTCGTTGCCGCTGGTGCCTTGCTTGCTGCTGGCTTAGCTGCTGCCGTGCCCGCCTCGGCCTTAGCTACCTTAGGTGCCTCGGCCTTCGGGGCCTCAGCCTTCGCTGACTCAGTCTTGCCCGCGTCGGCCTTTGCTGCCGTTGCCAACGCCTTCGGTGCTTCGGCCTTGCCCGCGGCTGCCTTAGTCTCCGTAGCAGCTGGTGCTGCCTGGCTCGCAGCCGCCTTGGCTTCCGCGGCTGCCCCGCCTGCCGTGGCAGGCTTAGCTTCCGTAGCAACCTGAGCCTCTTGGCCCGCAGCCGCTCTCGTCTCCGCAGCCTGCGCCTCAACCTCAGCCTTAGTCATAGGCTTGCCCATAGGTTTTCCCATTGGCTTACCCATCGGTTTGCCGATTGGCGGTTTCGTTCTGTTCTCTAAATCCTTATTTGCTACTGGCTTGCCAATCGGTGGGCGCGAAGTCGGCGCCTTCTCCTGCTGTGGCTGCCTTGCCTGTGCGTGCTTGTTCGCGCCGAGCGTTCTGACCTGCGCCATGCTCGCCGCCTTTACAGTCCCTCTCGGTTGTTCGTCTTTCTGGCTGTCAGCCTTCTTAGGGGCTGCCTTTACAATCGTTGTCTCATGTGTATTACTTTCTTTTGCCATTAGAACACCTCCTTCATTCAGTGTTATCCTTAAGCTCTTCCGAGCCGTTTCTCAATTCTATTCTTCGTTCTGTTTCGGTGCGGCCGCTGTTCTCAGTACCCCGCGCCCCTCGGTCACCCGCATATCCTGCGGTCTGTAACCTCAGCGGCTCGGTGGCGCTAT
>CAVGSW010000005.1:0-4333 GCA_963631945.1 Flexilinea sp. | reverse complement strand
TGCGGGCTCATCGTCCCAGATTCCGAGCTGCATCTTCAGCGCTGCGACTTCCTCCGCCGCAACAGCCCGCTTCAGCGTCCTCTCGAAGGCCTTGCGCTTCAGCGCCTTCGCGAAGCAGTCCGCGCTGCCCTTGCACAGGTAAATCCCGCGGCCATCCAGCCTGCATCTCGGATCCACCATCAGCCCGAAGTCGGTAATCGCCAGCCTCGTCAGCTCTTCTTTCCGTTTTGATTCCATGCAGCCAACACATCTTCTATGCGGCACTTTTTTCTCGTTCAAATTATTTCTCCTCTTCAGGCTCAGCCACTTCTACGAGCTCAGGCTCCTCAGCGGCCGCCTCAACCTCTGTCTCAACCTTCTCATCCTCGGCCTCAACCTCAGTCAACCCAGCCTCAACCTCGGCCTCCATCTCTGGCTCAACCTCGTCATCAACCTCGACGAACAGGTCCTCGTCCTCCTCGAGCATTGCCTCATACTGGCTGTGGCTCTTGATATCGATCTTCCAGCCGCTGACTCTCGCTGCCAGTCTTACGTTCTGACCTTCCTTGCCGATTGCCAGCGAAAGCTGATAATCAGGAACGATTACGATAGCCGACTTTTCTTCCTCGTCTGGAATGATGACCTTCTCAACCTTTGCTGGGCTGAGCACGTTCGCGATGAGAACCTCAGGATCCTCGCTCCAAGTGATGATATCGATTTTCTCGCCATGCAGCTCGTCCACGATTGCCTGAACTCTGTTGCCTCTCGTGCCGACGCAAGCGCCAACTGGGTCAACGTTCTCGTACTCAGTGTAAACGGCCATCTTCGTTCTGGAGCCCGCCTCTCTTGCGATGCCCTTGATTTCAACCGTTCCGTCCTCAATCTCAGGAACTTCCAGCTCAAACAGCCTCTTCACAAGTCCCGGATGCGATCTCGAAAGGAAAACCTGCGGTCCCTTGTTCGTCTTGCGAACATCCATGATGTAAACCTTCAGGCGGTCGTTCACCTTGTAGCGCTCGCCAGGCACCTGCTCGTTCGGCGAAAGGATGCCCTCGGTGTTTCCAACGTTCACGAACAAAGTCTCATTGCTGATTCTCTGCACGCTGCCCGTCAAAATCTCGCCCTGACGCGTAATAAAGTTATCGAAAATCATTCCGCGTTCAGCCTCTCTGATTCTCTGAACGACAACCTGCTTAGCCGTCTGCGCCGCGATTCTGCCGAAATCCCTCGGAGTAACCTGGTATTCCACAACGTCGCCAACCTCATAGCGCGGGTCGATTTCCATAGCCTCAGAAAGCGGAATCTGCGTCAGCTCATCCTCGATTTCCTCGTCAGCCACAACGTCCATTCTCATGTAAACGTTGATATCGCCCGTTTCTTCGTTGATGTCAACGCGCACATTCTGCGACGTTCCGTAATTTTTCTTGTATGCAGACACAAGCGCGGATTCGATAGCTTCCAGCAAAATCTCCTTGGAAATGTGCTTTTCCTTCTCCAAATCCTCGATAGCCTGTATAAATTCCTTGTTCATTTCTTGTATTACCTCCTTAGAATATTACGGCAAGTTTCGTCTTCGCAACCTGCTCTCTTGGGAATTCAATTCTTTTATCATTTTCATCTGTTATGATGATTTTGCCATCTTCCATGCCGACGAGCTTGCCCTGATAAGCCTTGCGCCCGTCCAGCGCCTTGTAAAGACTCACGTCCACGATTTCTCCCGCGAATCTAACAAAATCCTTCTCCTTCAGCAGTGCCCTATCCATGCCAGGCGATGACACCTCCAGGTAGTAGTTCTGCTCAATCGGATCCAAGCGGTCAAGCTCCGCACTGAGGAACCTGCTGACCTTCTCGCAATCATCAGTGGACACATATTCCGACAAAACCTCTGCCGCCGGCACTTCTTCGCCCGCCGCACTCTCACTACTATCCGCAGATTCTCTTTCCGCCTTAGCAGCCTTAGCAGCGTTCGCAGCCTCCTCGGTCTTGTCTATGTACACCCTCAGAAACCAGTCGCGCCCCTCCTTGACGAACTCGCAGTTGTAAAGCTCCAACCCGTTCTCCGCCAAAAACTCGCTACTGATCTCCTCGACAATATCCGCAATCTTTCTCTTCGCCATTCATATCCTCCTATCATGTTGTTCGGCAGCACCCCGCTCTTGGCAAATTTTAACCAGCTAACCTCAGTTGCGGGTTCCTGCCCTGCGATTCGTCGCACGGCACATAATTCCATTGGTCTTGGCCTCAGTTTCTGCCGTGCTCCTTGCCGCCCGCCTCTTGCTCATTTACCTCAGCAACCTGTCCGCGGGCGTCAATCGCCCTATACAAAATTGAAAGAGTGGGCCGAAACCCACTCTTCAAGTCTTACCTTATGAATCGTGCACAATCATAATACCACACCGCCCCGCAAATTGCAAGCCTTTTCCCGCAAAAACCCGCAGAAAATCCACATTTGTCCAAATCGCTAGCTTCTGGGCTTAAAATTTGAAAAGTCATGATTTTTACCTTAAAATTATATTGAAAAGTCATGAAATTACGTCAAAAAATATATTGAAAAGTCAGGAAAAATGGAGTAAAATCATATTGAAAAGTCAGAAAGTGAGGAATTGCCATGCTTTACAGAGAAATTGAATCGCTAATTGAGGAGCATTTTACTAGCAAAAGCGAAAAAATCCTACTCATCGACGGTGCGCGTCAAATTGGCAAGACATACATCATCCGCCATGTTGGCAAGCGGTTATTCGAAAATTTCATAGAGATTAACATGATTGAAGACTCCCTGCGCGACCGACTATTCGCAAATGTTAGGACGGTCGAAGATTTTTACCTGCAGGTGAGCATGATTGCAGGCGACAAGATGCACGAGAAGGAGAACACTTTGATTTTCCTCGATGAAATTCAGGCATACCCGCAGCTCTTGACTCTGCTCAAGTTCTTGTCGCAAGACGGCAAATTTACTTATGTTGCGAGCGGATCCCTTCTGGGTGTCACGCTCTCGCAGACGACATCGATTCCTATGGGAAGCATCCGCAAGGTTCGCATGTACCCGCTCAACTTTGAGGAATTCCTGTATGCGAATGGCCTGAACGCAATCGGCATGGACGTGCTAGAGGGCAAGTTCCTGCGCGGGGAGTCCTTGGATGAGGCAACGCACCAGAAGATGCTCGAACTTTTCCGCAAATATCTGCTCGTCGGTGGCATGCCAGACGCTGTGAATACCTATCTTGCCGAGCACAATATCCAGACTGTGCGAGAGGTTCAGAACGGAATCCACGGCTACTACGCAGATGACACCGCGAAATACGACCCTGCTAACAGCTTGAGGATTCGCCGAATCTACGATCTCATCCCGTCAAATATGGAGAACAAGAAAAAGCGTATGGTCGCAAAGGAAATCGAGCAAAAGAGGGGAAAGACATTTGCAGACTACCAAGAAGGATTCGATTATCTAATAAATGCAGGCATTGCCCTCAATGTCCAGGCGATTTCCAACCCGCGCTTTCCGCTAATTGAGTCAGCCGGCAAAAATTTGCTCAAGCTTTATATGAATGATGTGGGTATGCTTTCGGGGATTTTATATGGAAATAACATACGTGCGGTTTTGGATGATGTGCGGAGCGTAAACCTTGGCTCGCTATACGAGACGGCTGTTGCTACCGAGCTTGCTGCGCACGGTTACAACCTGTTTTACTATGACAACCGCAACAAAGGCGAAGTCGATTACTTGATTGATGACTACGAGAGCCTCTCTGTGGTGCCGATAGAAGTCAAGTCGGGCAAGGATTACACGATTCACAGCGCGTTGAACAACTTCGTCAAAACCGACGAGTACCACATAAGCAAGGCCATCGTCCTCTCAAACGAACGCGAAGTCAGGCAAAAGGGCAAAATCACATATATGCCGATTTACTACATCATGTTTTTCAAGAAAAACCGCACCAACCAAAGCTTGGAATTTTAACGAAATACGACAGACGCACCAGAGGCCCGCATGCGCGAGCCTCTGTATTATTTTCTTCGGGATTTCATTCTTGCTTCTGCGCGGCGGGTCGTGCAATCCGCTGCTGTCATACTGTTAACTCTGAGCGGTAGGGATTGTCTTCGCCAATCCCTATTATAGGGCGGCTGGCATGGTGCTTGCGGTATGCGAATCTGGATTGCAAGCAACGTGCCAGCCGCCAGCTGGAGCGCGTGCGGGCGTAGGTGCGCCGATTCTCAGGTCGGTCAGCTGGTGCAGTGGTGGTTTTTGACCTCGAATCTGATATCAAATGACACCACTCACACTCGAATCGGGTGAAAATTAGGGTTCAAAACAGCCAATGGTGGTTTTTGCCTCTAAGAGCAAGGGCAAATGACA
>CAVGSW010000004.1:0-23369 GCA_963631945.1 Flexilinea sp. | reverse complement strand
GATAAGAAGAATATCGCCGAGAAGCTCTGTAAAAAGGCAGCCTTCATGGACGTAACGCTGGAGGAGCTCCAGCAACTCGTTATCGACGAGGGCACGGTCGTGGAGGGTAAGAACGGAAATGGTTTCAACGTCAAGTCAGAACACCCGGCTCTCAAGAGTTACAACACGATGATCAAAAACTACACGCAGGTTATCAAGCAGCTCGTTGACCTCATGCCGCAGGGCGCTGAAGAGGCTGACGAACTGCTAGCATTCGTGAAGAGGAAGAAAGCATGAGCGAACTCGTTCCATACTTTACAGCCATCCTGGATGGAAAGATAACAGCCTGCCAAAAGATGAAGAGGGTGGCCGAGCGGATCCTCGACGGCTACGAGAATCCAAAAGAATTCCACTACGATGCAGAAATCGCTCAGAGCCACACAGACTTTATAGAGAACTTCTGTAAGGTTCCTGCAGGCAACATCGGCCAGCCGCTGAAGCTTGAGCAATTCCAAAAGGCTCGGCTTGAGGCGGTATTCGGCTTCGTAGATGACAACGACCTGCGGCAATACAACGAAGTGATCATTATCGAAGGACGAAAAAACGGCAAGACTACAGAATGCGCTGCCGTTGAAATCGACCTCACAATGAACGATGGCGAAGGTGCTCCCGAAGTTTACAATATAGCCACGAAATACGAGCAGGCAATGAAAGGTTTCACAGCCGCCAATAATATGCGGCGGCAATCACCAGCAATCGCAAACCATCTCAGAAAGAGAGCGTCAGACCTTTACTGTACATATAACATGGGCTTCATCAAGGCAATGGCGAGCAACGTCAAAAGCCTCGACTCACTCGATGCTCACGCAGTAATAATCGACGAGCTGGCGGCCATCACCAATAGAGACATATACGACCTTATGAAGCAATCAATGGGCGCAAGACAGCAGCCACTGCTCTTTTGCATCACCACAAACGGCTTCGTGAGGAACGGCATCTTCGATGCACAATACGAGTACGCGAGCAAACTGCTCGCAGGCGAGATTGTAAATCCGCGTTTCCTACCGTTCATCTACGAACTGGATGATAGGAAAGAGATGTGGAATCCGAAAATGTGGATAAAAGCTAATCCAGGGCTCGGCACGATCAAGAAGACCGAGTATCTGGAAGAGATGGTTGAGAAGGCAAAAGTAGACCAATCATTCCTTCCGACCGTGCTGGTTAAAGACTTTAACATTCCGCAGACTTCCGAGAGTGCATGGATGAGATATGAAGAGCTGAATAACGAGGCAACCTTCGATATCAAATTTGACTATGCAATCGGCGGCTTCGACGCAGCGGATAGTGTAGACCTTAACGCAGCAAAGGCAATCTGCATGAGACCAGGCGACAAACATATCTACGTCCGCCAAATGTACTGGATACCAGAGGCGGTCGTTGAGAAGTATGAGAATATGGGAAATAGGCGCGGCCGAGACCATGCTCCGTACTCGCTCTGGATAAGCCAAGGTTTAATGAGAACATGCCCTGGCGCGAAGTGCACAAAAGACATCTTCCTCGAATGGTTCAAGGAACTCCGAGATGAAGAGGATTTGTACATATACGCTATCGGATACGACCCGTGGCACATTGACGACAACACGCTCGAGCAATTCCGCCAGGAATTCGGGCGTAACAGCATGATACCCGTTCGGCAGGGCACAAAGACTTTGTCATCACCAATGAAAGACTTAAAAGCAGAATTCGCCGAGGGCAACATCGTTTACAACAACAATCCGATTGACAAATGGTGCTTAATCAACACTGAAGTCAAGACAGATATAAACGGCAACATACAGCCAGTAAAATCACCAGACCAGACGCAGAGAATAGACGGAACTATCGCCCTTCTCTGTGCATATAAGGTATTACAAGACAAGATGGGAACTTACATCGGACTCAATGATCCAGCGGAAGGGAGTGATGAGCCATAGGACTCTTTGAAAAGATATTTCCGAAGACGGCGGTGCATCAGGCAACGGATAGATATTTTGCAACTCTGACAGCCTACCAACCACAATTTACGTCGTTTTCGGGCGGAATTTACGAGGCGCTGGTTTGCAGATCAGCAATCCACACATTTGCCTCACACTGTAGCAAGCTTCAGATAAAGCTTGAGGGCGCTGATAAAGGCTTAAAGAACATGCTCTCAATCAGCCCTAATCCGTGGCAGACAACATCGCAATTCTTATACAGGCTTGCGACGCTGCTCGAAACAGACACGACTGCATTCATAATTCCTCTTTTAGATGATGAGGGGACGAGAATTAAAGGGTTCTTCCCTGCCAAAGCCTCCGAAGTTACTTTGAAACAGTACAATGGCAAGGAATACTACGAATTTATCTTTCCAACAGGAAAGAGAGCCGCAATCGAGGCGAACTACGTCGGGGTGCTGACTAAGTTTCAGTATCAAGACGACTTCTTCGGTTCTGGCAATCGTCCTCTCATTCCGACAATGGAGATGATCAATGCCAACGATCAGGGCGTGGTCGAAGGCATCAAGAGCAGCGCATCAATCAGATTTATGGCAATGCTCGCAGGTGCTTTTAAGACTAAGACTATTGAAGAGGCTCGTGCGGACTTCGTTAAGTACAATCTCAACAATAACTCGACTGGCGTGATGATGTTCGACGAGAAGTATAGAGACGTTAAGCAGATTGAATCGAAGTCTCTGCTCGTGGATGATAAACAGCTCCAGCAAATCAAAAATAACGCTTACACTTACTTCGGAACTAACGAGAAGATTCTGATGAACGACTACGACGAGGACACATGGGCTTCCTACTATGAAGGCAAAATCGAGCCGTTCGCGGTGCAGCTCTCCGAGGTTCTGACGAAGATAATCTATAGTGTTAGAGAGTGGTCATTCGGCGACCGCGTGAACATCACGGCAAGCCGCCTCGACCATGTATCAAACGAGAGTAAGTTGAACACAGTAACACAGTTATTCGACCGCGGGATGCTCACTCAGAATCAAGGCAGAGCACTCTTCGGAATGGATCCAGTAGAAGACGGCGACGTTCTCTACATCAGGAAAGAATACGCAGAAGTTGATAAATTAAACGAGGCACAAGGCCTCATATCAACAGGAGGAGAAGAAGGAAATGATTAAGCAAGGAAGAGAATACAGAACAATGGCAGTCATGGCACCGTCAGAAGAGAAAAGACTTGACTCGGACTGCTACGTCGAAGGTTTCGCAACAACATTCAATGCTCCGTATACGCTCTGGACGACAGAGGACGGCATCGAGATTAAAGAGCAGGTCGATAGGCACGCGCTCGACGACGCGGATCTCACAGATGTGGTTTTCCAATATAATCACGGCGGCAAAGTATTTGCTCGCACGAAGATGAAAAAAGGCGCAAGCCCTACACTCATACTCGAACCGCAAGACCACGGCTTATTCGTGGCGGCCGACCTCAGCAAGACAGAATCGGCTCGTGGAATGTTCGAAGAGATTGAGACAGGGCTCGTGCATCAGATGTCATTCGGGTTCACGGTAGCGGAAGACAGCTTTGACCGCGAGACACACACGAGGACAATCTTACGAATCGCGAAAGTATACGACGTTAGTGCGGTGGATTTTCCCGCTAACGACGGTACTGATATATCCTCTCGTGACTGGTTCAACGGAGTGATTGAAGCAGAACAGCAGGAGCGGCTGGAGAGAGAAAAGCAAATCAACCTAATCAAAATTAGAAGAATGATCATGGAGGTAAGAAAATGATTAAAAAGAGAATGGAAGAAATTTTGACAAGAATGGCAGCAATCGAAACAGAAGCGGCGCAGTCAAACGCAGACAACACAGCACTCGTAGAAGAGACAAGAAAGCTTGAAGAGGAATATAACGAGCTCAAGGCAAGAAAAGAAGCAGCAGAAACTCGCAAAGCAATCCTCTCCAACGTAGTAACAAACGGAATCGAAGTACGCAAGGCAACTACTAACGAGCCAGAAGATTTTAGCGCAGACTCCCCAGCCTATAGAAGAGCATTCCTCAAAGACCTCAAGGGCGAGACTCTGACGGTAGAAGAGAGAACTGCTGTGACAGCATCTGCAGCAATCCCTACTCAGACGATGAATAAAATCATCGGCAAACTCAAGGAGTACCCTATCATCTCCGCTATCGAGGTAATGCACATCCCGTCGAATGTGTCCATGCCTGTAGAGTCCGCAGTAAACGATGCAAGCTGGGTAGCAATGGGCGACGCTTCCAGCGACAGCGCAGACGCTCTTGCAACTGTATCACTCACAGCGTACAAGCTCATCAAGACAGTAGAGATCACAGCAGACGTTGCAGCAATGGCAATCGATGCGTTCGAAGACTGGCTTGTGTCCCGTCTTGTTAATAAGATCAACAAGGCAATGGCAATCGCTATCATCCAGGGCTCTGGCAAGAATCAGGCTACAGGCGTTGCTACTACAATCGCAACAGCAACTGGAACATTCACTGCTGCTGGCATGACTTATAAAGACCTCATGAAAATTATCGGAAGCCTACAGACAGAGTACGCTTACAATGCTTCCTTCGTAATGCCGAGAAAGGTATTCTACGAAGAGGTTATCGGTATGGTAGACACAAACGGTCAGCCAGTAGTAGTAGCAGATGCTCAGGCTCCTGGCAAGTTTAACATCCTTGGGTATCCAGTTATCATCGAGGACAGCTGCACGGTATCCAGCGTAGACAATGTATTCTTCGGAGACTTCTTCGAGTACAAATGGAACTTCACTCAGGACATCGAAGTAGCACAGGACAAGTCCGTAGGATTTAGAACTGGTTCAACAGTTTACAGAGCAATGTGCCTGGCAGACGGCGTGCTCGCTGACACTAACGCAATCGTAAGATACACAAGAGCAAAGGCATAAGGAGTAGCACATGGAAGACTTCATCAAAACCGTAGCAGCATACGCCAAGATTGACGCTGACGACGATGTTACAGAAATCATCGAAGCGGCAATCGAGAAATGCGAAACAGAGACTGGCAAGAAGTTTGACCTTACGAGCCAACTCTACAAGCAGGCGGTTAAGATGATAGCTACCGACTGGATAGACCACAGAGGTGCAACTACAACGGAGAGTTTGAAAGAGCTACCCGCGCCGACAAACGTCCAGGGCATTCTCAATCAGATCGCCCTGGACGCAAAGTATGAGGTGATAGCATGAACGCAGGACAACTCGACGAGAGAATAGAATTCTGGAAGTTTGAAACTACAAAGAACGAACTCGGCGAAGACCAGCCGCAGGCTGTCAGCGTTAAGAAAGCCTGGGCGAAGGTAGAACCTCGCACAGGTTCTCTCTTAACTGGGAGACCTGCAGACACGATGCTGTCAAAGACTACTCATGTGGTCACAGTCAGAAGCGAAACTCTTACGGGCGTAACTTATGGCTGCTGGATAAACTGGACGGACATGACAGACAACGTCCATCGCCTCGACATAGACTACATCCTGCCGCCAGTGCGGACAAACAGGTTCGCGACAATCTACGTGCAGGAGGTGCTCTGATGAGTAAGTCTACAATGGAAATCCAAGGCGACCTCTCGTCTGGCATGACATCGCTAATCAAACTGTTCCCAAACGAAACGAAAAAATTCATGAAGAAAGAGGCTCGCGAATTCAGAAATCATGCCAAGAAGAAAGCGAGAACTGCGGTGAAGAGGCGCACGGGCAACTACCTTAAAGGTTTCGCGGCTGGCAAGACGGTGTACTCGTGGAGCGACTCGGAGTATAACATCAGAGTTTACAACAGCTCACCGCACGCACACTTGATAGAATTCGGGCACGAGCTCGTAGGCCATGAGCCTAACAAAGTGAGAATCGGGCGCGTGAAAGCCTACGAAGTCATGAATAACGCGATGGAAGAATGGGACTCGCAGTTTAACGCAGCGGTGGAAAATGATCTTTTAGATTTTATCGCAAAGGAGCTTGAGAAATGAAGACAGTCGCAGATATCATCAAAGCAATGACGAAAGTCTTGAATGAATCGTTCCCAGACGCGAAGGTGTGGTCAACAGATAAAGACGAGGACTTCGGCAAGAAGTGCTTCTTCATCCAGTACACGGCGAGCACCGACGGCAAGGACGAATTCGCGCACGACTATGGCACTATTCGGCTGTACTATTTTCCATCAGACGATAAAATCAACAGAATAGAGCTCCTAAACACACAGAACACATTATCAAAGCTATTCCTCAATCGGTTCTTCCTGGATGATAGTTTTGCAATTCCAATCACGGAGTTAGACTTCTCGATAAGCGATGACGTTCTTGAGATGTCATTCGAATACGAGATGTATCAATTCGTAGATGTGGATGCAGACCTGCCAACTATGGACACGTTGGTTGAGGATTTAGAGAATTAAGGAGGAAACGATATGGGTTTACCTAATGTAATAGTTGACTTCAAGACGAAGGCAACAACGGCGATCACTCGCAGCGAAAAAGGCATCGTATGCGTAGTATTGACAGACGCAACAGGAAAGACCGTACTCAACGAGTATAAGTCGGCATCCGACATCGTAGCAAGCGACTGGACCGACCAGAGCAGAGAACTCCTCGAGAACGCACTTGCAGGCGGGGCTAACAAGCTCTACGCAGTAAGACTGACAGTCGGCAATCTGTTTAGCGACATCGAGGAAGTGCTCGACAGCATCAAATTCAACTGGATCTGCTACGTAGCAACCGACCAGACAGACCTTTTCACTTATGTAAAAAAGAGAAACAACTCGAACACGGCTTGTAAGATTAAAGCTGTTGTTTCTGGCATCGAATCTGCAGACGACATGCACGTAGTTTGCTTGGCAAACGAATCAGTCACTCTGACGGACGGCAGCACGCTCACAGCGATGAACTACTTGCCAACGCTTGCAGGCTTATTCGCAGGCCTCAGCCTTGACAGATCCGCAACATACTACGAACTTGACGACCTCACGGCGGCAAGCGCGGTAACAGATGTAGACACAGAAATCGACAACGGATATCTCGTTCTCATCAACGACTACGGAACTGTTAAGATTGCAAGAGCGGTGAACACGGCTCAGAAAGTAGAAATCGAAGACTTCAAGAAGATCGTAATCGTTGAAGCAATGGATATGATCCGCGAGGACATCATCGACAGCTTCAAAAACTACTATCTCGGAAAGTACAAGAATTCACTCGACAACCAGAGCTTGTTCGTAGCTGCAGTAAATACTTACTTCAGAACGCTCGCAGGCGAGGGAGTGCTCAATCCTGATTACGATAACCTCGCAGAAATCGACGTAGAAGCTCAGCGTGCAGCAATCGTAGCATCTGGCAAGACCGAAGCACTCGATTGGGACGACGAAACAGTCAAGAAGAATCCATTCAAGAGCAACGTATATCTCAAAGCGAATGTTCAGATCCTCGACGCAATCGAAGACCTTACATTCAACATCTACATGAACTAAGGAGGACATCATGGCTACAATGAAAGCGAATCAAATCATGAACGGTTCATACGGTGCCGTTTGGGTAGACAACGAAAAGCTCTCCAACGTTAAGAGCTTCGAGGCGAAGGTTGAGCTCAAGTGGGAAGAACTTGACATCGCCGAAGACCTCGGAACGCATCAGAAATTCATGGGCTATTCCGGATCAGGTACAATGACGCTCCACAAAGTTGACAGCTTCATGCTAAACAAGCTCAAGGACGGCATCGCAAAGGGCGTTATTCCAGAGCTGATGATCGTAGCGAAACTTGATGACCCTGCAGCACTCGGTGCAGAGAGAGTCCAGTTTAACGAGGTTACGGTTGACGAGCTCACACTCATGAAATTCGAGCAGAAAGCACTCGGCGAAGAAGAAGTGCCTTTCAAATTCGCAAGCTTTACGGTGCTCGACACTGTGAAATAGAACATTCCTGAAGAGGAAAGGAGCAAAAGATGAAAAAAGCAACAAAAGAACTGTTGCTCGAAAGAGCAACAAAGAACGCCGAGGGAAGCAAGTATAGAGACTATCCTTGCGAATTTATCGGGATGACTCTAACAGTCAAGAGACTGCCGCTTGTGCAGGTATGCGGCATGTTCGACGCACTCGGAAACGCGACAACGGCTGACAGCCTTGAACTTTACAAAGAACTGATTTACAAATCGGTTCCGTTATTTAAGGACGAGGACTTGCTCAGAGAGTACAACTGCGTTGAGCCGTATGACATTGTAACGGCAGTATTCGACGATAACCTCGGAGAAATGGCCAAAATCGTGAACTTCATTCTCGAATTCTACGGATTAGACGGAATTGAGGACGATGTAAAAAACTGATGGAGCAGGACGCAGAGGCGGCAATGATAGGCTTCTACCTCCTGCGCGGTCACTCGTTAGAAGAACTTACAAACCTATCAACGGCGGATAAATTCTTCTACAGCGCAGCAATGCGCATCTACTATGAAAGAATGGAGGCAATCGCTAATGGCTAAAAAGACTTATGTAGTCCTCAAACTGAAAGACGAATTCACAAAGCCATTATCTACGGCTCAAAAAGGCACGAAAGCCTTCGAAAAACAAGTAAATGTTGCTCGGAAGTCGCTTGCAAAAATGACCGACAGCGGTATGACGAAACTCACAGCATTCGGCAAGAAGGCAGGGAAGGTCGCGCTCGGTATAGGCACGGCCTTCGCTGGCATTGCACTCGCAAAAGGCTGGGAGCGTATGGTCAACATCGACAACGCCAGGACGAAGCTTGAAGCAATCGGAAACAGCGCCGAGGATGTGTCAAAAATTATGGATAACGCGCTCGCTTCCGTAAAAGGCACAGCCTACGGAATGGACGCGGCGGCAACTACAGCGGCATCTGCGGTAGCGGCGGGCATTGAGCCTGGCAAGAAACTCGAAAGCTATCTCAGCTCTGTAGCCGACGCAGCGGCGGTCGCTGGCGCAGACATGGATGACATGGGTTCTATCTTCAACAAGGTAGCAACTAAAGGCTCGGCCACAAACGAAGTGCTCACTCAGCTCTCAGAACGAGGTATCCCTATTTACCAGTATCTCGCAAAAGAGACAGGCAAGACGGCAAGCGAAGTATTCGACCTTGCGAAAGATGGCAAGATAAGTCTCGAACAATTCCAGGTCGCTGTCAAAAATAACATCGGCGGAGCGGCGAAAGAGATGGGCTCTAAGACCATCACTGGCGCGATCTCCAACATGAAAGCCTCAATCTCAAGAATCGGCTCGAACTTCCTCGGCTCCTCGGACGATGAGAACTCATTCGCAGGAAAACTCCTGCCAGCAATCAACAAAGTGACCGAGTATCTCGGAAAACTTGAAGATAAAGCTAAAGAATGGGGCGCAGTATTCGGAGAGAAGCTCGGACAAGCAATCGACTGGGTAGCAAAGAACTTCGATAAGCTGAAAGCGGCCGCAAAAGCGCTCCTGCCAATCATAGCAGGCTT
The DNA here is from genome assembly GCA_963631945.1 of Flexilinea sp. GTDB lineage: Bacteria > Bacillota > Clostridia > Peptostreptococcales > Anaerovoracaceae > CAG-238. The sequence goes on along the minus strand of CAVGSW010000004.1, from coordinate 13,951 downwards.
TTACTCGATGATTACAGTCTACAATCTGCTAATAAAGCTGGGAAAGGGCATCACCGCGGTAAAAAAAGCGATCAAATTAGTCAAGCTTGCTGGCGGCGGGCTCAAAGGTTTACTCCTGGCAAATCCTATAGCAACCGTAGCAGTCGCAATCGGTTTGCTCGTAGCAGCGTTCATAACGCTCTATACGAGATCCGAGAAATTCAGAAAGGCCTGCAATAAGGTGTGGGCGGTTCTGAAAAAAGTCGCATCCTACATCGCAGAGACAGTTATTGAAAAGTTTAACAAACTCAAAGCAGCCGTGTCTGCAGTAGTCAAAGCTGTGAAGAAGGTTATCAGCGCATTCAAGAAGCTCTTCGGTAGCGGTGACAAGGACGTAAACGTAAATGTTAACGATAACACTGGCAGCGGCGGTAGCACGAGCGAAAACGGCAAGAAGAGCAAGGTAGCCAAGAAGGGCGCACACAAGGCACTCGGCACGACATACTTCGCAGGCGGAGCGACAGGCTTTAACGAACTCGGTTCTGAAGAGGCTATTCTACCATCAGGAACGAGAATTATCCCCGCAGATAAAGTAGGAGGCGGCGGTCAGAGCGTGACAGTAAACCTTACTATCCAGGGCAATGTCATAGGCAATAAGGCTTACATGGAAGAAACGGGCAACTACATCGCAGGCAGGCTGTTATCTGCGATGGCAAACTCATAGGAGGCACGGAATGAAAGTAACAGTATCAATTGATAATAACAAGAAGATAGTACAGCTTCCATACGTGCCTGCTGATGGCCTCAGTATCGACTATGGCAGCTCCACGGCAGAGAACTATGACAGCGTGAAGTACGGGCAGATTAAAGCGCTCGGCGCAGAGCCGCTTGCAACTGTGTCAATCGAGGGAACATTCCCGTCATACAAAGCGAGCTGGCATCAAGGAACTTACAAAGAACCGATGAGCTACGTCAAATTTTTCCGAGACAACCGCAAGAATAGAAAGCCAATGCGAGTAGTTATCACATCGAAAGACGGCAAAGAGGACTTCAACAGACTCATGAGCTGTGAGACATTCAGCTGGTCAATAGACCAAGCAGGCAATATCAAGTATTCGCTCAGCTTCGAGCAGTATAGGAAGGTGCTCTGATGGAATGTATCGTTAAATGTAAAAAGAAGAAAATAGCGGCGGGCGACGTGACATGGAGCGAGTCCGAGGACAGCCTCGGAATGGAGTTTTCATTTACGTTGCCCTATTCATATTTTGACGAGCAATTTGATACCGTCCTGACGGTAGGCGATCAGGTGGCAATCTACGTGGACGGTTCGAAGGTCCTGGAAGGTATCATCACAGAAACGCCGCTTCACGGAAGTGATTACAAAGGCTACGACTACGCTTTTTATTTGAACAAGTCAACGACAATCATTCAATTCAAGAAGGTAGGAGCGAGCACAGCAATCAAGCAGATCTGCAAGAAGTTTGACGTGCCAGTCGGCTCTATGCCCTCGATGGCGACCAGCATATCGAAACTTTACAAGAACGAGAACGTGGCAGATATCATCAACGACATTCTCAAAAAAGTGAAGAACGAGACTGGCAAGAAGTACAAGATGCAGATGAAGGGCGGAAAGCTCAACATCATCGAAAAAGGCACGACGAAAATCAAACCAACCTATAAAGACGAGCTCGGACGAACAGTGCAGTGCCAGAAGGCATCAAGCATCTCAGGAACACGCTCAATCGAGGAATTGAAAAACAGCATCCTCGTAGCAGGAACTGGCGACGACTCGAAACAGCTCAAAGCCACAGCGGAAGACAAGGCTTCTATTAAGAAGTACGGCAGGCTTCAAACAGTAGAGCTTGAAGATGATCTAAACTCCGCTAAGGCTCGAAACCGCGCCGCGAATCTCCTTAAAGAGAATAACAAGGTAACTACATCGTTTACCGCAGAAATGCCAGGAAACACGAAGATAAGAGCCTCAGTGAGAATTTACTTCGAAAGACCAGAGGCGCACATCAAAGGCTGGTACAAAGTAAAGAGCTGCACGCACACAATCACGGGGAACGGCTACAGAGTAAGCTGTGAAATGGAGAACTGACATGTGGGAGTATGAATTTGCAAAAGCACTAAAGAATTCTACAGTAGGAGCAAAAGAGCAGGCAATAGACCAGGCATCGCTCATGGTCGGCACAATAGAATCCGCATCGCCTTTAATAATCTCCGCGTTCGACGGAGAAGGCATGTACTCCGAAGAAGAGAAGGAGATAGTCCAGACGCAGACATTCAAAGACTACTCCGAGACTAAAAAGAAGAAAGGCTCGCAGGTTTTGATCGCCGCAGTAGGCTCTCTGAATCGCATAGCCGTAATAGACTTAATAGGAGGTTAGAGATATGTTCCCAGAGACAGACATTGAATATGAAGAGGAAATCACGACCTCTGAAGAGACAACGCTCGGCCTAACTCCGCTGTATGACTTCGATAAAAATGAATATGTTCTGAAGGACGGTAAGATAGTTTATTGCACCAATGAGGAAGCGGCGGCACAATGGCTCGGCTTCCTGGTAAAGACTGAAGTAGACAAGTACAAAGTCTATGAAGGAACGGAATTCGGAACTTATATCGAAAATTACATCGGGTACAAGGACAAAGCCTTCGTATTCAGCGAAATCAAGAGAGAAATCCAAGAAAAAGCCGCTCTGAACGAGGCAATCGCTTCCGTAGACGACTTCGAAATGGAAAGAGAAAAAGATAGACTAATTATTTCAATGACCGTCACCATGAATGACGGGCAGACCGAGGAGGTGAATGTAAGTGTCTAACAGAGGAGAGACTATCAGAGACAGAATCGACTCAAAGTATGAAAAGACAGCTGGCTATCTGATCTACGACGTGACCGAGGCAATCGGGCAGGAGATGGACGAGGTAGACACAGTTATCTCCGAGACAAACGCGAAACTCGACATTGACAATCTGACGGGTGATGAGCTCACGAAGTTTGTAAGTCAGCGCCGCGGCATCACAAGAAAAGCGGCGACCTACGCCGTAGGAACTGTCACAGTGACAGGAACTGGTACGGTAGCTCTTGGAGACATCTTCGAGACAGCAAACGGAGTGCAGTTTGAAGCGACTTCTGAAGTAGTAATAACCGAAACTGGAACAGTGCCAATTCAGGCGAAGGTCGCAGGAACGAGCGGAAACGTCGGCGCGACAAGTATCAATCAAATGCCAGTCACCATCGCAGGCATCTCCGAGTGCATCAATGAAGAGGCAACGGCCGAGGGCTACGATGAGGAAGACGATGACTCACTAAGAGAAAGATATTACACGGCACTCAGAACGCCAGCAACAAGTGGAAACAAGGCAGCATATAATGCCTGGGCGATGGAGATATCGGGCGTAGGCGATGTGCAGGTATATCCGCTCGGACATGGCGATGGAACTGTAGACGTTGTAATAATCGACTCAGAGATGAAACCCGCATCTGAAACACTTGTTAAGGAAGTGCAGGACTACATAGACCCAAATAACGAGGGTAAAGGGCTCGGAACTGCTCCAATCGGAGCAAAATGCTATGTAGAAGCAGCAACAGTGACTGACATAAATGTGTCTGGAAAGATAACGCTGCAGTCTCAGGCAACACAAAGCGATGTAGACACAGCAATCAAAAAAGCGATTGCAGACTATCTCGCAGAAATAGCCTTTACTGGTTCTGCAGTGTCATACATGCTCCTGGCGGCGCGCATCACAGATGTTAAAGGCGTAGCAGACGTAGAGAACCTCAAGATGAATGACGGAACTGCGAACATCTCAATTCCAGACCGTTATGTGGCAGTGACAGGGACGGTGACGTTGACTTATGCTTAACAGAATGAATAAGCTCAACGCTCTGGATCCTATGGTTCAAAATGTGAGCAAAGCCATTCAGAGCAATAATGACGAGCAAAAGCAAGAAATCGCAAAAGCCATGACCAACCTATTCTTCGACACATGCACTGCCGAAATGGTGGAACGCTATGAGACGGAATGCGGAATCGAGAAAAAGCCAGACGAGCTTGACGATAGGCGAGCAGCGATTATGGCAAAGTGGCGCTCAAGCACGAATTGCAGCGTGGCATCCTTGCAGCAAATCGCAGAAAGCTGGGCACTCGGTGAGGCGGACATCGACTACATCGACAGTGCAATCCGCGTCACATTCAGCGACAAAGGCGTGCCTGCAGACCTCGACGGGCTGAAAAATATGCTTGAAGAGGCTAAGCCAGCACACATTCCTATCGAATACATTATCAATTACTACACATGGAAAGATATTAAAACATCAACCTGGAGTGGGCTCAAAGCTAAGACATGGGGCGATGTGAAAGTGAGGTAACAATGGCAAGTAAAACAACATATTATGAATTTGTAAAGCCTGCCGAAAACGAGACAGCCGACATCGGTGTTATAAACGGCGACATGGATCTGATAGACACGGCGCTCCACACGGTAGACAAAACAGCGACAGCAGCATCGACGAAAGCGGCGGCTCTGGAAACGAGCAAAGGAAACGCTGACGTTCAAATGCTAACGAACACGCAGGTAGCGGTCTCGGCTTGGACGACAGACACGACTTACGAAAGCTTCCCATTCAGAGCGGCAATCACGGCAAGCGGATGCACAACATCCCATCGTCCTGACGTGGCATTCGGAGTAGAAGATGCAACAGGCGGGAACTTCGCGCCAGTCGCAGAATCCTACGCAGGCGGCTTCTATATCTACGCCAAGGAAAAGCCAGAGACAGTGGTTACAATTCCGACGATAGCAATCTGGAAAGCGAGGTAGAGAGATGATAGGCAAGACAAACGCAACAACAGGCGGTAAATCGACATTCCCGACAGGCTTGGCGGTTACAACGCCCCCAACGAAAACTTCATACAAGGCGGGCGAGAGCATCGACATCTCGGGGATAGCGGTAACAGCTACCTACTCCGACGGCAGCACAGCCGACGTAACAAGCGAGTGCTCGTTCTCACCAGCAAGCGGCGCGGTCGTTTATGAGGACACGACTAAGATAACAGTAAGCTGGGAGTGGGAAGGCACTATAACCTACACGACCTCCCAGAGCATCACAGTAACAAGAGTGCTCAGCAGCATCGCAATCACGACCAAACCGACGAAGACAAGCTACACTAAGGGTGAGGTGCTTGATTTAGCTGGTATGGTAGTAACGGCTACATTTAGCTCAGGAAAGACGGCGGCAGTAACATCATACACAACTTCACCAGCTGCGGGTTCTGCGGTTATAACCGTTGGAACATCGACAGTAACTGTAAGCTACACGGAGAATGGCGTAACTAAGACCGCAAGCTTCAGTATCACAGCAACAACGCCAATCTACGGCGTAAGCTGGGACGGAACTTCGACAACGAAATTCTCTCGTACAGATGCGGCAGCGGGCTTCACAGACCCAGTGCCGTATGTATCAGGCGCATCAAGCTACGGCTCACCGTTTGATAACCTCTCGCCGTGGTGCGATATGCAAAGAGTTACAGACTCCACGGCGGGTGAGCTCGTGTCTATTCCTAAATTCTACTACAAATGGACTAAGACTGGCACAACAATGAAGCTTCAAATCTCAGAGGCATCATTCACTGGCTCTTATGTATCGCCAGCACACGCAGACCGAGGCGACGGCAAAGGCGAGCGGAGCGTAGTATATGTAGGGCGCTACCATTGCAACTCATCATATAAGTCGGTAACTGGTAGCTCGCCAAAAGCAAAAATCACTCGTGCGACTGCAAGAAGCGGTATCAGCAACCTTGGCTCAGCATACTGGCAATATGACTATGCTATGTACTGGACTATAGCGATGCTGTATCTCGTAGAATTTGGAGACTGGAACTCGCAGACCAAAATCGGCTACGGCTGCGGAAATAACTCAGCGGCTCAATCCGTTGGAGCATCAGACTCTATGCCGTATCACACTGGCACGATGCAGTCCTCACGCACGGCATACGGCGTAGGCGTTCAGTATCGTTACATCGAGGGACTGTGGGACAATGTGTTAGACTGGTGCGACGGCATATATTTTAAGAGCTCAAGCGTTTATTGCATCAAAAACCCTGCAAGCTTTTCGGACACTTCGAACGGAACAAATGTAGGCACAAGACCAACATCAAGCGGATATATTTCAGCATGGAGCGTGCCAACGACGAGCGGCTTCGAGTACGCTCTCTACCCGTCAGCAGTAGCAGGCTCAAATAGTACATACACGCCAGACTATTGCTACTATTACTCGTCGGGTGTCGTCCTGTGTGTGGGTGGTAGCTATTACCAGGACTTGAATTATGGCTTGTTCTACTTGTATGGTAGCAACTCCGCTTCGTATTCGAACTCGTTCATCGGGTGCCGTCTCCAAAAACTCCCTTAGAGGGGGTTCACGGGGGAACCCTCCCCCGTGGGTAGACTTTATTCGTTATAACTTAATTAACATATTACATGGGGTTGCTGTGCCCTATAACTCGTCGGGTGTCGTCCTGTATGTGGGTGGTAACTATAACCAGAACTTGAATTATGGCTTGTTCTACTTGAATGGTAACAACTCCGCTTCGAATTCGAACTCGAACATCGGGTGCCGTAAACTTTTGTATTCAATTAAGCGTGGCACAGCAGCCGCACAGCACTTGCTGAAGATATGCTAAGGGAGGTAGCTTAGTACTCTCGAAAGAGCGCAGGAAAGGCTATTGAGGCAAAAGGAGAATACAACAAATCCCTATGAAAAGGCAAAACAATTTATATGAAAAACTCATATCAGACGATAACCTGAAACAAGCAATCTATGAAGTGAACCGCACTCACAGATGGTGCAAGCATCATAGACCGAACAAAACCGTCTTATGGGTTGAAAAGGATATTAACGCAAGAGTAAAGGAACTGCGAGAGATGATAGAAGACGGCTTCACGCCAAATCCGATGAAAGTCAGACAGCGTTACGATAGGTCGGCTGGCAAGTGGCGTGAGATAAACGAGCCGCTCCTGTATCCAGACCAATATATCCATCATGCACTTGTGCAAGTACTTCAACCAGTGTTCCTGCGCGGAATGGATAAATTCTGCTGCGGGAGTATCAAAGGCAGAGGCCCGCACTACGGCAAGAGATTTATTGAGCGGTGGGTGCGGCGAGATATTAAAGGCACAAAGTACTGTGCCGAGCTTGATATAAGGCACTTCTATCAATCGCTAACGCCAGAAGTCGCGATGCACAGAATGAGAAAGCTCATCAAAGACCGCAGAGTGCTCGACCTGATTGAACGCATAATCGCAGACGGCATCAAGATAGGCTGCTACACGAGCCAGTGGTTCGCAAATGTAGTGCTCCAGCCGCTCGATATGCAGATACGCCAGAGTAGGAACAAGCCTACTCATTACGTGCGCTATATGGATAACTTCACGCTGTTTCACTCAAATAAGAGGAAGCTCAGGCGGCTCATCAGGGAGATAGAAAGCTGGCTAATCATTCACGACTTAGAGCTTAAATCAAACTGGCAGCTGTTTCCCGTGAGCAAGAGACTCCCGAATGCGCTTGGTTTCCGATATGGCAGAACCTATACTTTACTCAGAAAGAAGAACCTGCTCAGGATAAAGCGGACGATACGACGTGCAGAGAAAAGGCTCAGCGAGCACAAGAGGATATCACCGAGCCACGCAAGCGACGTGTTATCGAGCATCGGGAACTTTAAGCACTGGAGTAGCGAAAATATCCAAAACAAATATGTTAGACAAGGTATCACCAAAGAATTAAAAGTTATAGTCAGAAAGCACAGCAAAAAGGAGATGATTAAATGGAATATGTGTTTGGCTTCGTAACAAGAGAAGGACGAGAAATTGAGAACCTAAAGACCATTAACGAGGTGGCAGAGCTCAGCGGAGCGGTCGAACTGGTAACAACCTATGACGATGCAAAGATTACAGACTCGTGCAGCATCGTCGAGAAGTACGACACAAAGACAGATGTGGAAGGCAACTTCTATAGTTTCTACGAGGTAAGAAATCACATCAAGCGAATTGAAGTTACTGGCGAAGACGTAAACGAGGCGGTAGACGATTTAATCGTAACAGTGCTTGGAGGTGAGGAAAGTGTATAACAGACTGAAGAGACTCTACGAAGAAGGACGCATCACTCAGGCTCAGCTACGCAAGGCTGTAGACAACGGCTGGATTACAGCAGAGGAATACATGGAAATAGTAGGAGGTGGAGAGAATGGCGACAGTTAAGGTAACAGGGCTGACAGAGCACTTCACGCTGGAAGAATACGCTAAAGAACAGACGGGCACAATCCCTCTTACGGCAGAGGCAATTTTGCATGCAACAATGATGGAGGAGTTTAGACAGTGGCTCGGCAGGAAAATGGACGTTCATATTTGGTACAGAACGCCCGAATACAATGGAAAGAAAAGCAAAACTTCGACTTCCTCACACTTGCGAGGTGTGGCTACGGACTGGAGCACGACAGTGGAAATTGACAAGGACAGGTTTCTTAAATACGCTAAGAAGTGGAGAGAGATTTGCAAGGCACACGGCGTAGTCGGTGAGGCAGGTCTGTACGAGTGGGGAGTGCATTTCGGCTCGTCAATCACTTATAGCAAGACTTTCTATCACTGGGACAGCCGTAGCGGCTCTCAGAAAAATATGGCGTTCAAGGAGTTGAAGTAGTATGAGACGAGGGACAACGCAAGAAATCACATTCATCCTGCCAGAGGAGATAGCAATCGACGCACTCTACATCACGTTCTCGCAGAATAATAAGACTATCCTCGAAAAGACGCTCGACGACGTGATAATTGATGGCAAAAACATCATCATGCCGCTCGACCAAGAAGACACGCTGGTGCTCTCCGCTCCACAAGCAGTCTACCTACAGCTTAGAATCCGAGACACGGACGGCAACGCACTGGCGAGCAAAGTCCTTAAAGTATATGCGGAGGACATTCTGAAAGATGGGGTGATCTGATGAGCACAATCAACATAGACTTATTTGAGAACGCGAAGACAATCGACGTGATGCTTTCAGAATCAGCCGACACGCTGGACGCAGACATTACAATCGGCGGTGGCTCAGGCACACGAGATCATCGTAAACTCGAGTATAGAGATGCAGAAAATCAGCATCCGATTGAATCTATCACAAATCTCAACATCGAACTCAGCAAGAAGATGGTTGAGGGCGAAGTAGAGCCTTTGACAAATGAAGAGATTGAAAATTTAATAAAATCATTCGTATAACGAAAGGAGAAACAAGGAATGGCAAACAAATATCTCGATTATAACGGCTTACTTTATTTCTGGGGGAAAATCAAAGCAATCGTGCCTACGAAGACATCGGACTTAAAGAACGACAGCAACTACATTACCAAAGATGACATTCCAGAGGGCGTGTCGCCTTCAACTACCACGCCAAAAATGAACGGAACCGCAGCAGTCGGAACCGAAACGACATACTCACGCGGCGATCACGTGCATCCGTCAGACACTAATAAGGTCGACAAGGTAAGTGGCAAGGGATTGTCAACCAATGACTATACTACAGCGGAAAAGAATAAGCTCTCAGGCATCGAAGATAATGCCAACAACTATAGCCTTCCTACAGCGACGGCTTCGGCTCTCGGTGGTGTAAAGGTCGGAACAAACATCAACGTAAACTCTGGCACAATCTCTGTAGCGACGGGCTCTACTTCAACAAAAGGCGTGGTTCAGCTCGAAAACGCAGCGAGCACTTCGACAGCTACAGCAGCTACTCCTGCAGCAGTCAACGCAGTCAAGTCTATTGCAGAGGCGAAGCAAAGTCCAGCAACGACAATCGCAGGCTACGGCATCACAGACGCTTATACAAAGGCAGAGGTAGACGGGCTCGTTTCTTCAGCACTTCATTACATGGGCTCTAAAGAAACTTACTCAGAGCTACCAACAACTGGCCAAAAGACTGGCGACATGTGGAACATCGAGAAAGCAGACACAACTCACGGAGTCAAAGCAGGCGACAACGTAGCATGGAACGGCTCTTCATGGGATGTGCTCTCAGGAACCATTGACCTATCAGACTACATGCTTAAAACCGACATGACGGCAATCACGAATAGCGAAATCGACACTATAGTAGCATCTTAATAAGGAGGTGCTACTATGGCAAGCTATTTAGACAAGACAGGGCTGGCGAGGTTCTGGGATGACGTAAAGGCAAGGCTAAACGCAGCTACCATCATATCAAACAATTTGACAGTAGCGACATCTTCTTGGTCAAGCGACACAACTTATGAAGACTTCCCATTCAGGGCGGCGGTCGCAATCACTGGATGCACAGCATCGCATAGACCAGACGTAACATATAGCGTAGAAGATGCGACGAGCGCCAACTTCGCGCCAGTAGCGGAAACCTACGCAGGCGGCATCTACATCTACGCAGCCGAAAAGCCAACAGCCACAATCACTATTCCAACGGTAATTCTCATAAAACAAATATAATAGGAGATAGAAAATGGCAGATAACATCGTAACAATAGCCGTAGCAGTCCTTGCGAGCAACTGGTTCGGCAGCATCCTAAAGGACTGGCTCGACAGTAAGAAGAAAAAGAAAAAGCCTGCCGACGAAATGCTCCTGGCACTCGGCCGCCGTCAGCTCCTGACGGACGCAAAAACCTACATCAGGCTCGAAGAAGTGCCAGAGGACGAATATGACGTATTCAAAGCACAATATGACGCTTACCAGAACATGGGCGGCAATTCGAAGGTCAAGAAACTCTGCGAGGAGGCTCTGAAGCTTCCAATCAGGTAGGTGTCGAGCATGAAACAGCAGAAGAAGATAAAGAAGCGGACGAAATTCACGATAGCGGCTATGGCGAACATCATCTGGTACACTGTGGCCGTGCTGATCATCAACGCACTCGGACAGGAAGTGCAGGCAGAACTTACTGTGGCGTGGTTCTCCGCGTGGACGGTGGAACTTGCACTCCTGGCAGGTATAAAGATTAAAGGAAAGGACGATGAAGGAGAATGAAGACAATCCAAGAAGCATTAATCAATTTGTTAAAGGTAAAGTCAATCGTGACGATTCTCACGACGATAACATTTGTCTACTTGGCAATCAGAGGAGAAATCAGCCAAGACTTCCTGATGGTATATAGCGTGGTTATAGCGTTCTACTTCGGAACGCAGACGACGAAGGACAACGCGGATAAGCAGTGACACAAAAATTTGTCACACTTTTTGTCACACTAAAACCCCATTTATCACACAAAATTCACCAAAAACTGGTGTATTTGATACCTCTTTTCTAAACGGAAAAAGCCTCGAAATTGTTGAAATTTCAAGGCTTTTTCTTTTGGTATCCCCGGTGGGAATCGAACCCACAATTGCGCTTTAGGAGAGCGTAATAAACCGTTGAAATTCCAACGGCTACGGAACATTTGTCACACCATTGTCACGCGGCATTTTTGAAGAGGCATACTCCCGAAGCTGATCCGCGGCAGAAATGACAGTCGCATTGTCTGCATGAGAGTAGATATTTGCCGTGAGCGATATATCCGAGTGCCCCATAAGCTGCTGTGCGGTTCTGATATCCACGTTCGCTTTCTGAAGGTCACAGCAATAGGTGTGCCTGAAGTTGTACGGCACGAAATCGTCCGCCAGCGGATACGGCGGCACGAGCTCATTCCGATAGAGCTTGCATCCCATCGAGATATTCATAGCACGCTTCAGAGCATGGAAAGACCATCGGAAACTATTCTCTGTATGTTTCTCACCAGTGACGGCTGTGCAGATGTATCTATCCGCAGGAACTGATCGCACGCGGCTGAAGAGGATATCAGGAATAGGCACGAAACGCTCGGCGTTTACTGTCTTGGTTCCTGGCACATGCAGCACATGATATTCTTCGCCTGCGGCGTTCTGCATTACTCGCACATCAGAGCCGCGGACGTTCTGCGCCTCACTTGGACGAAGACCGCAGAAGAGCATAAGGTCAAAAGCGACGAAGCGATCATCATCAAGACGAACCTTCATGTAATGCTCTCGCTCTTCTTCAGTCAGCTGGCGGCGGGTGTGCTTGTAACCGTTCGGCTCGATCAGACCGACCGATGGATCCTCGCGAATGAGCTTCTCGATGAGAGCTGTCGAGAAGATGAACTGCATCAGCTGGCGAACCTTCCGAATGTGGCTCTTAGAATGGCCAGCTTGCTTGTTAAGAAGCTCCTGCAGCTCTATCTTACGAATAGACTTGAGAGGGCGGTTCCCAATCTCATCAAAGATGGCAGACTTCATCTTATTAAGCTCTGCGTGCCTGGTGACATCTTTTTGGTTCGGACGATAGACTTCGTTAGCCTTCAGCGCCCATGCCTCGACTGTCATGTTACCAGAAAGAGCATATTTGCCATCCTGCAGGTCGCGTATTTTATTCGCCATCTTAAAGATTGCATCCGTCTCCGTCTTAGCACGGACAAAATATCGTTTTCCTTCGAAAGTGAAGGATTTTGTTATGTATTCATATTTTTTTGACATAATTTTTTACCAAAGACTTGAAATATAGGATATTTCAAAGTAAACTAAAAGTGCATATAGTTTTAACGCCTCTTTTCTGTTTATTTGTTACAGCTACGACAAGGTGGAAGAGACACAAGAAGCGTCCTGCGCCAACAGGGCGCTTTTTGCTTGCCTAAATAGCTACAAATTTGAGCAGATAAACCAAAAATCAGCCCTTTTTAGGATTGATAGAATCAAAAATCCGATTTTTGGTTCTATACTGCAGTCTTTTCCTCCACGTCAGAGCAAGTACGTTTTTTATATTTGTCAGATGAATAAAGAAGCTCCGCATAATCAAGCATGAGAGCCTTGCCTTCGTCGTTGAGCTCGTCGAAATATGCGAGGATGAGCCTTTCCTCATTCGTGAATCCTGAAGGAGCGGCTGGTTCAACTGTTGGCTCAGACTCTTCTTCCGAAACGCAAATTCTTGTATATTCACCATAACCAAACTTTTCTCTATTTTCCGAAGCTCTTTTTAAAGTGACATCGTCAACTAACTTTCGAGGATCCACGTTGCAACCTTGATCACCGACTAACGCAGAAAGCGAGACATCCAAAGTAAGAGCTGCTAAAGCAATCAAACCAGCAGACATTTCACGGCGGTCGGCCTCATAATTCGCATAGGTCGAAACTGGCAGCCCCATCAAAGAAGCCATTTCTCTCTGACTAATACCTCGTGCTATACGAGCTGTTTTTATATTCTGACCTACATGGATATATTCGTTAACTCCCATATTTTCAACCTCCTTTGTAATGAGTGTAAAACAAATGTAGCACAATATTTTCGAAAATGCAAACAAAAAAGAAAAAAATCGAAAAAAAGTGTTGACATTTTCGAAATTGAAAATTATAATAAAGAAAAGTTTTCAAAAACGAAAATTTGAAAGGAGGCAGACGAATGAGAATCGACCAACGAAAACTAGCCATTTTACGCGCTGAAAGATTATGGACTAAATCAAAACTTTGTGAAGAGGCGAACGTATCCGAGCCGACTATCCGAGGAGGAAGAGAAATCAGCCCGATGTCAGCTGGAAAAATTGCAAAAGCACTCGGAGTAAATGTAACGGATATACTCTGTGAAGAATAACATGGCTGAAGAGGAGAGAACGATGGTAACAAAAGGAAGAGCAGAAGTAGAACGAAGATATGTGGTCGTCAGAAAAGTTAGAGAAGGTCTCCTAACGCGCAAAGAGCAAATAGGCAAAGTCTACGAAAAAAGAAGCGATGCTGAAAATGCGGCCTACGACATAAATGCCGCTGAAGCCGCGCAAACAATTTTTACAGCGTATAGAGAAGGCTGGTTCAAATAGAACGACACAGTAGCTAATAAAAAAAGGAGAAAGCAATGGAAAAAAGATGGAGCGAATGGTTCGTAACAGCGAATCCAATCAACGGAGTTTATAAGTACACGGTAGTAAGAA
>CAVGSW010000003.1:23369-24491 GCA_963631945.1 Flexilinea sp. | reverse complement strand
ATCACGAACGTGATTCCGGAGTTCAGCGTACCCTTGATAAGGTTAAACAGCAGGATGAGCGGCATTAGGCTCACAACCGTAGCCCTCATCGCCTCGCCGCCGTAATAATACGTAGTAATATAGTAGTTCGCAACGCCCATGACAGCCGTCATTACAAATGTAGCGATAATCATGGACACAATCGCCGTCTTCTTCGTCTTGTGGCGCTTGTAAATCGGACCGCAAGTCCAGATGAATACGCCCGAAGCGATCATGTGCATGATGAATCCGTAAGCCCCGTCGCCGCCAAGCAAGAAAGCCTGAATAATGCTAACGACAGTCAGCGCAAGCATTCCAGCCGCCGGCCCGAACGCAAACGCCGTGATGATAATCGGAATGTCCGCCAAGTCATACGTCAGGAACGACACCGCCGGAATCAGCGGGAATCTGATAAATCCCAGCACGCACGCAACGGCGGCCATCATGCCCATCTTCACAAGTTTCTGCGATTTTACCTTTGAGTTAAGTTCATTCATTTCTACAGTTTCCTCTCTTTCTGTTCGACCAGCCTCCGCCAGCCAAAAAAATATTTTAGGAATCTGTCAGGAAAAATTAGAGCCTTGACATCTAATCAAGGCTCACAAAAGCAACATACGGTTTTTTGCCCGCAAAAAATGCGGAGCATTCTAATCGATTGTTTCTCCCATCCGGACTATACCGTCGGTGCAGGAATTTCGCCTGCTCGGCGCCTCGCGGCGTTCGTGGACTATACCACCGGTGAGGAATTTCACCTCGCCCTGAAACAGATTATATAACTTAATTATTATATTCCCCCGAAGCCAATTTGTAAATAGCTTCAGCGTATATTTTTGTCATTTGTTCGAAGCGCTCGATGCTCAGGCACTCATTCTTCTGGTGCATGATGTCGGGATCGCCAGGGAACAAAGCCCCATAAGCCACGATATTGTCGCAAGCGCGCGCATACGTGCCGCCGCCAATCACGAGAGGCTCCGACTCAGTGTCGCCCGTGTGCTTGCGGTAAATCTCCAGCAAAGTCTTTATCAGAGGATCGTCGAGGTCCTTATATATCGGAGCCTGATCATTCTCCTTGATAACGCCAAAGTTGTATTTCTCGAGAGTCGG
>CAVGSW010000003.1:0-23336 GCA_963631945.1 Flexilinea sp. | reverse complement strand
TCGGAGCCTGATCCTTCTCCTTGATAACGCCGAAGTTGTATTTCTCAAGCAAATCCGCCATCGCATCATATACGTCGTCGCCCGTCATGGTGACAGGGTAGCGAACATTGATGGTCAGGCTCGCCGCCTTCTCGTTCATCTCCGCCATTCCAACGTTGAAAACGAGCTTGCCAGATGGCTCATCCGAGAAATTAATCCCAAGCTTCTCGCCATCGAGGCAGAACCCAATATACTTGTTATAGAAGTCGATAAAATCGTTATGCTCCTCATCAACGAAGTTCAGTCTGCCGAGGAAAGCCATCATTACGGAAATCGCATTCAGCCCCATCTCTGGCTTTGCGCCGTGAGCGGAAATGCCTTCCGTCGTGATTTCTAGCGACTTGCCAACGCCCTTGCTGCGGATCTTGTAGCCAGTCTCCTCGCGGAAGGCCGCAATCTCTTCGCGAACCTTCGCATACGGCTCCGCATCAGCATTCATGTTTCTGATGACAGCGCGGCAAGTATCCGCAACGCTGTTCGCCGCTACGCCGCCGCGAATCGAGCGGAGCTTCAGGCCCTTCGATTGCGTTGCCGAGTTAGCAAACTTGCGAGCGAGCTCGAACACGAGTATGCCCTTTTCGCCATTGATAATCGGGAAGTCTCCATCCGGCGTAAACCCAAAATCCGGCTTTCTAACATCGGACTTAGCGAAGTAGTAGTCCATGCCTTTCCAGTTCGTCTCCTCGTCGAGTCCGATGATGAGGCGAATGGTCGCAGCAGGCTGGAAACCCGCATCTTTCAATGCTTTCATCGCATAAAGACAAGAAACCATCGGTCCTTTGTCGTCCGTGGTTCCTCTTCCATAGATGTAGCCGTCCTTCACATCTGCGCCATAAGGATCGAAATCCCAATTGCCAGCGGCAGGAACGACATCGAGGTGACCGATTATGCCGAGTATCTTGTCGCCCGTGCCAGGGAAGTCGACATGTCCGCCGTAGTTGTCGGCGTTGTATGTCTCGAATCCCATGTCAGAAGCAAGTCCTAGGAACGTAGTAAACGCCTCCTGCACTCCCTCGCCGAATGGGTAGACTTCTTCCTCCTGGTTAGCACCGACCGTTCTCGGAGCCTTGACCGCCTCAGTCTGCTCACTTTTGCATCTGAGAACGGCCGCAAGCCCTTCGATCATCTCGTTTTTATTCAGTTCTAGAAATTGTTCATAGTTTAGTTCGTTTTCCATGATCATTTCGTCTCTGTTCGGATCAAGCCCTATTATACAGCTTCAACACCCTGGATTTCTGGATAGCTTTCCTTCAGAATTCTCTCGATTACAGCCTTGAGCGTCATCTGAGCGCCTGGGCAACCTGCGCAGTGTCCCTGAAGTCTAACCTTAACGATGTTGTCCTCCGTAAGCTCTACGAATTCAACGTCTCCGCCATCTCTCTGAAGAAAAGGTCTAATCTGATCAAGTGCGTCTTTAACTTTCTGTTCCATCTTTTTTAATTCCTTTCGTTTTCTGATTTAATTTTATTTATTTAGATTTTGTTTCAATCTAGTATTGAACTGAGTAAACCGGCTGCTCCGTTCCGAACTGGTAGTGAGTAACCGTAATCGTCTTGCTGGCTTCGTTCTTGCCGTTGTAGTTGATTACACCGGAAGCGCCCTGGAAATCAACGGTTTCGAGAAGCGCATCTCTGATATACTCGCCAGCTGGGATTCCAGTCTCGAGCGCAGTCTCCAGAACTTCCTTCGCCGTTCTGCCCTCAGCGTCCGTCGCTGCATCCTCTGTCAAAGTCTCAGGATCCATCTCCTGCATAGCCTCATAAGCCCTGTTCATCGCATCTATCGCCATGCAATACGCATCGAATGCAACTGCCGTTCTCTCGGAAGGCTCAGCGTTCTCGCCGTATTTTTCCTTGTATGCTTTGATGAACTCGTCGGACATGGCTGTCTCGGCGTTCTGGCTCTCCTCTGTCGGGAATGCCGTGTCGATGAGCTTGTTGTTCTTCACGTATGCCAAGAGCTCGTCATCGTGCCAAGCTTTCGTTCCGAGATAAAGCACGTTCGTGAGCCCAGCATCAGTTGCTTGCTTGAGGAACTCAATCGACTTCTCAGCGGAGAGCGCTACGAATACAGTCTCTGCGCCAGAGGTCCTGATTTCCTCGATTGTCTCGCTGTAGCTACTTGCGTTCTTTGCGACTGTGACAGTGCCAAGGAATGATGAGCTGTCTCCCGTGAGCTTCTTGAAGCGGTTCGAAAAACGCTTAATCGTTGCTGTCGACGCATCGTCATCCTCGAACTTCACAGCAACCGCGGTGGTCTTGCCTTGCGAATTGTATGCGTAGTCCGCCATTGCATCGCCCTGTCTCGTCTCGGAATATGACGCGCTGAAGTAGTAGTCGTTGTTCGTGGTGATGAGCGGGTTCGTGCTGGAAATCGCAATCGCTGGAATGTTATTCGCCTTCGCGTACTTGCCAGCGATGAGCGTGAGCGTCTCGCCGTAGCTACCGAGGATTACGGATGGTGAGTTCGAGGAAATGAGCTCCTGGATTACAGTTTCGCCCGTGTAGATGTCGGACTTGTTATCGCCGTAAACGAGCTCGACCGTCTTGCCGCAAGCCGTCGGATAGAGGTCGTGCGCAAGCTCGATGCCCTCGACTTCTTCGTTGCCCTCAGTCTTGTTCTCACCAGTCATCGGCTCGAAGATGCCAATCTTAATCGTCCTCTCTTGCGCTTCCTTGTTTCCATCAAAGAAAGCGTTCTTGAAATTGTCATAGGTCGTGCATCCGCTGAGGCTCGCAAGCATAGCGACACCGACCAAAATTGCTATTGTTTTTTTAATTCTTACCATATATATACCTTTTCTATAAATCACTGCTACTATGAATATGGTTGCCCTGTGCCGCAGCTCTATTTCTAGCAGCGTACAGTAAACTGCAAGCCATATGATATAGTATAGACCATTCTACTAGGTTTTTTATGATAGGTTTTTGAAATTTTCTAAAAAAATCGAAGTTGCTCTTATTCGCCCAGGTACGCCTGCTTAACTCTCTCGTCTGCGAGTAGCGCCTTACCAGGGCCAGCCATCGTGATTCTGCCAGTCTCCATAACGTAAGCATAGTCGGAAATCTCAAGAGCCGCATTAGCGTTTTGCTCAATGAGGAGCACGTTAACGCCAGCGTCCTTGATCTGCTGAATAATCGCGAAAATGTCCTTGATGATCAATGGAGCCAGGCCGAGCGATGGCTCGTCAAGCATGAGGAGCTTAGGTCTGCTCATCAGCGAGCGACCAACAGCGAGCATCTGCTGCTCACCGCCGGAAAGCGTTGCACCGAGCTGCCATGTTCTTTCTTTCAGGCGAGGGAACAGGCTGTAAACCCACTCTCTGTCCTTAGCAATCTGCTCTTTGTCCTTTCTGAGGTAAGCGCCCGCAGAAAGGTTTTCCTCTACTGTAAGGTCAGGGAATATCTTACGACCTTCTGGGCAGAGGATGATGCCCTCGCCAACGATGTCCTTCGTCTTCATCGTCGTGATGTCAGTATCATCCCAGTAAACGTTGCCTTCTGTCTTCGCAACGAGCCCCATGATTGCCTTCAGCGTCGTGGACTTGCCAGCGCCATTTGCGCCGATGAGCGAGATAATCTGCCCATCCGGAACATCGAGGCTCACGCCGTCGAGCGCGTGAATACCTCCATAATATACGTGTAAATCTCTGATTGCTAGCATTATTCATCCACCCCCAAATACGCTTCAATTACCGCAGGGTTGTTCTGAATTTCCTCAGGCGTGCCGTCCGCAATCTGGCCGCCGTAGTTCAGCACGTAGATGTGCTCGCAAATTCCCATAATTACCTGCATGTGGTGTTCAATCATCAAAATGCTCAAATCGAACTCATCGCGGATTCGACCGATAAAGTGCATGAGCTCGTCAGATTCCTGAGGGTTCATGCCTGCCGCCGGTTCGTCGAGGAGCAAAATATCTGGGTGAGTCGCAAGAGCTCTTGCGATCTCAAGGTGTCTCTGCTTGCCGTAAGGAAGCGATGTTGAAAGATCGTCTTTGTTTTCAAACAAATCAACCTTCTTCAGAAGTTCTTCAGCCTCCTGGCGCATCTTCTTTTCTTCTTCCTTGGCCGTCTTCGACCTGAGCATAGCGCCGATAACGCTCTGCTTCTGGTTCATATGCATAGCCACGAGCACATTCTCGATAACCGTCATTTCCTTGAAAAGTCTGATGTTCTGGAATGTACGCGCAATGCCGAGTTTCGTAACTTTGTCCGGTGTAAGCGTAATTGACTTCGTGTAGTCGCCCTTGTGCTTACCCTTGTATGTACCCGCCATCTTGCCCTTCGGGTAGTTCTCGATGATGACCTCGCCGTTAACGGAAACCGAGCCGTTCGTAGGCTCGTATACGCCTGTTACAACGTTGAAAGCCGTTGTCTTACCAGCGCCGTTCGGACCGATGAGACCGACGATTTCGTTTTTATGTACCTCGAGGTTGAGGTTGTCAACGGCTACAACGCCGCCGAACTGCATCGTGATATCGGAGAGCTTTAATACTACTTCATTTGACATATTAGCGCACCTCCTTTTCGAATACTACGACATGGTCGTAAACTGGAAGCGGCGTGAACAGCCTCTCGCCAGCAGCCGCTGCTGCGTCGGCATTTGCCTTTCTCTCAGCAGCCTTAGCCTTCTGCTCTTTGCTAGCCTCTTTCGCAGCCTTATGAGCCGCAAACTGAGCCTTTTTCTTGCCTGGCCAAGCCTTGAGGCGAGCCGGGAGCGACCTGAACCACCGGAACAGTCCGTCCCAGGAGAACTCATTCGTGCCCATGATGCCTCTCGCGAAGAAAAGTACAACGAGCATGATGAGAACCGCGAAGATAACCTTACGGAAGCCCGCACGCATGAGCGATGAGGAAATTCCGAGCCATGTGCCCTTGTCAAGTCCTCTGAGCAGCCATTCGTTGAGCGCGATAAAGATGAACGAGCCGAGAATCGAACCCGTAATCGAACCGATACCGCCGATTACAACGATGAGCAAAATTTCGTATGTCATGTTCGTCGTGAACGTCTGAGCGCTCGCTGAGTTCTGGAACATAGCGAACAGCGCGCCGCCAACGCCCGCGAAGAACGAGGAAATTACAAATGAAAGTTCTTTGTGCTTGAACAGGTTTACGCCCATTGCCTCAGCCGCGATTTCGTCATCGCGAATTGCCTTGAACGCTCTGCCATATGTTGAATTTATCAGCAAAACGATCAATCCGATGCAGATGCCCGAGAACACGATTGGGAATATAGACGTTCCGTAAGTCGTGAACTCTCTGAGGATGTTCGAGCCGTTCGTTACAGGACCGAGCGTGTTCCACTGGAAGATAGCCCTCAGGATCTCAGCGAAGCCGAGCGTTGCAATTGCAAGGTAGTCAGACTTCAGCTTCAGCACTGGAATACCGATGAGGTAAGCGATGAGTCCAGTCAAAACGCCTGCAAATATGATCAAAATGAATATTCCGATGTATTCGCCGATGAATCCACCGAACGTTCCCTCGCCACCGAGTGCGTTCTCGAGGAGCTCAGGAAGCGAGAACTTGAAGATTCCGCCATCGAAGTATTGGTAAACCGCATCGTGCATATTTGCTGGAATCGAGAAAATCGCATATGCGTACGCTCCGATGAGCATGAAGCCCGCCTGACCCAGCGAGAATAGCCCCGTGAAACCGTTCAGCAAGTTCATTGAAACTGCAACGAGTGCGTAAATTGCGCTCTTTTCGATAACCGTCATCAGCATACTCCACTGCGACGTCATCGGGATGAGCTTGTCCCCAAGATAAACCAGCACAAGGAACACCAGGATGGCAATCATGCTGAAGATGGTCTTTTGCTGTTTTGATAATGTCTTTTCCATCATGTGCCCTCCTTATACCTTATCTATATTCTTCTCACCGAAGATACCCGTCGGCTTAACCATCAAAACGATGATTAACAAAACGAATGTGAACGCATCCGAGAATGTCGTCCAGCCAGCACCTTTGATGAGGTTTTCGCAAATACCGATTACAAACGCACCTACGACAGCGCCTGGAACAGAGCCGATACCGCCGAATACAGCAGCAACGAATGCCTTCAGTCCTGGCATAGCGCCCGATGTTGGGTTAACGCCCGTGTAGTTCGAGAAGAACAGAATTGAGCCGACAGCCGCAAGGAACGAACCGATAACGAATGTTACGGCGATAACCCTGTTGATGTCGATGCCCATGAGCTCGGATGTCTCGAAATCACGCGAAACAGCACGCATTGCCATGCCGATCTTCGTGTGGTTGATGAGCAAAACGAGCAAAACAACGAGTGCGATTGTGAGGAAAGGTGTGATAACCGTAACCATCTTCGTGTGCGCACCCAGAATCGTAACTGTCTTCTGCAGGAACGGAATCGAAGGATAAGTCTTTGTCAGACCGCCTGTGATGTAAAGTGCGATGTTCTGCAAGAAATAGGAAACGCCGATAGCCGAAATCATGATCGACATTCTCGGTGCCTGTCTGAGTGGTCTGTAAGCCACACGCTCAATAGTGCAGCCGAGCACGACCGTAAATATAATGACGATGATAATGCTGACCCAAACAGGTAGGACAGTTATCAAATAAATCATAACAAGGCCTGCCATCATGAACATGTCGCCGTGAGCGAAGTTTATGAGCCTGAGGATACCGTAGACCATCGTGTAGCCGATTGCAATCAGCGCATACTGTCCGCCTACGGAAATGCCTGCAAGTATGTATGGCAGCCATTTAGTAATTAGTTCCATTTTTACCTCCAAATAGACATGAAAGATAAGTCGCTTTATTTCCCCCTATATACAACGATAAGCGGGAGGAAATTGTCCTCCCGCTACGTGACTTAAATTACATATATCACTTAGTTTCTTCGATATATTACTCTTCGATAGTCTGAGTCTTTACATACTCCCATTCGCCTGTCTCAGTGTTGCAGTGCTTAACTACAGCTTCTGTCTTCTGAGCGTCGCCTGTCTCGTTGAACTGAACTGTTCCGCAAACTCCGCCTTCGTATACGAGGTCAGGAAGTGCTGCAAGGATGTCAGCAGGTTCTGTGGAGCCAGCTGCCTGCATTGCTGCGAGTGCTACGAAGTAAGCATCATAACCCATTGCTGTTACAGCAGCGATCTGAGTGTTGCCGTTGTTGTTAGCAAGTGCTGTTGAGTCGGATTCGAGCCAATCCTTGATGCCTTCGTCGAATGTAGGGTTACCACCTTCCTGATAGAAAGTAGTTACGTTGAGTTCGATGTCTTTGCCCTTGGCTGCTTCCAGAACTACGTTGGAGTCCCAAGTGTCGCCAGCAAGGATAGGCATGTCAAGCTTCTGAGCCTCTGCCTGGTCGATGATCAGAGCAGCAGCTTCGATAGAAACTGGTGAATAGAATACGTCGCAGCCCTTAGCCTTAGCGTTTGCTACGTAGGAAGTGAAGTCTGAGTTGCCCTGTGGGAACTGCTCTTCAACAACCTCGCCGCCGAGTTCTGTGAATGCTTCCTTGAAGTACTTAACAAGACCTACAGAGTAGTCGTCGCCAAGTTTGGACAGGCAGTATGCCTTTCTCTGACCGTTCTCATAAGCGAAGTTAGCAAGAACTGTGCCCTGGAATGGGTCGAGGAAGCAAATACGGAAGTAAACAGGATTGTCCTGAGTTACCTGAGGGTTCGTGCAAGTTACGCCGATAGCTGGAACGTTAGCTTCCTTAAATACGCTACCTGCTGCGATGGATACTGCGGAGCCGTAGGAGCCAAGAACAACTGATACGCCAGATGATACGAGGTCCTGAGCAGCGGAGATACCCTTATTTGTATCTGATTCGTTGTCAGCGATTACAAGTTCAACCTTGTAAGTTTCGCCGTTGATGTCAACTGTAGGTTGAAGTTGGTTAGCATACTGGATGCCGAGTGTTTCTTGCTTGCCGCCAGCGCCGTTGTCGCCGGATGCAGGTTCGAATACGCCGATTTTAACTGTGCCTGCATATTCTTCTGAGTCGCCGCTTCCGCCGCAACCTACTGCAAACAAAGAGAAAATCATTACAAGTGCCAATAATAAAGCAACTTTCTTTTTCATTTCTAGTGTCCTCCTAATTTATTTGGTTACAAATATAAAGAGATTATACACCTTTTCATCACATATTGCAAGAAAATTTGAAATTTCAATGTATGTATACAAAAAATGGCCTGTCCATTTTGTGGGCAGACCATAATTGTTCTTGAATTTGTACATTATTTTGTCATTTTTGTGAAATAGGCGAGGCGCCTTTATCTCATGACGATATTGTTGATTTTGTCCTGCATGAACATCGGTGTGAGTATATTAATAAAAATCTCGCAAACGACGCACATTACAGTGATTTCGCCAGGGATATCCTTGTAGTAGCCGAGCGCATCTATCCTCTTGCAGCTCGCATATATCCAATAAAATGAATAGAACGGCACGAACATGAAGAGCAGAAGCTGGCAAACCGGAGTCCTCTGCGGCTCGTTCGGGGTGCAGTTCAGGAATTCCGTCGTCTTGTATACCCAGACGAGGCGCCAAATGCCGAATGTGAACAGCAAGAGCAGGATGTGCGGAAGCATGTCGAAGTAGCCCTTCGGCTTCTGCGGCGGGCAGGAATGCTGTTCGCCACCAGCGCTGTAAGAGTAGCTCGTGCCATCGACCGAGTTGTACGCATATCCCGTGTAGTCTCCGCCCTCTGGTGCGCAAGCTGATTTCTTGCTGCACTCCAGGAGCCCAGGATTCAGTGCAAGAATGCCGATTGCAACCATAGCCACGAGCAGAACGATGAAAAGCGTGAAATGCGAGAACGTGAACATGCTATAACCTCCATACCATCTAAGTCCGTAAGCCATGTACAGCAGCTGCTGCAACACCGCCGCGAGCAAAAGGAATGCAGGCGCCACGAACCAAAGGTGTCTGAAACCCGCTCTCGACTTCTCAAAAACTCCGAATGTCCCGACTGCAAGTTCCACCGCAAGCAGTGCGTACGCAATCAGCTTGAGCACGTTCGGCAAGGCAAGGAACAGGTTGCCATACTGCGCATATCCATTGTAATTTATAAGCACATAGGCCCCGAGCCTACCTAATATTCCTAGATATAAAAGCTGTCCGATTGCGATGCAGCATGCGCCGCAAAATCCTACGAAGCTCAATCTCTTGTCGATTTTGTCGAAGCCGAATACAAGCGCCGCAAATCCAAGTGCGGCAAACCCGAGCGCCGAGAAAAAGTCATAAGGAAAATACGTTATGCTGTCTAAGTAAGCGAAATCCTTAATAACATACACTATACTTCTAATTGCTAGCAAACCAAATGCCACTGCACACACAATACTGAAAACTGTTTTTTTCGTTTGTTGAGTTTGCATCAAAATTCCTCCTTTTACCCCTTATCTCAAAAATTATTTCTTCGCGTTCTCCATTCTCTGGAGTGCAAGAGCAATCGTAAGGCCTGGAATTACACGGTTTCCGGTGATTTCTGCACCGAGAAGGTCGTTGATTTTCTTCAGCCTGTACTGAACGGTGTTCGTGTGGATTCCCATGAACTCCGCCGTCTTGCCGCTGTTCATGCCAGCGTCGAGCGCGAATGTCTCTAATGTCTCCAGCAACTGCTTCGACTTGTTGTCCCCTTCTTTTCTGAAAGGCTCGAGCAGATCCATGTAGTTCTTCTTCAGCTGGCCGCCTTGAACCTGGATGCTGATGCAGTTGCTAACGAGCGCGAGCTCGTACTTGGAAAATACGCGTTTGTAAGGGAAAATGCTCTCTACGAACGCCCAAGTCTCGCCGATGAGGCGGAATCCGTCTCCCGCGCCTTCTATTCTGTCAACGCCCGTCACGTGGAAAATGCGGACGGACTTGTTTTCCTTCAGTCTGTCGAAGAGCGAAACGCACGTTGCCATCTCGGAAACGTCCTCTTGCTCCTTCAGCTTATCGCCGCGAAGCAAAATCGCATAACTCTCGTCGCCTTCTGTTACCTTGATTATGTTCAGCAGACCGTTTTCTTCGAACTCGTCGATGATCTCATCAGCGCTACCCGTCTCGATGCCGCGAGCATAGACAACCGACAAAATATCGGATGCTCTGATGCCTGCCTCTTCACGAAGCGAATATGCGAGGCTCTTGTTTCCGCGCATGAGTGCCTTGACGAGCTCTGCCTTCGCGTCGCGCTCCGGCGTGAACTTCCACATGCCCATCGCAAGCTCGATAATCTCAGCCAATTTCGTAATTTCCGTAGCCGAATAATTATCGTCGTTATCCACGATGAAGATGTAATATTTCTCGTTGTTGAGGTAGAGCATGCCCCAATACGTCATGACGCCGTTTATCTCAATCAGTGAGTAAATGTGTCCTAGGTTGAGTGCAACTTCTCTGCCGCGGCGGATCACTTCGTTGATGGTCGCCTGGTGGCGCGTTTCGATTGCAAATACTGGGTTGAACTCCTCGCTCAGCAGTACGACTTGGAAATCGTTGTTCACCGCCGCCTCATGGAGCGCCTGCTGGAAATTCGCATGTTTCTCGAAGTTCAGCAAGTGGAAAATCGTGTTGTTAATCAGGCTGTTCTTGAAACTGTTGCCGTAGAGCGCCTGCTCCATAACCTCCGAGATTACTGTGGAATAATCCATACCCTCGCTGTCTACCATGAGGAGAAGTGGAATCCCAGCATCGTCCGCCGCTGCCGCGACTTCCTTATCTACAGATTTCACTTTTTTGTCGCGCTGGAAATACACGATTGCAGGAACGCCAGCCTTCGCAAGCTTGCGAATCGTCTCGCACTGCGCTGCCGTGTCTTTTTTCATCCCTGCGAACGTCGTCAAAATCATCGTGCCGCTTTCGCCATTGCAGGCAACCGCCTCAGCAGGAGTTGCTGCGTCCATTACGGATACAGCCTTCACACGGTTTTCCATGTTTTTTTCGCCTGCTACAACGATGCATTTCCTGAATGATTCAAGCTGCAAGCAATCCTTAACTGTTACTTTCATCCTTTCCCTCTTCTTCCTGAGGCTCTTCGCCGTCGTCTGGCGCATCGCCATCCATGTAATCCGAATCGTATTTTTCTAATTCTTCCATGAGCTTACGCTCTTCTTCTTTTCTGATTTCTTCGCTTTCCTTAGCTTCCTTCTCGTCGAGCGCCTTCTTAGCCTCGTCGGCCTTCTCTACGCTTTCCTTGAGGTCTTCAGCAGAAATCTTGCCAGCGTACAGGTCTTCGAACTGGTCGCCGTCGATAGTTTCTACATATAATAAAGCCTTCGCAATTCTCTCCAGAACGTCGTCTTTCTCTGTGAGAATGCGCACTGCTTCTTCGTATGCTTCTTCGTTGATGCGTCTGATTTCTTCGTCGATTTCCTGTGCTGTGTGCTCGGAATAGCTCTTATGTGCAGTAAAATCGTTGCCGAGGAATACTTCATCGTCCCCGCCGTAATTTACTACGCCGAGCTTATCGCTGAATCCGTACTTCGTGATCATCTCGCGCGCAATCTGAGTTGCCTGCTTGATATCAGCCGATGCACCGATTGAAATGTCGTCTAACTTGAGTTTCTCTGCTACACGTCCACCCATGCAAGAAACGATGTGGTTGTACATCGAAGTCTTCGTGTCGAACATTTTGTCGTCTTCAGGGAGGTACATCGTGTATCCGCCAGCTCTGCCGCGAGGAATGATAGTAACCTCGTGGATTGGCATGTGCTTAGGCAGCGACCTTGCAACGATTGCGTGGCCAGCCTCGTGGTATGCCGTGAGCTTCTTTTCTTCGTCGGAAACAACCTTGGACTTCTTCGCTGGTCCCATCTGAACCTTGCGGATTGCCTCTTCGATTTCTTCCATTCTGATGTAGCGGCCGTTTCTGCGCGCAGTGATAAGAGCGGCCTCGTTCAGCACGTTCTCAAGGTCAGCAGGCGTGAAGCCCATTGTTCTCCTTGCGAGAATCTTAGGTGTAACGTCGTCTGCGAGCGGCTTGTTCTTCGCGTGAACTTTGATAATTTCCTCTCTGCCCTTGACATCTGGGATGCCGATGACAACCTGTCTGTCGAATCTGCCCGGTCTGAGAAGAGCTGGGTCGAGAATGTCTGGTCTGTTCGTCGCTGCGAGGACGATGATGCCAGAATTCTCTTGGAAGCCGTCCATTTCAACGAGGAGCTGGTTGAGTGTCTGCTCTCTTTCGTCGTGGCCGCCACCGATTCCTGCGCCTCTCTTACGTCCAACTGCATCGATTTCGTCGATAAAGATGATGCATGGTGCGTTTTTCTTCGCCTGATCGAACAAATCTCTTACGCGGGATGCGCCGACTCCGACGAACATTTCGACGAAGTCAGAACCGCTTATAGTAAAGAATGGTACGCCAGCTTCGCCTGCTGCGGCCTTGGAAATGTAGGTTTTGCCTGTTCCTGGAGGACCTACGAGCAGAATTCCCTTCGGGATTCTGGCGCCGACGTTCTTGTATTTGCGTGGGTCTTTGAGGAAATCTACTACTTCCTCTAATTCTTGTTTTTCTTCTTCGAGTCCTGCTACGTCCTTGAACGTGATTTTCTTGTCATTCTTAACGAGCTTCGCCTTGGACTTGCCGAACTGGAACGCCTTGCCGTTGCCCTGGCTCATCATCACGTAGAACAGGAAGATGAGCGCAGCGATCATCAGCAGGTTCGGAATGAGCGACCAAATCCATGATGACGAGTCAGGTGCTGGCGCGGTTAGTTCTTTGATAGTTCCCTTGTCCATCTGGTCGTAGATGTATGTTTCTTCGAGCCAGTTGATTTCCAGCACCGATGGCGCGTATGCGTAGTACATCGACGAATCGCTCGTCGAGCCTGTGATCGTCACGCCGTCGATTGAAATCTCACAGATTTTCTCGTCCTTGATCATCTCGGTCATTTCTGAGAACGAGACTTCCTTAATCGTTGCTTGGTCTGACTCCATGAATCCCTTGCAGAAGTATGCAAAGGAGATCACGAGTGCGAAGACCACGATATATACGGTTAGATTTTTTGAGAATTTTTTCACTTTGTTCCCCCTATGGTTGTAATGTCTTATAAGAATGTTGTTGTATTTTATCACAAATTTCGCGAAATTTCAAGTTTAATTATTGTTTGTGTTTCATCATTTTGCTTGAAATCTGCGGAGAATCTGCCTTTTTCTCTGTATTGCGGATTTGCGAACGCCTCCGATGGCATTATCCACAGGATTTGGCTGCCGTATGCGAGGAGATCGACCTCGTCGCGGGCGTTCTTCGGGAGCTTGGCATCCACGAAGAAATCCTGGAGTTTTTTGCGCTTGAGCTGGCCGTCCGCTGTCTTGATTGCTATGGTGTCACCGTCCTGGCGCTTGCGAATGCGGACGGCTTGCTTCGCATCTTCTACTGGGATTGGAAGAGCGAAGATGCCTGTGATGGTGCCCGCGGCACCTGCGTTGCTCGGGGTGCCGCCTTGGGCAGCAGCACCGCTCGCCTGCGTGCCTTGGCCGCTCGCTCCTGGGCCTCGGTCGCTCGCCTCTTCGAACGTCAGCCGATACTCAGCGCTCTGAGGCTCGCTCCCCTGCCTCCGACAGAACCTCAGCCGCTCGTACTCCCTGTAAACCGCGTATCCGTCCACGAGGTCGCACATCGCAGATGGGCTGTCTGAGAACAGGACGCGCTCGATTGCGTCGAGTTGACCCTCGGTTATGTTCTCGGTTAGGCTGATGTCACTTAGGATTAGGTTGTAGACGCGGATTCGAAGAGCTCGGTGGAGCGCCGCGAGGCCAGCGGCGTCTACGGTTACTGCCGCTGGCCGGGCCGCTGCCGCGTTCTCGGAAACTGGCGCGGCTGCGGCCGTGGCAGCCCGCTGAGTCTGCTGTGCGGCTGCCACCGCGGCGCGCCCAGCGGTGCCCTCAGTTGCCTGTGCGGCACCGCTGGTACGGTCCGCATCGCAATTAGCCGATGGGATGCGGACCGCCGCGTACGCGGCCGCCGCCTGCCCAGCAATATAATCCTTATCGGCGGCCGCCGCCCGGCCGAGCCGATCGATAGTCTCGATTACATTAGGATTGAACCGCTCGGCCAAGAACGGCAAAAGCTCGAGCCGAATCTTGTTCCGAGTGTAAACGGTCTCCTTGTTCGTATAATCAATGCGTGGCGAGAGCTCCCGCTCCTCGCAATATTTCTCTATTTCCGTGCGATTGACATCGAGGAGCGGCCGCGTAATCGCAAAGCCCCTCTCGTATCGCTTATATGCGATGCCCGCGAGCCCATCAATTCCAGTGCCCCTGAGCATCCTGAACAGAATGGTCTCCGCCTGGTCGTTCGCATTCTGCGCCACGGCAATTGCCACTTGCGCGCAGTTGCCAGCTGTGGCAACCTCCGTCGCCACTGTGAAGAATGCCTCGTAACGAGCCTTGCGCCCAGCCTCCTCCGAGGTCAGCCCCTCGCGAGCCGCCAGCTCGTTGCAATCCGTCACGAAGGTGCGGCACGCGAGACCGCGCTCGCGGCAGAGCCCCTCGACAAACTCAGCATCGGCCTCAGCCGCCCCTGGCCTGAACTTGTGGTTCACATGCACAGGGTGAATGTGATACCCGTGCACCTCCGCCAGCTCGCAGAGCAAATCAAAAAGGCACACCGAATCGGGGCCTCCAGAGAGTCCCAAAACGATGTGCGCTCCATCTTCGTATAAATTATGTGTTCTGATTGTATCCGATACCCTTTGCTTAATGTCCATATTTGTATTTTAGCACAAAATATCGCTACTTACCATGTGTTTTATGTGTATTTTTCTTGAGCCAAACTCCTCAAATCAGCTGAGATATCCGAAAACTACAGGCTTAACTTCCTTCGTGAGCTTATCGAACTTGTAGCCCTTCTTCTGAAGAGTCTCGATAATCTTCGGAAGTGCCTCGACCGTCGTATCCTTCGCGTTCGTGTCATGCATCAAAACGATATTCGTTTTGTTCTTGCCAACTCCGTTGATTACGTTGTTCGCAATCCAGTTCGTGGATGCTGTACCGTAGCTCGCATCGCCCGAGCTAACATCCCAGTCGTAGTAAGTGAATCCACGTCTTGTCATCTCAGCGATGATCTGTTCGTAAACCGCCCCATTGTATGAGTTGACCGAGCCGCCAGGAAACCTATAAATCTCAGGCATCTCACCAGTAACTTCTTGGATATGTTTCGCTAACTTATTGAAATCCTTGAGGTAAGCATCGACCGACGAGTAAATTTTCTCGTAATTATGCGAAGCTGAGTGAACACCAATTGTGTGTCCCGCGTCCGAAATTTTCTTCAGAAGCGCATCCATCTCGTCCGACTTGTGATAAATCACGAAGAACGTCGCCTTGATATCGTATTTGTCCAATATCTTCAGGATTTTCTCCGTGTTCTCAGTGCTCGGACCATCGTCGAAAGTCAGGTAGACCTTCTTGGCGCCCTCGCTATCCTCATCGTAGACAAAATCATTGTCCACATACAGTTTGCTGTACTTTGACTCGTATTCCGGCTTCTCCTGCCCCTGCCTAGCGTTGATTTCTTTGCTCATCTCCGCTATATCTTCACTTGTGATTATGCCTGACTCCTCGGCATCATTCAAAAAAGCTATTATTTCCTCGTTCTCGCTCAATATGTCATCGAGTTTATCGGCTTTCACAGCAACCACTATGAGAGCCACCGCGAGAGAAACAATTAAAGCAAGTACTACGAATGTGATTACTCTTTTCCATTGCCTTACTGTCATCTCTTTTCGCTTGTCCCCTCTTGTATAAATTTCTTATTATTCTATTTGCGTCGCGGCTATGCTAGCCTGTGATAGAAATTCTGCCGTCTAATACTGCGCCAATTTCCATGCCCATTCTTGCCGCCTTGATATCGCCAACAACCGTTGCATCGCTTGCAAGTGCTACAGTTCCAGTCGCAGTGATGTTGCCGTTTACCCTGCCTTTGATGTTCAAGTCATTGCAAGCAATATCGCCGTTTACCGTGCCTGACTTAATCGTAACATTTCCTGTCGCCTGGACCTCAGCGTTGAGGTTGCACTCGTCGAGAACGAGGTCTCTGCACTTGATTCTGCCGCGAACGATACCTGTAACGATGACGTTGCCTTTGGCGCTGACCTTGCCGTCAACCGTACCTGCGATTGCAAGATGGCCCTTCGACTCGATATCACCTTCGACTCTCGTGCCCTCAGAAATTATACCAAGTTCGTCAACTACTTCGTTGACAATCTCTGCCTTCTGCTCATCAGCATCAGCCGCCTCAGTTTCAGCCGCTTCAACTGCTTCCGCGCCTTCTAATACTTCACTCTCTGACACGTTCATATCTTCAGTTTGATTCTCAGCAATCGTGTCTTGCATATTCGTTCTGATTTCGTTATTGTCCATACTCTTCAACCCCTAAATCAAATTCTATGTCGTCATCTATATTCATGCTTGCCGCTGTTGTAATTGATCCCTTGATGTTTGCACCTGAGCTTGAAAGGAAATTAGTTGCCACGATGTTGCCCACAACGATTGCGTCCTGCTCGAGAACGACGATGTCGCTCGCCTTCAGGTCGCCCTTTATCTTGCTGGAAACCGTGATTGTCTCAGCATTGACATTGCCTACAATCGTTGAATTCTCGCCAATCTTCGCTCTGCCTTCTACATTAATATTGCCTTTGACTCTCGCGCCATCTAATGCCACATTCGTTGCCTTGATGTCGCCAACAATCAAATTCTTGTTTCCGACATTTCCTTCTGCAACTACATCACCGTATACAACACCTTCGATCAAAACATCGCATTGCGCCTTCACCTTGCCATGAATAACCATGCTCGATGTAACGTAGCTGCCTGACTGACTGTCGACAGTAATCTCCGAGTCATCATACTCCGGTTCTTCGAATCTGAAGCCATCGCTGAGCTCGAATTTCTCATCAAAGATGTCGCTTGCCTTAGGCTCTGCTGCGCTCGATTCATTCGCACCAGCCGCGTCAAAGGTATTAACTTGCCGTTCCTTCTTCTCTACTGGCTCATCAAAACCGGTGAGTTCCTTCAAAGCCTGCGTAAAATTTGCCTTTGCGGACATTTCAAATTTCCTTTCTATTTATGAATATAGTGCCCGTTTCTGAGAGTGTGTACTTAGTTACGGGTTGTTTCCGTTAAAAAAAATTTTGCCGTTTACAGTATACAATTATTCCAATAAAAAAACAATAGCAAAAATCAAATTCCAAAAAATGTCTTGCCGTTCTGATAAGTCATTTCTGCAGCCTGCTCATACGGGATACCCTTGATTTCAGCGATTTTGCGAACTACGAATTCCACATACTGGCTCTTGTTCTGCTCGCCCCTGTGTGGCACCGGTGTGAGGTAAGGCGCGTCCGTCTCCGCCATCAAGAATTCAAGTGGGATGGCTTCGACGACTCTGATTGTCTTCTTGTTGTTCTTGTATGTGAGAGGTCCGTCGACACCTATGGTTGCGCCGGCCTTGACATATTCGATGGCCAGCTCCCTGCTTCCGCTGAAACAGTGGATGTCGACCCTGGCGTCGCCGCCGCAGTCGCCGTAGGCGACTGCGCGGTGCTCGCGCACCGAGCCGCCCGCCCCCAGCACATCATACTCGACGGGGGCGGTCGGCAGGCGGCGCCCTGCGAACCAAGCTTTCCGCTCCGCGCTGAAAGCCCCTTCCTCCATCAGTATGTCAAATACCTCCTGGTCAGCTTCCCTAGAGTGCACTACAATAGGAAGCCTAAGTTCATTCGCCAGCTGAATCTGCCTCCTGAACCAATATCTCTGCGTATCCCTCGGCGAAAGGTCGTAGTGGAAATCGAGCCCGATTTCTCCGATAGCCTTCACCTTCGGCTCGCTCTTTGCAATTTGACGGAATTTCTCTAGCATGTCCTCTGTCATGAGCTTGCTGTCGTGCGGGTGCATCCCGATTACAGCGTAGCACCAAGGATACGTGCGTGCATGCTCGACTGCCATGATGCTCGAAGGCTCATCGAAGCCAACATCCATGATCAAGTCAACATCCGAGGCTTCGATCTCAGAAGCGAGCGCAGCCCGCTCCTCATCCGTAAATCCGTCATTATTCAAATGCGTATGCGTATCAAATAACATTACTGTACGCTCTCTCCGTCAGGTGCCGTTGTGCCTACAATCTCGACTCTTTCGCCATTATCTGCGAACAGCAACATACCCTTGGATTCCATGCCCCTAAGCTGGCGTGGCTTGAGGTTCGCTACAACGATAACCTTCTTGCCAACCATCTCCTCAGGCTTGAAGCTCTGTGCCACGCCACTGATAATCTGGCGCCGCTCCGTCCCCATCTTCACCTGGAAAACGAGAAGCTTGTCAGCCTTCGGATGCTTCTCAGCCTTTTCGATGAGTCCTACGCGGAAATCGATTTTGTCGAAAACGTCGTACTCAATCTCAGGCTTGAGGTCGAGCGGAATGTTCTCAGGCTCCTTCGCCTTCTTCAGCTCTGCGCTGATAGCGTAGAGTTCTTCCAATTCTTTGTCTATGTCAAGGCGAGGGAATATCGCATCGCCCTTCTTAACCTGCTCCTGATACATCATATCGAACTCGAACGCATCCTCCCAGACAACATCCGCATACCACAGTCCAAGCTGCTTACGAATTTCCTTGGAAGTCGTATGCATGAACGGGTAGATGAGAATCGAGATGATTCTGAGCGTCTCAGCTAAGTTATGAAGCGTCGTGTCTAACTTCGCCTTCGCCGTCATGTCTGTATCTGCAGTCTTTGCAAGCACCCAAGGTGCCTTTTCGTCAATGTACTTGTTTGCGCGGCGAACGACAATCCAAATCTCTTCGAGGGCCATGTTGAAAGCAAACTTGTCCATCTGCTCTTCAACCTTAGCAGCCGCACCCGTTGCAATTGCCTTAAGGTCAGCATCGATATCGTCAGCCACGTGAGCCGCAGCATTCGGCACCATGCCGCCGTTGTATTTCTCGATCATGGAAACGGTTCTGGAAACTAAGTTTCCGAGGTCGTTTGCCAGGTCGTAGTTCATGCGCTTGAGCATAACTTCGTTCGTGAAAACACCGTCCTGTCCGAACGTGTACTCACGCAATAAGAAATACTTCAGCGCATCGATTCCGTATCTGTCGATGAGGATTACTGGGTCGATTACGTCCTGTCCCTTAGCCGCCTTCGACTTGGAAACCTTCTCGCCGCCCATGAGCAGCCAGCCGTGTCCGCGAACCTGCTTCGGAAGCGGAAGACCCGCACTCATCAGCATTGCCGGCCAAATAATCGAGTGGAAACGCACGATTTCCTTGCCAACCAGATGAACATCCGCTGGCCAATATTTCTCGTAAAGCTCAGGATCATCAGGATAGCCGAGCGCTGTGATGTAGTTAGTCAGAGCGTCGAGCCATACATATATTACGTGCTTCTCGTCGATTGGAACCGGAATGCCCCAGTCGAATGTCGAACGCGAAATGCAGAGGTCGTCAAGACCCTGATTGATGAAGGAAACCATCTCGTTCCTACGCGTATCCGGCTGCAGGAAGTCAGGGTTCTTCTCGAACAGCTCGAGCAGCTTCGGTGCGTACTTGGAAAGCTTGAAGAAATATGCTTCTTCCTTTGCTGGCTGAACCGGTCGACCGCAGTCTGGGCAGCATCCGTTAACCAGCTGGCTCTCCGTCCAGAAGCTCTCGCATGGCGTGCAGTAAAGTCCCTCATACTCACCCTTGTAGATATCGCCGTTCTCGTAGATCTTCATGAAGATGTCCTGAACACGCTTGATATGTCTAGGTTCTGTGGTTCTGATGAAGTCGTCGTTTGAGATTTCCATCTTGTCCCAAAGCTTCTTGATTCCGTCCACAACCTCGTCGACATAAGCCTGCGGGGTCACGCCCTTTTCGTCAGCGATTGTCTGAATCTTCTGTCCGTGCTCGTCTGTACCAGTCAAAAACCTTACGTCGTAGCCGCACAGCCTCTTGAAGCGAGCCATTGCATCCGCCATAACCGTGCAATATGTATGTCCGATGTGTAAATTCGAGCTCGGATAATAAATCGGTGTTGTAATGTAATAAGTTCCTTTATTCGCCATTTTGCTCTTTTCCTCCTAGGTGCCAGCCGCCGTGGCTAGCCTTTTATTCTTCTTTTGCTTCGCAGCCCTCACAGCTGTCAGCATTGCAGGCATCACAAGCGCTCTCAGCCTTGTCAGCTTCTGCCTTGTCTGCTTCTGCTTTGTTTTGGCATGCCGTAGACATAACCTTATCAGTCAAAGCGATAAGCGTTACGCCAGCTGCCAAAAATCCAGCCATTGTCTTGCCAATCGTCTTGATTACTTTTTTGTTCTGCTTCTTTTGTTCTTTTTTACTTTTCTCCGGAGTTATCATCCCTGTTTTCATCTTTGTACCTCCTATGTTCCACGTAGGTTGCGATCATGTACGCCGCTTCTTCTTCTGTGATATAACTGCTATTCAAAGCCAAATTGTAGTTCTTGTATTCGCCCCACTTCTGGCTTGTGTGGTAATTATAGTAGTTCTGGCGTGCCTTGTCGTAAGTTGCAATGATGTCCTTGATTTTCTTTGCGTCGTCGCCGTATTTTTCGATTGCTCTCTTTGCACGATCCTCGTATTCTGCATAGATGAAGATATTTGTTACATTTGGCAAATCCCTGAGAACGTAGTCAGCGCAACGTCCAACGATTACGCCTTCGCCAGTCTCGCCTATCTTTTTGATTGTATCGAACTGAGCCAGGAAAAGCTTTTCGTTTACGGAAAGCGGGCTGCCGCTCACGCCCTCGTTGAAACTAAGCGTGGAAGCAAGGTTATATGCGAAACTGCTCTTTGCCTTGAGCTCCGTGCCCTCCATGAGTTCTCTAGAGAATCCGCTTTGCTCCGCAGCCATATCTATAATCTCTTTGTCGTAAAACGGAACTCCGAGCCTGTCTGCGAGGAGCTTGCCGATGATTCTGCCGCCGCTACCATATTGACGACTTATAGTTACTAATTTTTTCATTATTATATCCTTTCCTCTGACTCTCTCAGTCAAATCAATATTTTTATGTTGTGCTCGGACTTTCGGCTAATTTATCAGCCCGTCCAAGCCTTGATTTCGATTTATTCGACGAATGCGTCGTAAATTGCCTTGATTGCCTTCTCAAAATCGCGGTTTTCTACGCCGACGATGATGTTCATCTCGCTTGAACCCTGCTCGATCATCCTGATGTTTACGCCAGCCTTTGCCATTGCCTCAAACAACTTGGCGGAAACGCCCTGTCTGTAAGCCATGCCGTGACCAACTGTCGCGATGAGAGCCATGTCCTCGAAAACATCGATGCTGTCTGGTCTGAGTCTCGTCTTGAACTCCTCGATGATTTCGTCAAGTCTGCCGTTGATTGCATCGTTTGACATAACGACGGAAACCGTGTCGATTCCGCTCGGGATATGCTCAAAGTTAATCTCAAAGTCATCCAAAATGTCAAGGATTTTTCTCACGAATCCGCGCTCGCTGCTCATCATGTTCTTGTAAATTGCGACAACCGTAAAGTCCTTGTTGCCAGCGATACCTGTGATGATGCGGCTTGGGTCATTCTCGTACTTTTCGGAAACCTCTGCAGTGATGAATGTGCCTGGGTCTTCTGGGATGTTCGTGTTCCTGATGTTAATCGGAATATTTGCCTGGCGAGCCGGGAAAATCGCATCCTCGTGGAGAACGCTTGCGCCCATATACGAAAGCTCGCGGAGCTCTTTATATGAAATTTCTCTGATTTGCTTTGGGTTGTCGACGATTCTAGGGTCGGCCATAAGGAAGCCCGAAACGTCTGTCCAGTTTTCGTAAACATCAGCGTCAACTGCTCTAGCTACGAGTGCGCCTGTGATGTCGGAGCCGCCACGAGAGAATGTCTTGATCTTGCCGTCTGGCGTGCTGCCGTAAAAGCCAGGAAGTACTGCTCTTTCGTGCTTTGCGAGCTCTGCTTTGAGTGCGGCGTCCGTCTCGTCCATCTTGAGTCTGCCCTTTGAATCGAACTTGATGAGGTCCTTTGTGTCCACGAAATCGTAGCCAAGGAATGCAGCAACAAGAATTGCGTTCAGGTACTCGCCTCTTGATGCAATATAGTCTGCCGACGGATTGTCAGCGAGGTCTTTCTTGATTTTTTCGAAGTGTTCGAGAAGTCCTGCATTGACTCCGAGGTTAAATTCTACTGCCATGTAGCGGTCTGCTACGACCTGAAAAAGCTGGTCGTACGGCAGGTTGTGCTCGATGTGTGTCTTGCAAAGATAAAGGATGTCTGTAATCTTGCTGTCACCATCGTAACGCTTGCCTGGTGCGGAAACGACGATGTATTTTCTGTCCGCATCTGCCTCTATAATTTCTTTTGTTTTGTTAAGCTGAATTCCGTCTGCAACGGATGAGCCGCCGAATTTTGCGACTTTGATGCCCATTGGTTTTTCCTCCTATATATTGAATTTCACTTTCTATTTTTGTGGAATCTTGTCAAGCCCCGCTCTATGCGGCGCCTGGCGTGCTTCCAGATTTTTTCATTCATCTTGCTCGCGATTATTTCTCCATGTTGCGATCACGGTCGCGGCGATTCTTCAGGTCCTCGATGAGGTCCTCGTTAAGTTCCTCCGAAATCTCTTCAATTGCATCTAGATTTGGGATGTCGACAATCTGAGTCGCCAGAATCTGACTCTTGTACCAGCTCTGGGAGATTGCAGCCAAGATTGCCTTGGTGCAAAGCGGTCCCATTTCGTGTGCGCGGATGAGATAAACCCTGATGATTATGCCACTCTGGGTACACTTGATTTCGAAAACGCTCTCCTTCTGCCCGAGCGGTGAGAGAACGGTCTGCAGATGGTTGCTCACATGTTGGCTGAGGATGGTCTTTGCCTGCCTGTCAGACATGATGTAAAATATCATCGTTGCAAGGCATGCTAGCGCCATGGCTACGAGGTCACCGAACGATTCGTATGTCCCATAGTACATGACAATTCCGAAAAAAACACCAAACCATTTGAGTCTGCTAAGGAGTCTGACAATTCTTCTAGTCCGTATTTCTTGTATGTCTTCCATTTGTGCTCCCTTCCGTTAGAATTTTTTGCATTCGCTCTCGACTATATTATATATTCAAATTGCGATTATGGCAATATTTCTTTTAAAATTTGCGTGTTTGTGCTATACTATTTTTGAAAGTTTTTTATGAATTTTTGATTTTTAAATTCAGGAGGTTCACTATGACCCTAGATAAACCATTCAACAAGTATTTCGATCACACTCTGCTCA
Source organism: Flexilinea sp. (assembly GCA_963631945.1). Classification (GTDB taxonomy): domain Bacteria; phylum Bacillota; class Clostridia; order Peptostreptococcales; family Anaerovoracaceae; genus CAG-238. Next base: position 132 of record CAVGSW010000003.1, on the reverse strand, counting down.
AGCCTGAGGCAAAGCCAGCGGACATCGACAAGATCTGCGATGAGGCGATTGAGTATGATTTTTATTCCGTCTGCGTCAATTCGTGCTATGCGGCTCAGTGTGCAGCAAGGCTTGCAGGTAGCGACGTAAAGG
>CAVGSW010000002.1:0-33412 GCA_963631945.1 Flexilinea sp. | reverse complement strand
TACACGAACACCGACGCAAAGAAGGGCACGAGATACTACTACAAGGCTAGAATCGTGGTATACGACAAGGAAGGAAATATCCTATTCAAAACAAATTTGAAAAAATGTTGGTATGCTACGAGAGTACGTTAGCACAATTCAATAAGAGCGAACGCGAGCAGAGGCACACAGTGCTTCTGCTCGTTTGCTGATTATGAAAAAATTCGCGTTTTGCCCCGTTAATTTTTTGTTAAGATGTTGATTTTTGATTTGAATCGGAGTACAATTTTCATGTATGCAATTATAATTGAGGGTGCATCAGCTCAAGCGAAAATATGAGCAGGTAGCGTCCAGTGAAATCGAGAGAGTATTTATATTAGGATGAAAAGAATTAAATCGATTCTTTGCATTGTGCTGATATTGGCGCTGATGGTGCCGGCAGCGGCTTTTGCGGGGAATGACGAGAAGAACGAGAGCGAGAATACGAACTCTTTGGCAACCAAGGTTGTGCGCGTTGGCTGGTTTCAAAGCGACCTGTTCCAAGACGGAATGAGCGACGATGAGCCGAAGAGCGGCTATGCCTACGACTACATCAGGAAGCTCACGGATTACACGACGTGGGAGTACGAGTATGTCTACGGCGAATGGGCGGAGCTTTATGATATGCTTTGCAATGGCGAGATTGACTTCATGGCGGGCATGTCCAAGACGGACGAGCGCGAGAATCTCATGCTGTTCCCAACCGATGCAATGGAAGAAGATCAGTACTATTTGTTCAAGCGTGCGGATGACACAACCATGAAGTCGAGCGACTATTCTTCTTTTGATGGGAAAAAGGTTGGACTGCTGCAGAATAACAGGCTGTCGGACTTCACGAAGGAATGGATGGAGCGAAACGATGTCAATTTAGAAATTGTAAATTACGATAGTTTTGATGAGCTAGAGGCGGACTTTTGGGCTGGGAAGATTGACCTTCAACCGAGAACGATTGACGGCGGATCGGATGAATCGGAGCTCAGTGCGGTAGTTTATTTGGGGTCGGAGCCTTCATATCTGGCGGTTAGCAAGCAGAAGCCGGAGCTGCTCGACGAACTGAACGAAGCGATAAGCGACATGAACTCTGTAGACCCATATGTTTTGCAGAATATGCAATATAACAACTATGGGACAGCATTCATGAGCACGACTCTCACCGACGAAGAAAAAGAATGGCTCAGTGAGCATCCAGTCATCAAAGTAGGATACACGCCAGATTATTTGCCATATTGTGCGACGGATGAGGACGGAAACGCAACTGGACTTATGACCGATGTGGTTGAGGGGATTTTTGATGTCCTTGAGATTGACACGGTGCCAAAGATAAAGTATATCGAGTATGCCTCATACAAGGAAGTAGAGAGCGCCCTTCGCTCGGGAGAAATTGACCTCGGCTTCCCGGTGACTAACGACACATGGACGCTCGAGAAAGAAGACATCAGTGCTTCGTCTGTTGTAATCAACGACAGAGGTGCGCTGTTCCACAAGACAAGCAACACAAGCGGAGAATACAAGAAAATCGCAATTAGAGAAAGCATCATTTCTCAGACTGAATATGCCAGTCTTGCGTATCCGGATGCTGAGCTTGTAACTTATACAACAGTTGAAGAATGTTTGAATGCGGTCTTAGATGGCGAGGTAGACGCTACGATTATGGATGCCTTGCGTGTGGAGCTCGTAACGAATCAGGCAAAATACGATAGTCTGTCGTATATCGAGCTCGGCAATTCAACGGGCAAATGTCTCGGAGTTGCCAGGGGCAATAAAGAGCTTCTCATGATCGTAAACCGCGGACTGAAGGTACTTGGCTCGACGTATGGCTACGACAGGTCGTATCAATATCTGACATCATTCCAGTCGCATACTTTGCTTGACTTTGTCAAGTTGCATTTGATTAGTACTGCCATCGGTGTTGGAATTATCGGTTTGATAATGATTACCCTGTTCCTGCTTTATTTACGTAGACAGAGGAAAAACCTTGCAATTCAGAATGAGCTTCGTGAGCAGGCGGAGAAGGCGAATGCTGCGAAGAGTGCTTTCCTATTCAATATGTCGCACGACATCAGGACACCGATGAATGCGGTGCTCGGATTTAATGAGCTCATGCTACAGGATATCGATAACCCTGACAAGCTCCGCGAATATATAGGAAAAATAAGGATTTCGGGTGAGTATCTGCTCGGGCTCATCAACAACGTGCTGGAGGTTGCCAGAATCGACAGCGGCAGGGCTACGCTCGACGAAGAAATCGCCGACATGATGAGCGAGGACTACTACACTGTCTTTGAGAACGATGTTCGCGAGAAAAATCTTCACGTTACTAGAGACATTGACATCGAGCATAGATACGTATATGCGGACGCACAGAAGATTAGAGAGATTTTGCTGAACATCCTTTCCAATGCAATCAAGTATACGCCTGATGGCGGCTCAATCAGCCTGAAGCTCGAGGAGTTTGACTGCGAAGAAGATGGTTTCGCAAATTATTCTTGCACGATTTCCGATACGGGTATTGGCATGACGGAGGAGTTCCAGAAGCACATATTCGATGAGTTTGCGAGAGAGGAAAACTCCACGCACAGCGGAATCCTGGGCACAGGACTCGGCATGTCGATTGTAAAGAAGCTCGTTGACATCATGGGCGGAACTATTATGGTGGAAAGTGAGCCTGGCAAGGGCTCGACGTTCACTGTCAGCATGAAGCTTAAGGTAGTTGATGATCCAGAGGTGGCTCTGCAGGAGAGCCTTGAGGCTGAGGAAGATGAGGCGAATGCTACAGTTAGCCTCGATGACAAGCGGATTCTCGTGGCAGAGGATAACGAGCTCAATGCTGAGATTGCGAAGGCGATTATAGAGAACCTCGGTGCTGTCGTTGAGATTGCATCGGATGGTATAGAATGTATAGATATGCTCGTGAGCCACGAGGCAGGTTACTATGACCTCATTCTCATGGATATTCAGATGCCGAAGCTCGACGGATATGCTGCGGCTCGCAAGATTCGCGGGCTCGAGGATGCGGACAAGGCGGGCATTCCAATCGTGGCAATGACTGCTAATGCGTTCGATGAGGATAAGAAAAATGCCTTCGATGCAGGAATGAACGGGCATGTTGCAAAGCCAATCGACATGGCAGAGCTCATGCAGGCGTTCAGAAGCGTATTCGGGGGGGGCGAAAACTCGGATAATTAAGCACTTCGAATAGAAAAAGGCTATTTTTTTAACAAGTGGTGTGCTATAATATAGTTTAGGTTTTAATAGGTTGGATGCGGGCATCTAAACCTATGTATATATATGAGTTTAGGAGAAAGGTTATGAAGAGGAACTTCAACAAGGTGCAGAGGCGATTCATTCAGGGTGGCGTGGCCCTCATCGTGGGACTTCTAATTATAGTGATTTGCTTTTCAGTGCACTGTTACAACGTCAATGTGTTTAACCGCACGGACCGCACGATAACGGTCGCATCGGAGCCAGATGAGAACGGAGTAAGCGTAGCCATTAATCTGCGCGGCAATTCCACCGATATCTGGGACAAGGCAGACGAATATCTCGGTGAGACAATCAAAGGCATGATATACGAGGCGACTGTTACGAATGCCTCGGGATATAAGATAAAAGACTGGTCGCTGAAATTCAATGTAAAGGAGGAAGGCTTCATCAACAATGCTTGGTGCGGCACGGTGGAGATAAACCAGAAGCTGGATAGCGGCGATTTGAGACAGACGCTCAACCTGCGTAACCTAGATAAATCCGTTCTTGGCCTTGACTATCATACGTCTGCGAGCGATGTTTTGATTACGCTCACGCCAGGAAGCACCATCACATATAGACCAAGCACGACGGACAAAGAAATGCCGCTGGATGCGGGAAGTAGCGTAACTTCGGGCATTATCTTCTATTCGTACAACGAGGATTACGACCTTTCAGACTTTACATTTGATTATCACTTCGAGAAGGGCTATCTCGACAGCGAAGGTGCGAACGGAATCAAGATCGCATTTGCCGTTTGGATTATCTGCATGCTTGCATATATATTCACGGTAATCACGGCAGTTCGTTATGAGAAAAAGTTAAAAGAGAACGACCGTATCGTCAAGGAATCGCTCGACGTATTCACAAACTTCGTAGATGCGAAGGACCCGTATACAAAGGGTCATTCGAGCCGCGTTGCTGAATACTCGCAGAGAATCGCTGAGAAGCTCGGCTTCGACGAAGACCGCTGCAGGCAGATTTACTACGTAGCGCTCCTGCACGATATCGGCAAGTGCTACGTTCCAGATGAGATTCTGAAGAAGCCATCGCGCCTCACAGACGAAGAGTTTGCAATCATCAAAACTCATACGACGCACGGCGCTGAGATGGTGCGGAACTTCTCATCAATAGAAGACATTCGCGACGGTGCGCTTTTCCACCACGAACGTTACGATGGCAAGGGCTATCCGACGGGCTGCGCGGGTGAGGACATTCCGCTCATCGCCAGAATCATCTGCGTTGCCGATGCGTATGACGCGATGAACAGCAACCGTGTATACAGAACGAAGCTCACTCCAGAGGCTATCAAGGAAGAGCTGAAGAAGAACAAGGGAACTCAGTTCGACCCGAAGATTGTCGATGTATTCCTCCAGGTACTGGACGATATGGCGGCTGAGAAAAACAATAATAATTAGCGAAACGCAGATAATTTGATAGAAGAAAATTGGAAGAACTAGAAGCTAGACGGCGGAACGGCAAGACAGCAAGATAGCAGGACAGAAAGATTAGGCACAATATGACTTACAACGACATGATTAACGCTCTGACGATAGACTATTTGAACGTGTATACCGTAGAGCCAGAGCAGAACAAAGCGTCCATTATTAAATTACAAGGATATGTGGTTCCGGGCATTGATGACAATCCAGACGAAATCCCATATTACGAGATGATTGAGAAATACGCTCATGGTAGAGTGTATGAGAAGGATAGGGAAGCTCTCCTTAAGGCAACTTCGGTTGAAAACTTGATGAAGCACTTCGCTGTGCCGGAGAACAAAAAGCTTGAATTCGACTACAGAGCTGTCGTTGATGGCGAGCCGCAGTATTTCAGCGTGCTCTACATCAGAGTTTCCAAGGAAGGCGAGCCGCTCATGCTCGTATGCGGTTTCAGAAACACGGAAGAGCTCATGTCCATTCAGAACAATGCCAAGAAGGAGCTGGATAAGCAGTTTGCAATTGTAAACGCCCTCACTGCTAATTACATGAACGTTTACACAGCCAATCTGAAGGACGGAACCGCTAAGCCGATTAGAATAGCAAATGACTATGAACTTAAACTCATATCCGACCTCAGAGGTAAGGTCTTCCCGTTCGAGGCAATAATCGAAGGCTGGGCTAAGACCAAGGTTTACTGCGAGGACCAGGAGAGAGTTATAAACTTACTCAGCATTGAGAACCTCAAGCAAGTTTTCGAAAATCAGAATGTTTTCACGTGTAACTATCGCAGTCTCGACGACGGCGAAGTTCACAATTATCAATTCACAGTAAGGAAGACCGACGACGAAGGCGGCGTTATCGCTGGCTTCCAGTGCGTCGATGATATCATAGATGAGCACATGGAACTCGAGCGCAAGAAGAGGGAACTCGAAGAGGCGCATCAGGCAGAAATCCAGAAGCAGACTGAGGTTATTCAGGCGCTTTCTACGATTTATTCGACTATCATTCGAATGGAAATAGATACGCATGATTATGAAGTCCTCAACAGTGTAGAGCTCATGGGCAAAATTGCTGGCGTAGTCGGCAACTTCGACCGCGTGAAGGAAAATGTCGTAAATGGGTTCATGGCACCAGAATTCCGCGAGAGCATGGACGAATTCCTCGAACTCGACACGCTTCCTGAACGTATGGAAGAGCTTAACACCGTAATGGCGGAGTATCGCGATCCTGCTGGCAACTGGTTTGAGTCGCGTTTTATTAAGAAGAAGACGGACGAGGATGGCAGAGTAGTAGAAGTCCTGTACGTTGCTCGTGATATCACTAGAGAGAAGCTCAAGGAAATCGAGCAGCAGGAGCAGCTTTCGCACGCGCTGGCTGCAGCACAGCAGGCAAACAAGGCTAAGTCGACGTTCCTCAACAGCATGAGCCACGACATTCGTACACCTATGAATGCGATTATCGGATTTACGGCGCTAGCTCAGACGCATATAGATGACACGGCGCAGGTTCAGGATTATCTGGCGAAAATCAGCACTTCGAGCACGCATTTGCTGAGCCTGATTAACGATATTCTCGACATGAGCCGCATAGAGAGCGGTAATGTCAAGCTCGACGAGAAGCCGCTTCACATGCCGGATTTGCTACACGATCTGAGAACGATGATTCAGGGCCTCATCAATGCGAAAAACCAGAATCTGTATATCGATACGCAGGATGTAATGCACGAGGATGTCTATACCGATAGGCTTAGACTCAACCAGGTGCTTATCAATATAGTAGGAAATGCGATTAAGTTCACTCAGCCAGGCGGCGATATTATAGTTCGGCTCGCTGAGAAGCCTTGCAATATCAAGGACCACACAACGTTCGAGTTCATGGTCAAGGATAACGGCGTAGGCATGTCTAAGGAATTCCAGGAGCATATCTTCGATACATTTACGCGTGAATATTCCGCTACGGCAAGCGGAATCCAGGGCACTGGCCTGGGCATGGCTATCACGAAGAACATCATCAACATGATGGGCGGCGAAATCGAGGTTGAAAGCGAAGTAGGCAAGGGCTCGACGTTCACCGTTACGCTCACGCTCAAACTTGCAAGCGAGCCTGTTAAGACTGAGCCAATTCCAGATTTAATCGGTGCAAGGGCACTCGTCGTAGACGATGACCTGGATACTTGCAGAAGCGTCTCCAAGATGCTCCGCGATATCAAGATGCGCCCTGACTGGACTGCATCTGGCAGGGAAGCTGTCGTTCGTGCGCAGGATGCGAAGGAAATGAATGACGAATACAAGGTCTTCATCATAGACTATCTCATGCCTGATATGAACGGCATAGAGACTGTCCGCAGAATTCGCAAGGTTATAAGCGACGATGTTCCAATCATCGTTCTGACGGCTTACGACTGGGGCGATTTCGAGTACGAGGCGAGGGAAGCTGGCGTTACGGCTTTCGTTTCCAAGCCGATATTCCTCTCAGAGCTCAGAGAAGTGCTGACAAGACCTACTGATTCCGCCGACGAGGCGATAGAGATCTTGACGAAGAAATACGATTACAGCGACAAGCACGTGCTTCTCGTTGAGGATAACGAGCTGAACCGCGAGATTGCTACTGCTATCTTGGAAGAGACGGGCATGACGATCGACTGCGCATTCGATGGCGACGAGGCGGTTGCTATCATCGACAAAGCGCCTGCGGGTAAATATGATCTCATTCTCATGGATATTCAGATGCCGAAGATGGATGGCTATACGGCTACTCGTGAGATTAGAACGCTGCCGGATAACGATAAGGCTAACATTCCTATCGTTGCGATGACTGCGAATGCGTTCGAAGAGGATAAGAAGAAGGCTCTGGAGTCTGGAATGAATGGGCATATCATCAAGCCGGTTAGCATTGAATCCATTGCGGCCGTGCTGGATGAGGTATTCGAGAAGTAGACGGCCGAACAACGAAATAAATCAGAAAAAAAGTGCCGCGGCTTAAACCGCGGCATTTCTGTATCTATTCTTCTGTGGTTGTTCCTTGGGCTGTGAGGAAAGTTATTATAGAGCCTGCGAACTTTTCCTTCGTCTTCTCGGTTACTCCGAAGTAGAGCATCGACAGACCTTCGTTTTCCTCAGCGAATACGCTGCAAGGAGTGCTCTCGTATGCTTCCTCTACTATCATCTCGGAATCGCCGGTGAAGTCCACGAAGCTCGTCTCGAATTCATCGAGGAGCGCAGTGGTCTTGCCGCCACCTGCGTATACGTCGTAACTCTTGGTAGTCTTGCTCTTAACATCGCACAGTCCTGCGATTGTCTTATATGCCTCGCTGATTTCGTCGAGGAGCTCAGCGGAGGAGCTCATTGCGCTAATCGAAATCGAGAGCTTGGAGTTCTTGGTTGAAATCTTACCGATATTCGTTACAGCTACTGTGTTCCCATCATCATCCTTGTAATATACGCCGTTCATGGCTGTGTACATGAGGCTGACGATGTTTTCCGTTTCTTTCTTTGTGAATACCTTGGATGGTACGTCGACCTCCTCATACGTGTATGTGATGTCTGGATAGTCGAATGCGTACTTGTCGAGATACTTTTCGATTGCTCTATCCATTTTTGCTGTGAATTTTTCCTCGTCTGCGGAGTTGATTACGACAGTGACGGATGCCGATGTCGGAATCGTGTCTGCATCGTCACCGCCCTTGAACGACGAAAGCTCGAACAGAAGCGATGTGGACTTGAAGTTCGCCAGCAGGTTGCCGAGTGTCTTGATCGGGTTCATCGCATATGTCGCTTCGTATTCTGGGAGGTTCTCTATGCTGATCTTATATGCCTTGTCGTTTTCGGATTTCGTCTTCTTCAGCTTGTCCGTGATGGTGATGAGCTTATAGCCGCCGGTCGTCGTTGCTACCTTGGAAGATGAGGACGAGCCGAGCACGAATATCTTCGCGTTGTCTGCGAGGTATTTGCTTGCGAGCGTCTCTGCACCTTGCATCTGGCCGTTGTTTCTCGGCATGAATATCACCTTGAACGCTGGGTGCTCCTGGGCGTTCTTCGCAACGGTGAGGGCGGTTGCAATCGGCTCTACGTAGTTTGCCATGTTGTTTGCATCGTACTCGCACATGATTACAACTGGGTCTAAGCCCTTATATTCCTTGGAGGATGACTTGAGCGAGAAGATGACGTTGTTGTTCGCATCCTTAGTCGCCTTGATATTCTTATTCGTTGCCCAGGTTACGAGGTAATCGGCTACCTTGTCGCTGGTGGTCAGGGACTCGAGCGAGTCGAGAAGGTCTGTTTCGTATGCGCCGAGCTTTTCTTCGACGATTTCATCGAGCGATGGTTCTTCGATTCTCGCGGAGCGCTCCACGAGGATGCCGACTACGATCAGCGCTATCACGAGCGCGATGCCGACGCACGCAAGGATGATTTTTTTCTTGCGGCTCAGGGCCTTCAGTTTCTGAAATAGGTTTTGCTTTTGGTTTGTTTCTGTATTCATATTTCGCCTCTATTTTGCGTTTTTTGCGTTATTTTAACTTATAGAGTATAACACATTATTTCGCAAAAATAAAGTAATTAAATTTTTATTGAGAAAAACGTAGAAACGTATTGACAAGGTGGATATTTAGTGGTAACTTTTAATAGGCACACAAGATATTGTGGCTTTCAATATAGACAAGAAGGGAAGGGTTTCTTATGGACAGCATCAAGAAAATTATCAAAAGAGACGGAAGAGAAGTTGACTTCGACGTTAACAAGATAGCGGACGCTATTTTCAAGGCAGCGCAGGTCCTCGGCGGCAGAGACAAGGAAATGTCGATGTACCTGGCTAAGCAGGTCGAGCTTTATCTGGTGGAGGTTTGCCACAATCAGACGCCGACGGTCGAGCAGATTCAGGACGCTGTCGAGAAAATCCTCATCGAAAACGGCCACGCGCGCACTGCGAAAGAGTACATCCTTTATCGTGCGGAGCGTACGAGGGTTAGAAACCTCAATTCCAAGCTTATGAAGATCTATGAGGATCTGACATTTAAGGAAGCCAAGGAAAACGAAATCAAGAGAGAAAATGCGAATATCGACGGAAACACTGCGATGGGCACGATGCTGAAGTACGGCTCGGAAGGTGCGAAGGAGTTCTATAAGATGTACGTTATCGACCCGAAGCATACCAAGGCGCACGAGGAAGGCGACATTCACATCCACGATATGGACTTCTACACGCTGACTATGACTTGCTGCCAGATTGACCTGGTTAAGCTGCTCGAGGGTGGTTTCTCGACGGGTCACGGCCATCTGAGAGAGCCGAACGATATCGAGAGCTACGCAGCGCTTGCTTGTATCGCGATTCAGTCGAACCAGAACGACCAGCACGGCGGTCAGTCTGTGCCGAACTTCGACTACGGCATGGCGCCTGGCGTAAAGAAGGCTTACAAGAGACTTTACACGACGAACCTCGGCAAGATGCTCGACTTCCTTGAGGATATCGAGGATGGCGTTGAGAAGATGAAGGCGCTCGAGGCGAAAATCGAGGAGGAGACTGGTGCTTATCCTTGCATGGCTTGGGACAACAACTACGCTGAGCTCGAGCTCGAGGAACTGAAGAAGCTCGTTCCTGAGGAAGACGCGAAGAAGATGCAGGATCGCTCGCGCAAGTTTGCTGATAAGGAGATTAGACGCAAAACCTACCAGGCGATGGAGGCATTTATCCATAATCTTAACACTATGCATTCGAGAGCGGGCGCTCAGGTGCCGTTCAGCTCCATCAACTACGGAACTGATACGTCTCCAGAGGGCAGACTCGTAATGGAGAGCGTAATGCTCGCTACTGAGGCGGGTCTTGGAAACGGCGAGACGCCTATCTTCCCGATTCAGATTTTCAAGGTAAAGGAAGGCGTCAGCTACAATCCTGGCGATCCGAACTACGACCTGTTCAAGCTGGCTTGCAGGGTTTCCGCGAAGAGACTGTTCCCGAACTTCTCATTCTTGGATGCTCCGTTCAACGCTCAGTATTACAAGGAAGGCGATCCGAACACGGAATGCGCTTACATGGGATGCCGTACTCGTGTTATCGGAAACGTTTACGATCCGAGCCGCGAGGTTGTTTACGGCAGAGGAAACCTCAGCTTCACGTCGGTTAACCTGCCGCGTCTGGCTATCAAAGCTAAGGGGGACGTTGACCTGTTCTTCGAGCTTCTCGATAATGTTATCGACATTTGTATCGACCAGCTCTATGACAGATTCAAGATTCAGTCCCAGAAGAAAGTTAAGAACTTCCCGTTCCTGATGGGACAGGGGATTTGGCTGGATTCCGACAAATTGGGTCCAGATGATACGATTGAAGAGGTTATCAAGCACGGCACTTTGACCGTTGGTTTCATCGGCCTGGCTGAATGCCTCAAGGCGCTCATCGGCGCTCACCACGGCGAGTCGAATGAGGCTCAGACGCTCGGCCTGGAAATCATCGGCTACATGAGAAAGAGAATGGACGAGCAGTCCAGAAAGACTGGTCTGAACTGGTCGCTCATCGCTACTCCTGCTGAGGGACTTTCTGGCAGATTCGTTAGACTCGACAAGGAAAGATACGGAATTATTCCTGGCGTTACTGACAGGGAATACTATACTAACAGCTTCCATATTCCAGTTTACTATCCGATCAATGCGTTCGAGAAGATCAGAATCGAGGCTCCTTACCATGAGCTTACGAACGGTGGTCACATCTCGTACATCGAGCTCGACGGTGACCCACTGAAGAACCTTGATGCGTTCGAGAAAGTCGTTCGCTGCATGAAGGAATCTGGTATCGGATACGGCTCGATTAACCACCCGGTTGATAGAGACCCGATCTGCGGATACACTGGTATCATCGACAATGAGTGTCCGCAGTGCCACCGCAAGGAAGGCGAGGGGGACATTGGATTCGAGAGAATCAGAAGAATCACGGGTTACCTCGTTGGCACTATGGATCACTGGAACAATGCTAAGGCTGCTGAGGAAAGGGATAGAGTAAAGCATGATGTTAGCACGGGATTTGAACAGCTGTAGCGGCGCGGCCGCGGCCCCTGGCGCAGCCCCTGGTTGCGTGGGTGGCTGCGGCAGGGGCGCCTCGGTCGCCACGGAAGCGGCTGAGGCGACCGAGGCCGCGGTGCTGTCAGCGGACTCGGCGAGCACCGCGGCGGCCGCGGGCGGCGGCTGCGAAGGACTTGGTGCCGCCGCAGCAGACCTGGGCACCTTGCGCCTGGCGGGCGTAGTCCGCGAATCAATCGTTGACGGCCCAGGCCTAAGGTTCACGATCTTCTGCCAAGGCTGCCCGCACGGCTGCGAAGGCTGCCACAACCCAGCGACGCACGACTTCGCAGGCGGCTACGATTGCGACATAGCCAAAATCCTCGCCGCTATCGACGAGAATCCATTGCTCGACGGCGTGACATTCAGCGGCGGCGAGCCAATGTGCCAGCCGGAAGCTTTCCTGACCATCGCGCGCGAGGTGAAGAAGAGAGGCCTGAACATCGTAGCCTTCACCGGCTACCTGTACGAGGACCTGCTCGAGATGGCGAAGACGAATGCCGCACTTAGCGAGCTTCTGCCGCTTATAGACCTTTTGGTGGACGGGCCATTCGTGCTCGGCGAAAGGGATTTGACGCTGAAGTTCCGCGGCAGCGCGAACCAGAGAGTAATAGATATACCGAAATCGCTTGCCAGCGGAGAGGTTTGCATCGCTGAAGAGCACATGTAGCGGATTTGAATGATTTTCTTCAAATCTTTTTGCTGGAAATGAAAAAAATTGCTTGAAACAGGCGGGAGCTTGTGATATAATGGCTCTTGTTCGAGTGCGAACACAACGAAAATAGAATGCAATTACGCTTAATATACTAAAGGAGGTGCGGTAAATGTCAAGAAAATGCGAAATCTGCGGAAAAGGTCAAGTATCTGGAAACAGCGTATCCCATTCCGTAAGACATACAAGAAGAAAATGGAACGCTAACATTCAATCTGTAAGAATTGCTGACGAAAACGGAACAGTTAGAAGAGCAAACGTATGCACAAGATGCATCAGATCGAACAAAGTAAACCGTGCCATCTAATTTTTTATGCGACGAAAATCCGCGAGAGCTTTTCTCAGCGGATTTTTTTGTTATGTGAAGGAGAAACGCAATGCAGGAGAGAAAATGCGAAAGCGGCAAATTGAATAATGCAGAAATTAGCACGCTCGACATGCTGGACACGCTGATTGTCGGCGGAGAATACCCAGACTTCTGCGAGGGCAGGATGAAGCAGGCAAACATCGGCATTTCTGGCGGCAAAATCGCCTATATCGGCGAGGAAAGTCCAGAAGCCCGAGAGATAATCGATGCGACTGGAAAAATCGTCTCGCCAGGATTTATCGATATCCACATGCACGAGGAGAACTTCGCTAAGGAAGGAAAGAAGTTCTGCGTGTCGCGGATGATGCTCGAAATGGGCGTTACCACGGCAGTGGGCGGCAATTGCGGAACGATGTATCAGCCGCTCGCGGAGTTTAAGAGCATCATCCACGAGCTCGGCGGCTCGCCTGTGAACTATATTATGCTCGCCGGCTACAACCAGTACCGCACGCAGCTCGGAATCGGCCGCTACGAGCACGCGTCGCAGAAGCAGATGGACGAGCTTGCAGATATAATGCGCCGCGAGCTCGCAGAAGGCGCCTACGGGATTTCGTTCGGAATCGAATACGACCCTGGCATCACATTCGACGAGATGCTATATGCGCTCAGAATCACCGATGATCCACGTCTCCTCATCTCAGCGCACTTCCGCTGCGAGACGAAGAAGGACGACCTGTTCTCGGTCGAGGAGATGATAAGGCTCGCTGGTGAAATCCCTCAGAAGTTCCAGATTTCGCACATTTCGAGTTGTTCTGCGACAGGCAGCATGCGAGAATCTCTTGCCTGCATCAATGCAGCTATGGAGAGGAACCCGCGCCTGAACTACGATACATATCCATATAACGCCTTCTCGACGGAAATCGGCTCGGCAGTGTTTGCCGATGGCGCGCTCGAAGGCTGGGGCAAGGACTATAGCGATGTTCTGCTCACGGATGAACCATATAAGAATGTATATTGCACGAAGGAGATATTCGAGGATGCTCGGAAGAACTATCCTAAGATGCTTGCAGTGGCCGCTGTTATGAACGAGGACGAGATTACGACCGCTATCGTAAATAAGAACGGTATGATAGCAAGCGACGCGATTATAAATGGCGGCAGCGGCCACCCGAGAGCTGCGGGCACGTTCCCAAGGCTCCTCGGCAAATATGTCCGCCAGGAACGCGCCCTCACGATGCTCGATGCGCTCCGCAAGATAACGCTCGAGCCTGCGCAGCGCCTCGAGCTCGACCAAAAGGGCAGAATCGAGATCGGCTGCGACGCCGACATCACGATCTTCAACCCCGAGACCATAATCGACAAGGCCGACTTCACGCAGCTTCGCCCACCCGAGGGCATCGAAACCGTCCTAATCGCCGGCCACCGCGCCCTCACCGCCGGCCAAATCACCAACCCGCACGCCGGCAAGTTCATACATTTTTAGTGAGCTGAAGTTCCCAGAGATGAGGACTGCACACATTGAGAGCAGCTATCATCCGCTCACGAGGACTTGCATCTCGAACCAACATATATCGCCGCCCTCTCAGCGACGAGGACTGCCCGCGTGGATTGCACGGTACCCGCCGCTTCCTTTCTATAACACCCGTGCATCCGCCGCTCGCCAGTCCGATGGTGGTTTTTGGTACCCTATTCACAGGCAAATGACACCACTTCGCTCTAAATAGGCGGGTATAGGATACGTTTTACGGCGGATGGTGGTTTTTGCTATCAAACTCTCAAGCATATGACACCACTTTTTGCGATTTTTCGAGATTTCTGGTGTCATTTGCCCTTGCTCTTAGAGGCAAAAACCACCATTGGCTGTTTTGAGCCCTGATTTTCACCCGATTCGAGTGTGAGTGGTGTCATTTGACATCAACTTTGAGGTCAAAAACCACCACCATGTCATCCGCCCGCGTGGATTGCACGGTACCCGCTGCCTAATAATTTTGCATAGGTTGCTATTGTAAATTGCGGGCGGATGGAGTATAATTTTATTGCTAGTTACGCAGTTTTGCGAGCGGCGATAAATCACGTTTTAAGGAATACGAGATAGCATGGACGAGCATACGAATGCAAGGAATATTTTTATCGTGAACCCGAAGGCGGGCCAAGGCAAAGGCAACGCCAAGTTTACTGACCATATCAAGCAGGAGGCTGAGACACTCGGAATCCCAGTTGAGATTTACACGACGGCTGGCGTTGGTGACGCGGAGATCCTCGCAAGGCAGATTGCAAGCGAGGTTACGACTCCGACGAGGATATATGCGTGCGGCGGCGACGGAACGCTGAACGAGGTGCTGAACGGGGTAATCGATAACGAGAATATCGCAGTTGGGCTTTTGCCGATTGGCACGGGCAACGACTTCTGCAGGAATTTCCCAGAGGCGGGCGACTTTCTCGATATAGGAGCGCAACTTCAGGCAGTTAGCGAGAAATGCGACGCAATTAGATACACTGGCGAGCTTGCGGGCGAGAAGAAGACCCGTTATTGCGCGAACATGTTCAACATTGGCTTCGACTGCAATGTCGTTGATTTGACTGCGACGCTGAAGACATATCCGCTTCTTTCAGGTTCGTTCGCGTACCTGATGGCAGTCATGGCGATTCTCGTCAAGAAAAAGGGCGCAAATCTGAAGATAGAAATAGATGGCGAGTTGGTGCACGATGGCCCGTTGCTCCTGACAGCGGTTGCAAACGGCTGCTTCTGCGGCGGCGGAGTCAAGAGCTCCCCGCTGGCGAGCACATCGGACGGCAAGCTCGATATCAACATCATATATAACGTCAAGAGGATGGAGTTCCTGAAGAAGTTCCCGTATTACGCGAAGGGAACGCACATGGATCTCCCAGACATTTCGCATATCATCTATGCGACGCAGGCCGAGAAGGTTGCAATCACGCCGAACGAAGGCACGATGAGACTTTGTACGGACGGCGAAATCGTGGACGCAGGCAGGGTCGAGATGGAAATCGTGCCGAGCGCATTCAATTTCCTCGTACCTCTGGCGAGCAAATAAATTTACAAGGAGAAAGTCGATGGCACTCGAGAGAAAAAACGATCTCGGAACAATTAAATTAGATGACTACGTCTTCGCGCAGATTGTCCGTGCGGGGTTTTCCACGTGCCAGGACAAGGCTTTCCACGCATCCGAGAAGGGCAAGCTCCTCGGCAATCAGGGCGTTGCGACGAGCGTTGGCGATATTTCATCCAACATCAAAATCAATGAGACCGAAGACCGCTACGAGCTTGAAATTTACACGATTATCCGCTTTGGTGAAAGCATAAGGCAGACATCGAAGGAAATTCTCGACTATATTGAGTATGAGATGAAAGGACTTTTTCCAGAAAAAGGCGGCAAGATAACGCTGAAAATCGTCGGCATAATGAGCATCAAGTTCAAGAGAATCGTGCCGCGCGACATAAAGGTAATTAGAAGATATGAACCTCAAAGATAGCATTTCCTGCCTGAGCGGCGTAGGAAAGAAAAGGGCTGAGGCTCTGAAAAAACTGAATATAGAGACGATAGAAGATTTGCTATATTTTTTCCCGAGAAGATACGAGGATAGAAGGACCGTGTGGCCGATCATGCAGGCGCCGATGGACACGGACGTGCTGATAACGGGCAAGGTTTCTTCCGCGAATTTCTCCGCAAATCCTCGCAGCAGAGTGAGGCTCCTCAAGGTGAAAATCGAGGATAATACGGGAATGGTGGAGCTTCTTTTTTTTAATGGAAAATATCTGGCGAATTACATAAAAGTCGGCATGGACATCGTGGCGTACGGCAAAATCACGCTGCGAGGCGGGATGCGGCAGATGGTGCATCCGGAGTTCCATGCGGTGGGCGACAAAGGCGATATCCGCGGGCTAATTCCAGTCTATCCGCTGACGGAAGGCATAGGCCAAGGGCAGATGCGAGGCTGGCAGGCGGAGCTGAAGGCCGAGGATGTTGCGGGCGAGGTTACGGATTGGCTGCCAGAGTGGATTACAGATAAATGCAATCTCTGCAGCCCGAAACACGCGCTTTCAAATATACATTTCCCTGAGCAGGAGCGAAGCTTCTCCGAGGCGAAATATCGCCTGATTTTCGAGGAGTTACTCACGCTACAAACGGGACTTTTCTATATCAAAAGCGGCAGCAAGAAAAACGAGAATGCGACGGTTTCCGCAGCGAAAATCAGCGTGGCGGAGTTCGAGAAAGCGCTAGGATTCACGCTGACGGATAGTCAGAGAAAGGTTTTCGCGGAGATAGAGGCCGACATGGAGAGCGATAGGTGCATGAACAGGCTCGTGCAGGGCGACGTCGGCTCAGGCAAGACCGCAGTCGCTGAGCTTGCGATGTACAAAACCTGCAGAAGCGGATTTCAGGCAGCGATGATGGCGCCGACAGAACTGCTGGCAAAACAGCACTTCGCGGGGTTAAAACGCAATTTCGAGCCATTCGGGCTGAATGTAGCGCTATTGTCTGGCTCGGCGGGCGCCAAGGAGCGGAGAGAGATTCTGGAGAGGCTTGAGTCGGGCGAGATAGACATTCTCGTCGGCACGCACGCGCTCATCCAAGACGATGTGAAGTTTGCTAATCTAGGTCTTGTCATCACGGACGAGCAGCACAGGTTCGGCGTGAACCAGCGCGAGCTTCTCTCAGCAAAGGGCACGAACCCTGACATACTCGTAATGACGGCGACGCCGATACCGCGGACGCTGGCTGTCGTGCTGTACGGTGACATGGATATTTCGATAATCGACAGCCTCCCGAAGGGTCGCAAGCCAATCAAGACATATGCGCGGAAAGAAAATGCTCGCGGCAAGATATACGATTTCGTGCGGACGCAGGTGAAGGCGGGCAGGCAAGCTTATGTCGTAGCGCCGCTCATCGAGGAGTCCGAGAAGATAGATTGCCGCTCAGCTGAGGAAATATACGATGAGCTCAGAAGCCGCTATACAGATGTTAGGTTCGGCTTCGTGCACGGTGCGATGAAGCAGGCCGAGAAGGACGAGGTTATGGAAAGCTTCGCGGCGGGCAATATAGATGTGCTCGTTTCGACGGTAGTTATAGAGGTAGGAATCGACGTGCCAAACGCGAGCGTTATGGTGATTGAGAATAGCGAGCGGTTCGGCCTGGCGCAGCTGCACCAGCTCCGCGGCAGAGTCGGCAGAGGTAGCGAGCAGTCGTACTGCATCCTCGTTTCCGACAGCGATAGCAAGGTCGCAGTGCAGAGGAACAACATCATGTGCCAGACGACGGACGGCTTCGTCATCGCGGAGGAAGACCTGAAGCTGAGAGGACCTGGCGAGCTCTTCGGGACGAAGCAGCACGGGCTTCCAGAGCTGAACATAAGCGACCTTGTGAAGAACGCGAAGATTCTCGAGCAGACGAAGGTAATTGCTGCGGAGATAATCGAAAGCGACCCGAACCTTGCAAGTGCCGAGAATGTCGGAATCAAGGAACATGTTCAGAAAATGTTCGGCGAGAACATTCGGCTGAGGCTGTAGCAGGAAGACGCGAAATTCAACGATATACACGAAATACGACGATATAGATATAGAAAATTAGAGGAGCAGAATTATGCGAATTATAACAGGTGAATTTAAGGGCAGGCGGCTGGAAATGCCTGTCGGATACGATGTGAGACCGACGACGGAGAAGGTGAAGGAGGCGCTCTTCAGCATGATTGCGGGGAACGTGTACGATGCGGTTTGCGTGGACCTCTTCAGCGGAACGGGAAACATCGGGCTCGAGGCGATTTCTCGCGGCGCGAAGAAGTGCTACTTCGCGGATAACAGCAGGACGAGCATCGATATCACGAAGAGAAACATCGCGATGTGCAGGGCTGAGGATAGGTCCGTAGTCATTGCCGGCGACTTTGAGCGCGCGCTGAATCACATCGCCGCTAGGGGCGAGAAAATCGATGTTTTCTTCCTCGATCCGCCTTACCGCAAGGGGCTTTACGAGAAGTGCTTCGAGCTAATCAGAGACCTTGGGATTCTGGCGGAGGAAGGCATTATCGTGGCTGAGCACGAGGCGAAGGATGAGTTTGCGGACGAAATCTGCGGCTTCGAGAAACTTCGCGACAAGAAATACGGTAAGATAGGAATTACGATTTACGGATAGATGATTTTATCGCATTAGATGAATTTTGTTGAAAAATCTTGCCTATGAAGCGAGCTTATGGTAAAATCTTTGGTAGAATGCAGGGAGGCAGTTTATGGCAACGAAAGCTTTGTACGCTGGCTCGTTCGACCCACTGACGCTGGGGCATCTCGATATCATCGAGCGGGCGGCGAATTTATTTGATGAAGTCGTGGTCGGGGTTGTTGTGAACCTCGAGAAGCATAGTTTTTTCTCGTTTGAGGAGCGCATGGAGATGATTGAGCATGTTACGGCGCATCTTCCGAACGTGAAGGCGGGCGAATGCAACGGTCTGCTGGCGGATTATGTGAACCGAAACGGCTTTAATGTGGTCGTGAGGGGGCTTCGCAGCACGGAGGATTTCACGCTGGAGCAGCAGATGGCGCAGCTTCACATGCACCTCTACAACGAGGGCACGGAGACGGTTTTTCTCATGTCCGACCCTGAATACGCTTTTATCAGCTCGACGATGGCCAAGCAGGTTATCTCACTGGGCGGCGACGGCACTTGCCTCGTTCCGCAATATGTTCTGGAAGCAATGAAAAGGAGATTGAAATAATGGAAGATACAATCAGAGTTATGGAATTACTGGAAGACCTCGAAGACGTTGTGGAAGGAGCAACGAAGGTTCCGATGATGAACAAAGTCATGATCGAGGCTGAGGAAGTTAACAACATCATCAAAGACATCAGATTATCGCTTCCGGACGACGTTCAGCAGGCAAAGTGGATTCGCGACGAGAGAGACCGCATAATGGCTGAGGCAAAGGCCGAGTACGAGAGAATCATTCGCGAGGCTCGCAAGCAGGCGGATTACCTCGTTGAGGAGAGCGAAATCACGGCGAGAGCGACCAAACTCGCTCAGGAAATCAAGCAGGATGCGGAGATGCAGGCTAGAATCCTGAAGATGAGGACGTACGATTATGTCGACAAAATGCTCTACGACATGCAGGGCAAGATGGACGAGCTGAACATGCGCTATTTCGGCGAGATGTATTCGAACCTCGAGCAGACATTCGAGCAAATCAACGGGACGCTCAGCAACAACCGCGAGGAAATCAAGCAGCTCGCATACAAGACTCAGAGCGAGATTAGCGGCGAAGAGGAAAAATAAATGCAAGAAAAAAATTCTGGCAAGGTCGGACTGAATTTCTTCAACGTGGCCTTGATGTTCGTCGGGGCTATCATGGGCGCTGGGTTCGCATCAGGCAGAGAGCTGTGGCAGTTCATGGGGCTCTTCGGGGCGAAGGGGCTTATCGGAACGTGCTTCGTTGCGATTTGCTTCGTTGTGCTCGGCTTCATGACGGCGTTCATCGCCCGCGAGAAGAACACGAACGATTTTGCAATTATAATAACGCCCGCTGGGCACCCAAAGATCCAAAAATGCATAAGCGTCTTTATGTCGGTTATGCTTTTTTCTGTTCTGGTGACAATGTCGGCGGCAGGCGGGGCGCTTCTCAATCAAAATTATGGAATCAGCAGAGTTTTCGGCGGCGTAATCATATGCTTTTTCGTTACGATTACGGTGCTCGGGGACTTCGAGAGGGTTTCGCATGTGTTCAGGTACGTGATGCCGGTGCTGTTCGTGCTGGCAGTTGCGACGAGCATCATTATAATATGCACGGACTTCGGCGACCTCGGCTATCATCAGGATGTGGAGCCAGCGACGATGGCGCCGAACTGGGTGCTAGGAGCGCTGCTGTACATCTCGTATAATCTGCTGGCGATGATTCCGATTATCTCCAGTTCGTCGATTCATGCGAAGACGGAGAAGCATGCGCTGGCTGGCGCGTCGCTCGGTGGCGTGATGGTTGGCGTGCTTGCACTTGTGATTATCTGCGCACTGCAGAGCGACATGAGCTTCGCGGACATTAACGACATGCCGATGCTCGCTTATGCGCAGCTCATTTCAAAGCCTGTTGGGCTTATTTACTCGGTTGTGCTGTTTGCGGCGATTTACTGCGCGGCGACGAGCAATTTCTACGGGTTTACGACGAAGATTCCTGCGGGACCTGCGAAGAGCAAAATCATAATTCTTGCGGTCGCCGCGGCGTTCTTGCTGGGACTGCTGGGTTTCAAGAACATCGTCGCATACATGTTCAGTGCGGAAGGGTATTTCGGGTTTGTGATTATCGCGATGCTCGTTGTAAACTTCGTGCAGACTTGGCGCGCGAAACATAATTCTTAGAAAAGAGGCAATTTCAATATGTACGAAAATATACAGGAAAAAATGAGAAGACCGGCGGCCGATAATTTCTTTACGGACTTTCCGGGGCATAGCAGATTCGAATTTCCAGAGTTCATCGTCCGCGTGACGGGCGGTGCTGGCGGTGAGGCGCTCCTCATTCTCGGTAGCGAGAAAACGGCGCTCTATGACACGGGAATGGCTTGCTTCTCGGATAACTTGATATATAATATTGAGCTCGTTCTGGCCGAGGAGGGCAGAACGCTCGACTACATACTCTTGTCGCACACGCACTACGACCATATCGGAGCGCTTCCTTACGTGCTCGACAAATGGCCGAATGCAGTCGTTTGCGGTAACGAGAAGGCGAAGCACGTGTTTGAGAGCCAGACAGCGCTCAATACGATGAAGAAGCTCGGAGAGGCTGCGTGCAAGGCCTACAGAAATGGCGAAATTCCAACGAGAGTTGATGGCATGAGAGTTGACATGGTTGTAAAGGAAGGCGATGAAATTTCGCTCGGCAACAGGTCGGTTCGCATCATAGATTGCAAGGGGCACACGGATTGCTCGCTCGCATTTCTCGTCGTGCCGGACAAGGTGCTGTTTGCCTGCGAGTCGACGGGCACGCTCAGAGGACCTGGCAGGATGCACACGGCGCCGCTTAAGAGCGTGGACGATTGCATCGCTTCGGCGCACAAGATTAAGTCGCTGGATTATGATTCGATTATAATGCCTCACTATTGCGTTTGCCCGCCTGAGCACAGGTACGATATCCTCGACCTGTACTTACAGGAGCAACAGGTTGAGAAGGAGCTCATCGAGAGCGGCATCGCTGAAGGGCTTTCGGCGGACGAGCTGTTCGAGCGGCACAAGGCTCGCTACTGGACGGAAGGGCGCGCGAAGGCTCAGCCATTCCAGGCTTACGAGATGAACACGAAAATCGTAATCGCGCAGCTGCTCAAAAAGCACCTTAAGTAAGAGTGGAGAGTGAAGAGCCTGCCTGCCGCCCGCCTGTCGGACGGATAGGGCCGGCAGGTGGAGTTTCACGTGCTGTGGTGGTTTTTGGGGGTTAGAAATTCGAGAAATGACACCACTTCATAACAATAAATTACAGAGCATCAAATATTCAACGGAATACAATAATATTTATGGGCATTATTAACAGAAATTATGGCTGTTTAAGATGCAAATAGAAAAAATTCCCACCCAAATGATCAAAAGTGGTGTCATTTAGCATGAAAATACATTTAAAAAGACACCATCGATATATTGTGATTGGTTTTGCCTCGCTGGTTGCGGGGCTTTTTTGTTGCTTGGGCTTGGTTGCTTTAGGCAGGTTGCAGGTGCTTTGTTGCTTGGGCTTGGGGCGCGGCTGGTTGCGTGCTTCGCCCGCAACGGCCGCAAGGCACCAAGCTCCCAGAAGCCTTGCGGCCACGGAATTGCTCCCCTGTCATCCCGAGAGAGCAATTCCGCAGCCGCGCCCCAAGCCAGCTCATCGTACCGCGGAGGCGTTGCAATTGCTTTAATTTGCTACATTGTTAGAAGGCTCAATTGTTTTGTTCAAAAAAAGTGTTTTTTTGTAGAAACACTTGAAAATGGGGCATAGAGTGTTATGATTTAATTGAAATTTTAATTAATAATTATACTTACGAGGTGAACAAAAATGGAAAATAACAAGAAATTGGTTATTGATCCAAAATGGTGTAAGGGTTGCGGAATCTGCGTTGCATTTTGCCCGAAGAACGTGCTCGGCCTTGAACACGAGAAGATCAAAATCGTAAACCCTGACGCTTGCGTATTTTGTGGAATGTGCGAACTTCGCTGCCCAGATTACGCGATTTATATCGATGAGGAGGAGAAATAATGGCTAAGAGATTTCAATTATTACAAGGAAACGAAGCCGTTGTAGAGGGAGCTATCGCAGCAGGAATGCGTTTTTACTCTGGCTACCCAATCACTCCTTCGACAGAAATTGCAGAGAGAAGTGCAGTTAGACTTCCGCAGGTAGGCGGCAAGTTTATTCAGATGGAAGACGAAATCGGCGGTATCGCTGCAGCGCTCGGCGCTTCCGTTGCAGGTCTTAAAGCTATGACAGCGACATCCGGCCCAGGATTCTCCCTTAAGCAGGAGAACATCGGCTACGCATCAATCGCCGAAATTCCAATCGTTATCGTAGACGTACAGAGAGAAGGCCCATCGACAGGTCTTCCAACATCCCCATCTCAGGGCGACCTCATGCAGTCCAAGTGGGGCACTCACGGCGACCATCCGGTAATCGTAATTTCCCCATCGTCGGTACAGGAATGCTACTCCGAGACGGTTAGAGCATTCAACATGGCAGAGCGTTTCAGAGTTCCGGTTATCTTCCTCATGGACGAAATCATCGGCCACCTCAGAGAAGGCTGCGAGATGATTCCGGCAGATGAACTGACGATTTCCAACAGACGTGTTGACCGTAGCTTCAACGGCACGCTTGCATATGCGGTTCAGGAAGGCAACTACGTTCCAGAATACGCACCGTTCGGCTCGGGCGACCACTTCAACGTAACGGGACTTTTCCACGACCTGGACGGCTTCCCAACTAACGACAACGGCATCACTGATAACCAAGAGAGAAGACTTCTCGACAAGATCAGAATGAGAAGAGACCGTATCCAGAAATGGGAAGAAGTGGACTGCGAAGACTGCGAGACCATGATTATCTGCTTTGGTGGAACAGCCAGAGCCGTAGAAGGCGCCATCGAAGAATCGCACAAGTTCGACGCGATTAAGATCGGCATGTTCAGACCAATCACGGTATGGCCATTCCCAGAAGAGGCACTGCTGAAGGTCATCAAAAATAACAAACATCTCAGACAAATCATCGTAGCTGAGCACAACGACGGCCAGATGCTTCTCGAAGTTCAGAGAGTCGTAGAGGGCAGAGTTCCAGTCGCTTTCCTCGGAAAGATTGACGGCACGACCATCACGCCAGCTGAAGTACTCAAGAAAGTAGAGGAGGAATATTGATATGCCAAGCAAATTAGTAGAAAAAACGCTGCGTGTTAACAGACTTCCGCATATTTGGTGCCCAGGCTGTGGACATGGAATTTTGATGAGAGACGTAGCTCAAGCAATTGAGAACTGCGGACTCGACCCAGACAAAGTTGTAATCGTATCCGGCATCGGTTGCTCCTCAAGAGCCGCTGGCTACATGAACTACAACACGCTTCATACGACTCACGGCAGAGCAATCGCTTTCGCAACAGGCGTTAAGCTCGCAAACCCTGAGCTCACGGTAATCGTAATCACAGGCGACGGCGATGCAACTGCAATCGGCGGAAACCACCTCATCCACGCATGCAGGAGAAACATCGACCTGACGGTTATCGTATTTAACAACAACATCTACGGCATGACTGGCGGCCAGTATTCCCCGACGACTCCACACGGAGAAAAGGGAACGACAGCGCCTTACGGAAATATCGACTACAATTTTGATATTCCTAAGCTCGCAGAAGCGTCCGGCGCAACGTTCACTGGCAGATGCACTGCATACCACGCACCGCAGGCAATCAAGCTCATCGAGCAAGGAATCAAGCATCACGGTTTCTCCCTCATCGAAGGCGTTTCCGTCTGCCCGACATATTACGGCCGTAAGAACAAAAAAGGCGACTCCGTCAAGATGCTCACATGGCAGAAGGAAGTTGCAATCGACGTAAACAAGGCGAAGGACATGCAGCCAGAAGAACTCGAAGGCAGACTCGTAATCGGCAAGCTTTCCGAGACGACGAGCAAGGAAGAATACACGGATATGTATTTAGATATAATCGAAAGAGTCGGAGGTAACAAGTAATGGCAAAGACAGAAATCAGAATGACAGGTTCAGGCGGCCAGGGTGTTATCATGGGGACAATCATCCTCGCCGAAGCAGCATTCGAGGATGGCAAGCAGGTTGTGCAGTGCCAGGCTTACGGTCCAGAGGCAAGAGGCGGCTCCTCCAAGGCAGAGACGATCATTTCCGACGAAAAAATCACTTATACCAAGGTTCTGAAGCCAGATCTGCTTCTTTCACTCACGCAGGTTTCGCTCGACAAATACATCGGATGCCTCAAGGACGACGCAGTAGTCGTTGTTGACTCAGCAATCGAGGTTCCAGAGGAAGTAGCCAAGGCTCACAAGGTTTACAAGCTCCCAATCCTCGAGGGCGCAGTAGAGGTAATCAAGAACCACATGTCCGCAAACATCATTTCGGTAGGCGTAGTAAACGAAATCATGCACGTTGCGACTAACAAAAGCGTAGAGGCGGCGGTTCTCAACCACGTTCCGAAGGGCACGGAAGAAAGCAATTTGAACGCACTTCACTATGGCGGTCAGCTCGTAAGAGAATATAAATAGAAGCTTAGAGTATAATTAAATAAAATTCTCATCTCATAAGGAAAGGCTGCAGGCTCCCTGACAAAATCAGAAGTCCGCAGTTTTTCTTTTTCTTGGTATATGATTTTGGCGGGAATTGTGGTACAATATATGCGTTATTTTATTTCGAAAGGGCAAGAGAAAATATGAACAAAATGACTCTGGCGATAACGATTTCAATAATGTTCGGCTTCGCGCTCATCATGTGGGCGACGGATGCGGTTAGCGCCTCATTCGGCAAGGTCGGCGAGAACATCGCACTCGGTGTGGTTGCAATCGTTCTCATAGTCGGACTCGTCAAGGCAAAGAAAGAGAAGAGCGAAGACGAGAAGGATGACAAGAAATAAATAGGTAAAGAAGCGCGCACCCTGATGTCGAATTCAGTGATGCGCGAGAATATATAAGAGAAAGGGCAGAAACTAAGAGAAAATGAGCAAAATAGAGATCAGAAAGTTAAACTGCGGCGTTCGCGTCGTTATGGAGAAGATAGATTACGTGCAGTCAGCATCGTTCGGCGTATGGGTTAGAGCAGGCGCGGTGAACGAAAACGAGAAGAATTCGGGCGTTTCGCACTTCATCGAGCACATGATGTTCAAGGGCACGGAGAGCAGAAACGCAAGACAGATTGCCGAGGATATCGACAAAATCGGTGGCCAGATCAACGCATTCACAGGCAAGGAAGCGACATGCTACTACGTGAAGACAATCGGCGAGAACCTGCACAAGGGCGCGGAAGTCGTGCTAGACATGCTCTCGAATGCCGTATTTGACACGGAAGAGATGACGAAGGAACGCGAGGTAATCTGCGAGGAAATCAAGATGATAGAGGATCAGCCAGACGACCTTGCGCACGACACGGTTACAGAGCTCATTTTCCGCGACACACCGCTCGGAAAGAGCATAATCGGAACGCCAGAGAGCCTTCACGGCATAGACAGAAGCGTTTTAGTTGAATATAAGAACGCGCAGTATTCGAGAGACGCAATCGTCGTATCCGTTGCGGGAAACTTCGATGAAGACGAGTTCTGCGCATTCCTCGAGGACAAGTTCGAAAAGCTAGCGCATGCGAAGGAGCAGACGGTATACGGCGCAGCGAAGTGCGATAGAACATTCAAAGTCATCACGAAGGACATTCAGCAGTCGCATATTTGTCTCGCGGCGAGAACTGTGCCGATTGATGACGATAGAGTTTACGCATTCCAAGTGCTGAACAACATCATGGGCGGCAGCATGAGCTCGCGACTCTTCCAGAATATCAGAGAGGAAAAAGGACTTGCGTACAGCGTTTACTCGCTGTTCAGCTCGTTCTCAACGGACGGATATTACCTGATTTACGCAGGCGTTGGCCACGACAAGATTAAAGATGCGCTCGCTGGAATCGCTGAAGAACTTGAGATCCTGAAGGCGAAAGGCGTGACAGAGGACGAGCTCGCGATGTCTAAGGAACAGCTCAAGTCGAGCTTCGTGTTCAGCCAAGAGAACGTTGCAAGCAGGATGTTTGCTAACGGCAAGAATGTCGTGCTTCTCGATAAGGCTTGCACGGATGAGGAAATCCTCACGGGAATTAACAATGTCAGCCTTGCGGATATCGACGAGGTTAAGCAGATGATATGCGAGCCAGAGCTTTATAGCGGGGTTGCGGTTACGAATAAGGACTTCGATTTCAGTAAACTGTGGAAATAGGTGCGAAAATGAGTACTAAAGATAAGGGCGAAAAGCTCGTAATTAAAATAGTAAGCAAATCTGGCGAGCTTCCGACATATGCGACGGAAGGCTCGGCTGGGGCGGACCTGAGAGCTTATCTCGATGAGCCGATTACGCTCATGCCAGGCGAGAGGCGGCTCGTTCCGACTGGGCTCTTTGTGGAGATTCCACCTGGATTCGAGGCGCAGATCAGAGCTCGCTCAGGGCTTGCAATCAAGCACGGAATCGGGCTCGTGAACGGCATCGGAACCGTGGACAGCGACTATCGCGGCGAGTGGAACATTCCGATGATCAACTGGGGACAGGAACCGTATACTATAAATAATGGAGACAGAATCGCGCAGGCGGTTTTCGCGCGGTGCGAGAGAGCGGAGTTTCAGCTCGCCAGCGAAATCGACGAAACGGAGCGAGGCGAAGGCGGATTCGGACACACAGGCATAAATTAAGAGTGAAGTGTGGAGAGTGGAGAGTGGAGTTCATTTCAAGAGTTAAGAGTTGAGTGAGGATAGAGATATGTTGATGAGGAAAGAATTAGAAGAGAGAGAATTTCAGATTTTGGCGGGGAATGCGGCTAAGAGCGGCGAGTCGAAGGGTAGGGTCTACCCTGAAGAGGAGTGCGATATCAGAACTTGTTTCCAGAGGGACAGGGATAGAATTATCCATTCAAAGTCCTTCAGAAGGCTCATGCATAAGACGCAGGTTTTCCTCGCGCCTGAGGGCGACCATTTCCGCACGAGACTGACGCATACGCTCGAGGTCTCGCAGATTGCAAGGACTATCGCAAGGTCGCTAAACCTCAACGAAGATCTCACGGAGGCCATCGCACTCGGCCACGACCTCGGCCACACGCCATTCGGTCACAACGGCGAGGAAGTGCTGAACAAGATTCACCCGACAGGCTTCAAGCACAACGTTCAAAGCCTCAGGGTGGCCGACGTCATCGAGTCGACTGCAACGCGCCGCGGCATGAACCTGACGATGGAAGTAAGGGACGGTATCGTGAACCACACGGGCGCGGACAAGCCGTTCACACTCGAAGGGCAGATTGTCAGACTCAGCGACAGAATCGCATACATTAACCACGATATTGACGATGCGATTCGAAGCGGAGTCATCTCGCAGAGCGACCTGCCAGCGGATGCGATTGCAATCTTCGGGGAAACTCATCGCGAGCGCATCAACAACATGGTCGTTGACGTAATCAAGAACAGCGATGGCAAGGACGCAATCTACCAGAGCCCAGAGTTCAAGGAGCATCTCGATTCGCTCCGTGCCTACATGTTCGCCAACGTCTACAAGAGCAGCAAGGTAAAACGTGAGGAGGATCTGAACAAGGTAGAAGTTGTAATTACGTCCCTCTATGAATATTTTATTAAAAACATAGACCAGCTGCCAGAAGACATGCAGGAAATCGCCGAAAGAGACGGCAAGAACGAGGCGGTCAAAGACTACGTAGCAGGCATGACAGACAGATTTGCTCTCTCGACATACACGGATTTATTCGTACCGAAAGGCTGGAAGTAATGCGCCTAGTCGCAAACGATGGGAAATTTTACCACATAATTTTTTCGAAAATTTAATGAATTAAAAAAGGAAACGGCCCAGTTTTCTCGTATAAAACATTAGCAACGGTTTTTGGAGAGAAAGATGGGTCGTTTTATTAGCAATGAAAGCATAGAGGAACTCAAGGGAAGCATCAACATCGTCGATGAGATTTCGAAGGTCGTGCCGCTGAAACGTGCGGGAGCGAATTACAAGGGATGCTGTCCGTTCCACAATGAGAAGACACCTTCGTTCGTCGTGTCCGAGCAGAAGCAGATTTTCACGTGCTTTGGGTGCGGCGAGACGGGAAATGTCATCAAGTTCATGCAAAGGTACTACAACCTTGATTTTCCAGAAGCGGTTGAGAAGCTCGCTCGGGATAACGGAATCACACTTCAGTTTTCTGGGAGCGAGGACAAGAGCCGCGACATTTATTACGAGATAAATAAAGAAGCGGCGAGGTTTTTCTACAGGGCGTTCACCGAGGCTGCGAACCCTGGCTACACCTACATGAAAAACCGCGGCATAGAGGACCCGATTCTCAAAAAATTCGGCATCGGCTTTGCGGACGCTGAGTGGAACACGCTTCACGACTACTTCAAGTCGAAGGGTGTGGACGAGAAAATCCTCGTGGAACTGGGGCTTTTATCTGAGAAAAACGGCAGGTATTACGACAAATTCAGAAATCGCGTCATGTTTCCGATTATAAATACGTCTGGCAAGGTCATCGGCTTTGGTGGACGCGCAATCGGCGGCGAGGATCCGAAGTACCTGAATTCTCCTGAGAACAGGATTTTCCAGAAGAAAAACAACCTCTATGCGCTGAATATCTGCAAACAGGACATTGGAAGACAGAACACGGCGATTTTGGTAGAAGGCTACATGGACGTCATTTCGCTGTATCAGGCGGGTGTGCACAACGCAATTGCATCGCTTGGAACGGCTTTGACGGACAATCAGGCCAAGCTAATTAAACGATATACGAAGAACGTGATTTTGTCCTACGATGCGGATCAGGCGGGGCGTAAGGCTGCGATGAGGGGCATAGATGTGCTCGGAAATCAGGATTGCAAGGTTAAGGTTTTGCACGTGACGGATGGCAAGGACCCTGATGAATTCATCAAGCAGCACGGCAAGGAGGCATTCCTAGAGCTGACGGAGCACGCGATGCCGATGATTGATTATAAGCTCGACAATCTCAAACAGAATATAGATGTAGGGACTGAAGAGGGGAAGATCGACTATATCAAGGCGGCGGCTGCGGTGCTGAAGACGCTGAGCCCAGTTGAGGCAGATGTTTACATTAAGAAACTGTCAAAAGACCTAAAAATCGCAGAAGGTGCGATAAGATTAGAAATTTTGGGTAATAATAATGCAGGCGAAAAAAAAGTTTTCCGCGCGAGGGAAGACAGTTCGGACGAAAAACAGGCGGCAAGTTCGCAGCTTTCGCAGCTTGAGCTGACTTTGATAAAGTGCATGATGATCAATCCGCCTTTTGTGGAGGAGATGCTCGGCATTCCAGATATCATGCAAAGCGACGGGGCCCGCAAGATCATGAGTATCATGTTCGAATTATATGGCGCGAAGGAAGATTTTGATGAGTCTGAGATTATGGAGCGGCTCGACCCTGATGAAAGTCAGCGTTTGATGGCTTTGCTTGATGGAGTGATCATCGCGGGGAACGAGGACAAGGTTTTCGCAGAGTGCGTTGCGAGTTGGAAGCTCGACGGATTGCTTGCGAAGGAGAAGCTGCTCATTGACAGGCTGTCCCTCTCAGACGAGGAGGTCAGCGGGGATTCAATAAAGGAATTAACTGAGGAACTCATGGAAGTTCAAGCAAAAATAAAGAGTTACGGGGGAAGAATTTAATGACGAAGGAAAGTAAAAACCACATCATCAACGAAGATGCTGAGCTGGACAGCGAAATCGCGAAGGAAAACGAAGAGCATTTTGCAGATGATGAGAAAGTAGAACTTTCGGAAGAGAAAAAGCAGGAGTTCATCAAGGAGCTCGTCGACAAGGGTAAGAGCACGCACAAGCTGACTTACACCACAATCGCAGACGTTCTCGATTCTGCGGATATCGACAAGAACCAGATGGACGAAATCTACGATACGCTCATGGCGAAGGGAATTGAGGTCGTATCGGAGACGGAGATTGAGGATTTTGAGGTTGTTCTTGAGGATGACGATTTGACGGAAGATCCGGATACGATCATCGAAGAGGCGAACGAGATTGACCTTGAGGCGACATTGCCGAAGGGCGTTGCGGTCGATGACCCTGTTAGAATGTATCTGAAGGAAATCGGCAAGGTTCCGCTTCTTTCGGCTGAGGAGGAAATCGAGCTTGCTCAGAGGATGGAGCAGGGCGATGAAGAGGCTAAGAAGAGGCTTTGCGAGGCGAACCTCAGACTCGTAGTTAGTATTGCGAAGAGATATGTGGGCAGAGGAATGCTTTTCCTTGACTTGATTCAGGAAGGCAACCTCGGTCTTATCAAGGCGGTCGACAAGTTCGATTACCGCAAGGGATATAAGTTCTCGACATATGCGACATGGTGGATTCGTCAGGCTATCACGCGTTCCATCGCTGACCAGGCTAGGACGATTCGAATTCCAGTGCACATGGTTGAGACAATCAACAAACTCATCAGAGTTTCCCGGCAGCTCCTGCAGACGTACGGCCGTGAGCCGACCCCGGAGGAAATCGCTGAGGAAATGGGGCTTTCTGTAGAGAAGGTTAGAGAAATCCAGAAGATTGCGCAGGAGCCAGTTTCGCTGGAGACGCCAATCGGTGAGGAAGAAGATAGCCATCTTGGTGACTTCATTCCGGATGATGATGTGCCAGCGCCTGACACGGCTGCGGCTATCACTATGCTGAAGGAGCAGCTCGTCGAGGTTCTCGAGACGCTGACGGAGAGGGAGCAGAAGGTTCTCAGACTCAGGTTCGGGCTCGAGGATGGGCGCCCTAGAACGCTGGAGGAAGTCGGCAAGGAGTTTGATGTTACTCGTGAGAGAATCAGACAGATTGAGGCTAAGGCGCTTCGCAAGCTTAGGCATCCTAGTAGGAGCAAGAAGCTGAAGGATTACCTGGAGTAGGAGAAAATTTAAATGATTAGGCTTAGTCCTAGATTAGAAAAAATAGCAGAGCAAATTAATAAGGGGCAGACCATGGCGGACATTGGAACCGACCATGGTTTTCTGCCGATTTACCTATATGAGAGCGGAACATGCCCGCATGTCATCATGTCGGATATCAGCGAGGGCTCGCTTGCGAAGGCTCGCGAGGACTGCGAGATGTACCATCCTGGCGAGGCGTTCGACCTGCGGCTCGGCTCAGGCATAGAGGTGCTTGAAAATGGCGAGGTTGACGCGGTTGTAATCGCTGGCATGGGCGGGATTCTCATGACAGAAATTCTCGAAAAAGACATCGAAAAATCACGCTCGTTTGGTAAATTAATATTGCAGCCGCGGAAAGATGTTGGCAAGCTGAGATTTTGGCTGTTTGACCACGGTTTCAAGATTGTGAACGAGGCTCTCGTTAGGGAGAACAAATACATTTGCGAAATCATAACAGCTGTGCCGAGGGAGATTGCAATCACGCGGCAGATGAACGGCGACGATATCGAGTACGAGTTCCCGTATTCGCTGCTCGATTACGGCGAGCCGCTTCTCGGAGAGTACTTAGAGGGCAAGCGCAGGCTCGAGGCTGAGATACTCGAGAGCATGAAGAAGGGCAAGCTTACGACGCCGCTCAAACTTCGGCATCAGGAATACAGAGTTGAATATATTGATTATCTTTTGAGGAGGATATGAGATGAGACTTGACGATTTTATTAAGGTTGTAGAGAAAATCGCTCCGCTCGAGCTGCAGGAGGACTGGGATAATTCAGGCGTGCAGGTCAGGGCGACGAGCGGCGAGATTAGCAAGGTGCTCGTCGCGATGGAGATCAACGACAGCGTAATCGATGAGGCAATCGGGGCTGGCGTTGAGCTCATTCTCACGCATCATCCGCTCCTGTTCTTCGGAATCAAGAAAGTTGATAATAACGATATTACGGGAAACCACATAATCAAGCTCGTGCGTCGCGGAATCAGCGTTTATTCCTCGCATACGCCTTTTGACAAGTGCATCGGCGGGAACAACGATTACCTCGGCAAGCTCCTCGGATTCGAGGATGTTGGACCGCTTCCAGGCGATGAAAGCTCGATTTGCAGGATGGGAAGCCTGCTGCGACCGATGAGCTGCGGGGCACTTGTGAACCACGCATCGCTCGCACTGAATCTTCCTAAGGATTTCATCAAGTTCGCTGGTCGTACGGATGATATCATCGAGAAGGCGGCTTGGTGCACGGGTGCTGGTGCTGAGTATCTCGACTTGGCTGTGAACGCAGGCTGCGACCTGTATATCACTGGCGATGTCAAGTACCACGAGGCGCAGCACGCGAGAGATCTCGGGATGAACCTCTTGGATCTGGGGCATTTCGGGACGGAGTATCTCTTCGCTCGGAATATGTCGGAGATCTTGAGGAGGGTGCCGGAGCTGTATGGCGTGGATGTTATCGAGTCGAGAGTAAATCTTAATCCGTTCGTTGAGGTGTAATATGAAAAAAAGAACCAGAGAAGAAAGAAACAAACTCATCCTCAGAATCCTAGTAA
>CAVGSW010000001.1:45127-52577 GCA_963631945.1 Flexilinea sp. | reverse complement strand
TATGGGCTGTTCGTCTGGTTGTTTGCATATCTATCGTATGCAAGCTCATCGATAAACTCGTATTTTTCGAGCCATTTCTTCGACGTGACTTCTTCCTCGAACGCTTCCTTATCCCCCATGCCTTGTTCGACAAGCTTGTCAATCGTCTGCTCGACCGTCAGCCCCTCAGGCACAGTAAACGAAACCATGCTCACCTTTCCGCCTACCAAAACATCAGCGATTTCCTCAAAATCCATCGCTGGCGAAAGTGAATATGTTCCGGCCTTGAACTGGCTGTCGTAGCCTTTTATCTTTGACCAAAGCTGAAACTCCGAGGCACTGTCGATAATTCCGTTCTCCTCGAGCAAATCAGCGATTTGGCTTGCTCCCATGCCCGACTCAACTGTGATGCTGACCGCCGCGGCTTCATCCGCATCCTTGGCCGAGCCCATGGAAAGGAAGTACACGCCAGCGCCCACCGCTATGATGAGCACCAGCACTATTCCTATTAAAATCTTCTTTTTCAAATCCGATTCTCCCTAAAGGTTCCTTATTTGGATCTTCCGAGGTATTCGCCTGTTCTTGTGTCGATCTGGATCTTTTCACCTGTCTCGATGAAGATAGGAACCTGAACAACTGCACCAGTCTCAACTGTAGCAGCCTTTGTTACGTTAGTTGCAGTGTTGCCCTTAACGCCTGGCTCAGTCTCGATAACCTCGAGGTCTACGAAGTTAGGTGCTTCTACGAGGAATGCCTGACCCTGGAAGAACTTAACTGTTGCTTCGTCGTTTGGTCTCATGAACTTGATTGCTTCTTCTACCTGCTCCTTGCCGAGAGGAATCTGCTCGTAAGTCTCAGGGTCCATGAAGTAATAAAGGTCGTCCATGTCATACAGGTACTGCATCTTCTTTGTCTCGATGATAGCTTCTTCGAACTTGTCATCTGGGTTGAATGCTTCTTCTCTAGTTGCACCAGTGATGATGTTTCTGTACTTTGTTCTAACGAAAGCTGCGCCCTTGCCTGGCTTTACGTGCAGGAAGTCAAGAACTACATGCGGCTCGCCGTTAATCTGGAATGTTCTGCCTTTTCTAAAATCGCTAGCATAAATCATTTTTTATCTCTCCAATCTTTTAAATATATAGAATTGTATTTTTGTCGTTTTTTAACTAATCTATTATATCAAACTTTTTTTGAATTAACAAGTACTTTTGCATACAAGCTGCATCTACTTGTCAAATAGATAGCTTGCGCCTTTCGCCTAAAGCTGAAGCACCTCTCCGAGAATCTCGTAAACGTCCTTCATCATGAGCGAAAAACGAATCTGTGCCTGAAGATACTGGGCTGCAAGCGGGTCGCGGCTCATAACCTCATACAAGTTTTGGATGTTCTGCATTGCCTGCTCACCTGGGTTTTCGCCCATCATCTGCTTTGCCTGAAGCTCAACTTGCTTAGCCTGAAAATCGTCGACCATCTTCTTGAGCTCTTCGTTTTTCTCAATTTCTGCTTTCAGAGTCGCAAACTGCTTGTACTCTTCAGAACCTTTTACAGCCTGAGACAGGCTGTGTGCTGCATCATAAACGTTCATATTTTCCCCCTTCTACCATCAAAATCAGGTAAATTCTAATTTCCAAGTTTCGAGCTATCACTCTCAGCTCTTCACTTTTTACACTCGTTATTAAACTTCAAGGAAAATCGGCAGGATAATCGGACTACGCTTTGTCGTCTCGTAGATGTACGAGCTGAGTGCGTCTCTTACCTGCGACTTCATCGTGTTCCAATCCTTGATTCTCTTGCGGCTGCACTTGTCAAGCGCTGCTTCGCAGACCTTGCGTGCCTCCTCCATGAGTTGTTCGTTTTCTCTTACATAAACGAAGCCTCTGGAGATGACCTCTGGTCCGGAAACAACCATGTGGCTTTCCTTTTCGATAGCGGCTACGACGATGATAAGACCCGACTCGGAGAGCAGCTTCCTGTCTCTGAGCACGATATTGCCAACATCGCCAACGCCAAGTCCGTCGACCAGAATTGCATCAGCCTCAACGGTTGAATCCTCCTTGATTGCCCTGCGACGGTTCACATTGAGAATGTCGCCGTTGTTGAGTATAAATATGTGATCCTTGTTCATACCGAGGCTTTCTGCGAGCCTTGCGTGTGCGATGAGATGTCTATACTCACCGTGCACCGGCATGAAGAACTTTGGCTTGATGAGCGAGTGCATGAGCTTGAGTTCCTCCTGGCAGGCGTGTCCAGATACGTGGATGTCTGCGATGTCGGAGTAAATAACCTCTGCGCCCTTCTCAAACAGCTTGTTTACTACATTAGATACAGTCTTCTCGTTTCCTGGAATAGGTGTCGAGGAAAGGATGACCGTATCTCCTTTCTTGAGCTTGACCGATTTGTGCTCGCCAGATGCGATTCTGGAAAGTGCCGACATCGGCTCGCCCTGGCTACCTGTCGTGATGATTACGAGCTTGTCGTCTGGAATGTTCTTCGTCATCTTGAGGTCGACGAGCGTTCCAGGCGGGATATCAAGATACCCAAGCTCAATGGCAAGTGCCACTACGTTTTCCATGCTTCGACCTGAGATTGCGACCTTGCGACCGAACTTGATTGCGTTCTCGATAATCTTCTGCACGCGGTGCACGTTCGATGAGAATGTCGCGATGATAATTCTTGCCTTTGCATTTCGGAAAATCTTTTCTATAGTCTGCCCGACTACTCGCTCCGA
Organism: Flexilinea sp.; assembly: GCA_963631945.1. Classification (GTDB taxonomy): domain Bacteria; phylum Bacillota; class Clostridia; order Peptostreptococcales; family Anaerovoracaceae; genus CAG-238. The sequence continues at coordinate 49,870 of CAVGSW010000001.1, read as the reverse complement.
TGCCGTAAATCCCGGTCTCGTCACGTTCGTCGAGTCACACATCATAAGCAATACGCCCTTCTTGCCTATCTCAGCAAGCTTGGAGAAGTCGATTGGCTCGCCATCGATTGGCGTATAGTCAATCTTGAAGTCTCCTGAGTGGAATACCACGCCCGCTGGTGTAGTGATTGCAAGGGCTATAGCGTCTGCAATCGAGTGCGTCGTTCTAATCGTCTCAACCTCGAAGCATCCGAGCTTGATCTTGTCGCCCGCATTTATCGTTCTGAGGTCTCCGTGGATTCCGTGCTCATTCAATTTATTCTGTATTAGACCGAGCGTAAGTCTAGTTCCGTATACTGGGATGTCGAAATCCTTCAGGAAGTATGGCACTGCACCGATGTGGTCCTCGTGACCGTGCGTTATAACCATACCTACGATCTTATCCTTGTTTGCCATCAAATAGGAAAAATCAGGGATAACGATGTCGATTCCGTACATCTCACTGTCTGGAAACGATAACCCGCAGTCGATAATCAAAATCTCTTTCTTGCATTCCAGGACTGTCATGTTTTTTCCGATCTCGTTCAGTCCGCCAATTGGAATTACCCTGAGATTCGGGGTATCGTTTCTATGGTAATTCTGTCTTCTCATAAAATCCATCCTTTTCTAAAATTCGTTCAATTTCGTTCATTTTTCTTTTATGAAAAGATAGCCATAAACCTTATTTAGATTTTAAGGTTCTATTTTATTGCGAATCTCTTTTCGCAAATTTCAAAAATCACGTTCCTTTTTCGATTTATTTGGCAACGATATTAATAAGCTTGTTAGGTACTGCAATTACCTTTGCTACCGTCTTGCCTTCTAATAAAGCCTGGACTCTCTCGGATTCCATAGCTACCTTTTCTAACTCATCCTTGCTGAGGTTGTTCGGCGCACTAATCTTGTCCTTGACCTTGCCGTTAATCTGCACGACAATTTCCACCTCGTCCTTGATCAAGGCGTTTGCGTCAAACTCAGGCCACGACATCGTTACGATAGACTCCTTCTGACCGATGTTTTCCCACATTTCTTCGCAAATATGCGGTACGAACGGTGAAAGAATCAGGATGAGTTCCTTTACAGCCTTTGCATAAAGACCGATGTTGATGTCCTTGCCATCCTTGTACTTGTACATTTCGTTTACAAGCTCCATGATTGAGCTTATAGCAGTGTTGAAGTTGAATCTGCCGCCTACGTCCTCGCTGACCTTCTTGATAGAAGCGTTGAGCATGTAGTTGAGCGACTTGTCAGCATCTGACTTGATCTCGATTGGCTGTCCCGCGAGCTTCTCAGCCTCTGCCATGTACTTAACTGTGTAATCGTAAACGAGTCTCCATACTCTGCCCAGGAATCTGTAGCTTCCCTCAACACCTGCGTCGGACCAGTCAAGTTCCTTCTCCGGTGGTGCAGCAAAGAGGATAAAGAGTCTAGCCGTGTCAGCGCCGTACTTGCCGATGATTTCCTCTGGGCTTACAACGTTTCCGAGGGACTTACTCATCTTCTTGCCGTCCTTGTTTACCATGCCCTGAGTGAGCAGGTTCTTGAAAGGTTCCTCAGCGTCTACGAGGCCGAGGTCGTGGAGAGCCATCTGGAAGAATCTCGAGTAAAGCAGGTGCAGGATTGCGTGCTCAACTCCGCCGATATACTGGTCGACGTTCATCCAGTAGTTAACCTTCTTAGGGTCAAATGCCATCTGGTCGTTCTTCGGATCGCAATATCTGAGGAAATACCATGAGGAGTCGAGGAATGTATCCATAGTGTCGACTTCTCTAGTTGCCTTCTTGCCGCAGCGTGGGCATGTGCAATCTTTGAATGTCTTGGATGTAGCGATTGGGGATTCGCCCTTGCCAGTAAATTCAACGTCTGTAGGAAGCTTTACTGGAAGGTTTTCTTCCTTTTCTGGAACCCATCCGCAATCTGGGCAGTTAATCATAGGAATTGGGCAACCCCAATATCTCTGACGGGAAATAAGCCAGTCTCTGAGCTTGTAGTTAACCTTTCTGTGACCGAGGCCTTCCTTCTCTGCCTTGTCAATCATGTAAGGAATTGCATCCTTTGAGTTCATTCCTGTGATTTCGCCGGAGTTAATCATGATGCCAGATGCTGCGCAAGCTGCTGTGAGGTTGTTTACGTCAACTTCTGGATCCTGCGGATCAACTACAGGGATGATATCTATACCAAATTTAGTCGCAAAGTCAAAGTCTCTCTGGTCATGTGCAGGTACGCCCATTACGGCGCCTGTTCCGTAGCCCATCAAAACGTAGTCTGCGATGTAAATAGGCATTTCTTTGTGGGTGAACGGGTTGATTGCATACTTGCCGATGAAAACGCCTGTCTTCTCGTTCGTCGTGGAAGTACGCTCGATTTCGTTCATGTGCTTTACTTTGTCGATGTATTCGAGAACTGGCTTTTCGTATTCTGTGCCCTTTACGTTCTCAAGTACAGTTGGATATTCAGGTGCGAGTACCATGAATGTCGTTCCGTAGATAGTGTCGACTCTCGTTGTGAATACGGTCAAAGTCTCGTCGCTGTCTTTCATCTTGAAGTCAACTTCGCAGCCGTAGGACTTGCCAATCCAGTTTTTCTGCATAGTTCTAACCTTGTTTGGCCAACCATCAAGTTTGCCGTTATCAAGGTTCTCAAGAAGTCTATCAGCGTAGTCTGTAATCTTAAGGTACCACTGAGAAAGGTTCTTCTTCGTTACTGGAGTTTTGCAACGCTCGCATGCGCCTTCTACTACCTGCTCGTTTGCAAGTACAGTCTGGCAGCTTGGGCACCAGTTAACTGGGTTTTCCTTCTTGTATGCGAGACCCTTCTTATAGAACTGGATAAAAATCCACTGCATCCATCTATAGTAGTCCTCGTGGCATGTGCAAGCTTCTCTATCCCAGTCGTAGCTGAGTCCGAGCTCGCGGAGCTGCTGCTCCATCTCGTGGATATTGTCCCATGTCCACTTGCTTGGGTGAATTCCGTGCTTGATTGCAGCGTTCTCTGCTGGAAGTCCGAATGAGTCAAATCCCATTGGATGAAGCACATTATAGCCGTCCATTCTCTTGAATCTAGCTACTACGTCGCCGATGGAGTAGTTTCTAACGTGACCCATGTGGAGCTTGCCCGACGGATATGGGAACATCTCAAGAACGTAGTATTTCTCTTTGCTCTCGTCTTCTACCGTCTTGAAAAGCTGATTTTTCTCCCAATAGTCTTGCCACTTTTTCTCGATTTTGGTAAAATCATATCTTTCGTTCATTTGTTTAAGTTTCCTCTCTATTCCTCAATTTCTAGGAATGTGCAGTCTCCCCAGATTTTTTCGATGCTATATTTTTCTCTCATTTCCTTGGTGAACAGGTTTACGATGATGTCACCGAAGTCCATAAGTATCCAGCCTGTGTCGTGTTTGCCCTCTATAGACTTGACGAAAAGTCCCTCCTTGGCGTATAGCTCCTCTATGTCATCTGTCAATGCCTGAATCTGTCTCTCGGATGTACCAGAGCAGACTACGAAATAATCCGCAAATGAGGCTTTCTCTTGGATGTCGATTACGACGATGTCCAGTGCCTTCTTGTTCGATAGAGTCTTCGCTGCCAAAAGTGCATAATCTCTGTTTGTCATTTTTCTTCCCTTTCTTAAATATTCTGCCGCCTCAAGTGTGTCCTCGTCGAGGAACGCTCCTTGCTGCTTTACATATTCGATTGTATGCTCTAGGCACGCCAGGCAAGCCTCATCGAGGTCTTCCTTTGCGAGCCTTCTGAGCTCATCAACTGACGGATAATCACGATTTGGCTCGATAGCATCCGCCAGATAAATAACCTTTTCAAGTGTAGACATCCCTGCTCTGCCAGTCGTGTGATACGATACGGCATTTAGCATATCCTCATCATCCACACCAAAATCCCTTTTCATTGCAATTGCTGCAACTTTGCCGTGTGCGAGGTTGCGGTTGTTTAGGTATCTATCGCCTAGCCCAAGCTCGCTCACATAGTTATTCATGTCTTCCTCAGGAACGCCGCGGTACATATCATGAAAAAGCGAGCAAAGTTCAGCCTTTTCTATGTCAGCACCGTATTTCTCGGCAAGCTCAATCGCTGTGCTTCGCACTCCTTCGGTGTGAGTCTTCCTCTTTTCCGACATGTTTTCTTCTATGTATTTTGTAATTTTTTCTTTTAATTCTCTGTAATTTTCCATATTACTGACTTTGCTAGATTCTATATTTAATTGCATCTAGCACCTGCCACATTTTTTACACATAAAGCCCGTGTGCCTTGATATATTCGGCGACGCTTTCTGGTATGAGCTTGCTCACATCCTCGCCCGCCGCATAGGCGTTTCTGACCTTCGTTGAGGAGATGTCGAGCATCTTTGACTTCAGCTTGATTACGTTCGTGCCGTATAGGCTTTGAAATTCTGTGATTTTCGAATCAAGCATTTCTTCGGTATCGCTCGGTCTGAGGGCTGTTATAAACGAAAATTTCTTTAGCATTTCTTTGCCCTTGTACCAAGTGTCAAGCGTCATAAAAGAGTCCGAGCCTGTCGTAAAGAAAATCTCCGCATCGGGGTACACCTCCGTGAGAGCTGTCAACGTGTCGAATGTGTACGATACGCATTGCTTGTCTATCTCAAAGCTCGAGACTTTAGCGCGCTCGATATCTGCGAAAGCAAGTCGAGCGGTTGCAAGTCTATGCTCTTCGTCTGTTACTTTCTTTTCTCTCTTGAAAGGCTGTATGT
>CAVGSW010000001.1:0-44265 GCA_963631945.1 Flexilinea sp. | reverse complement strand
TCGTTTACTCTGATCCATACGAGTCCCTTTGCACCATAGGACTTTGTCATATCAGTGAGTTTGTCGATATCCTTGCGGCTGAATGCCTCTGAGCCACCTGTTACGCAGATGCCTCTAACATCTCCGCCGTTAGCCAAGCAATCAGTAAATACCTTGAATCCGCAGCCTGCTACAACGTCATTGAGCTTCTTGAGTTCAAATCCGAATCTCGTATCTGGCTTATCCGAGCCGTAACGCTCCATAGCCTCGTCCCAAGTCATTCTTGGAAGCGGAGTCTGGATGTCTACGCCCTTGAGGTCATGGAATACCTTCTTAAGGAATCCTTCCTGAATTGCGATTACATCGTCCTGGTCAACGAATGACATCTCAAGGTCAATCTGTGTGAACTCAGGCTGTCTGTCTGCTCTGAGGTCCTCGTCACGGAAGCACTTTACGATTTGCATATATCTATCAGTTCCGCCTACCATGAGGAGCTGCTTGAAGAGCTGCGGTGATTGCGGAAGTGCGTAGAATTCTCCTGGATAAACTCTCGAAGGAACGATGTAGTCACGCGCACCCTCTGGAGTTGACTTGATGAGCATTGGAGTTTCAACCTCTGTAAAGCCGTTTTCGTCGAAGTAGTCACGCGCACACTTGCAAACTTTGTGTCTGAATGTGAGGTTTCTCTGCATCTTCGTCTTTCTGAGGTCGAGATATCTATATTTCAGTCTCAGGTTGTCGTCTACGTTGTCGTCGTCCTTGATGTAAATCGGCGGTGTGTCAGCCTCTGAGTAAAGCACGAGATCGTTTGCAAATACTTCGATTTCGCCTGTTGGCAGGTTCTCGTTCTTTGCGCTTCTTTCCTTTACTACACCCTTGACTCCGATTACATACTCGCTTCTGAGTGCGTCAGCCTTGTCAAAGAGCTCCTGCGGAATCTTATCATCAAATGTAACCTGAACGATACCAGTCTTGTCTCTCAGGTCAACGAAAATAAGTCCGCCGAGGTTTCTTCTCTTTGCTACCCAGCCGTTGAGGACTACGTCCTGTCCAACGTTGCTGATGTTCAAAGTGCCGCACATATGCGTTCTCTTAAAAATTTCACTCATTTTTCTTTTTCCTTAATTTATCTTAAATATTTTTTATCAAAACATCAAAGCAAGACCTGACCGAAAATCTCATGTTTCCGCCAGATCTCGCCTAAATTTTTATCTATGCTTCTGCTTCAAGCTTTTTCTTGAGCTCGTCGATGAGGTCAGCAAACTTAACTTCTGTCTGCTCGCCCTTTGTCATGTCCTTGAGCGTTGCAACGCCTGACTCAAGCTCGTTGTCACCGATTACTACAGTGTAGATTGCACCGAGTCTGTCTGCATACTTGAACTGACCCTTGAAGTTTCTCTGAAGGTCGTCAATCTGCGCATTCAGACCTGCTCTTCTCATATCAAAGAGGAGCTTCTGTCCGTAGAGTCTTGCCTTCTCGCCCATAGTTGCTACGAAAACATCGCAATCTCTTGGCTTTGGAATTTCAACGCCGTTTGCTTCCATGAGCATGAGGAGTCTTTCCTTGCCGAGACCGAAGCCTACGCCTGGGATTGGAGGTCCGCCTACCTCGGATACAAGGTTATCATATCTGCCTCCGCCGCAAACTGTGCCCTGTGCACCAAGGCTGTTTGTAACGAATTCGAACGCTGTCTTTGTGTAATAGTCAAGTCCTCTTACGATCTTTGGATTGATTACGAATGGAATCTCGAGTGCCTTGAGGTTCTTCTGAAGGTCATCGAATGCTTCCTTACATTCGTCGCAAAGGAAGTCGATCATCATAGGTGCTCCCTGTACGAGCTCCTGGTCGATTGGGCTCTTGCAGTCGAGAATTCTCATCGGGTTCTTCTCGTATCTTGACTTGCAAGTATCGCAAAGCTGGTCGTACTTTGGCTTGAGGAATTCCTTGAGCGCTTTTCTGTGCTCAGCACGGCAGTGTGGGCAGCCAACGGAGTTAATCTCAAGTGTGAGGTCAGTTACTCCCATGGATGTCAGGAAATCATAGCCGATTGCGATAATCTCTGCGTCTGCGATCATGTTCGGAGTTCCGAATGTCTCAACACCGAACTGGTGGAACTGTCTCAGACGACCTGATTGCGGCTTCTCGTAACGGAAGCAAGGAATGTCGTAGTAAAGCTTGATTGGCTGTACCTCTGCGTATTGCTTGTGCTCGATGAAAGCACGAACTGCAGGGGATGTTCCCTCTGGCTTAAGCGTGATTGAACGTCCACCGTGGTCGTTGAAAGTATACATTTCCTTCTGAACTATATCTGTAGTATCACCTACGCCTCTCTGAAGAAGTTCTGTATGTTCAAACATCGGCGTCCTTATCTCTTTGAAGCCGTATCTTGCACAAATTTCTTTCCATTTCTTTTCGATGTAATGCCACTTATACACCTGATCCATCATAATGTCTTTGGTTCCCTTTGGGGCATTTGTTAACATGCTAGTTTACCTCCTTAAAAATTTTTTGTTCTTTTCTATCCAGCATTTCCTCTAATCGGGAAATATAGATTTCGTAATTTGATACATTTGGCACTCGCTCGAGTCTGTTCTCGTCTGGGTAGTACATCTTGCTGATGCCGCCTGCTCCGAGTGCGATTATGGTCTGTTTTTCTTCCATTATGCGGACATTGTAAAGGCTTGCTGCGCCGTCCTTGCAATATCCTGTGTTTTCGAATGCTCCCGCCATGTGCTTCTGCCGATAAAGGTAATACGGGCGAAAGCCGTTCTCTGCGAGCTTTTCTTTGGCGATTCCAAGCATATCCTTGACCGTCTGGGCTTGCTTATAATGAAAATCTTTATCAAGCTCGACAAGCCTAGATGCACGCTTGACCGCCAGCGTATGGACTGTTATGTTCTCTGGGTCAAGAACCATGACCTTGTCAAGTGTCTCCTCAAAGTCTTCTGGGCTCTCACCCGGCAGTCCTGTTATAAGATCAGCGTTTATTATGCCAATCCCCACTTCCTTTGCTCTCTCAAAAGCCTCGATTATGTCTTCTGGCTTATGCTGCCTTCCGATTATCTCGAGCGTCTTCTGGTGCATCGTCTGCGGGTTTATGCTGATTCTTTCAATATTGTGTGACTTGATTGTCCTCAGCTTCTCGTATGTGATGGTCTCTGGGCGACCAGCTTCTACGGTGAACTCCTTGACGCTAGCTAGGTCAATATTCTCCTCGACCGTTGTGAGCAAATCATCGAGCTGCTCTGCCGTCAGCGTCGTCGGCGTTCCGCCGCCTATGTATATGCTCTCAGCAAAGAGCCCTGTCTCCCTCATTCGCCTGCCGACGTACTGGATCTCTGTCCTCAAAGCTTCCAGATACCTTGCTATCTCTGCATCGCCAACTTGGTTGGATGTGAACGAGCAATATAGGCATCTCGTCGGGCAAAATGGAATTCCGATGTAAAGTCCAACTGAGCTTCTGGCGGGTTTGCCGAAGCATTCCTGCTGATATGTGTATGTGTCAATGAGGAGCTTTATCTTCTCATCAGCGAGCAAGTACTCGGTTCTGAGGATTTCCTCGACCCTCTTCTTATCGCCGGCTCTATCAAAGATTTCGCCTGTGAGTTTGACCGGTCTGACGCCTGTGAGTATTCCCCACTCGGGTTTCTCGCCAGTTAACGAAAATAATTTATTGTAAATCTCTCGCTTGATTTCGTTTTTATCTGTCGAGAGTTTCTCGTTAAATACGATTTGCTCTGAGCCAGTATTTTCAACGGCTTCAGCTTGCTTCTCGACCTCTGCGAGTTCCGCCTCTGTGTATAGCGTGAACTCCTCTGGCCTAAGGAAAATCTTGATGAGCTCCGCGAAATCGTATTTGTTCTCGACGTTTCTTAAGATGATATTATACAAAAGGATTTCCTTTCTTCTCGTCTCCAATCGTGGTCTCTCCCATGTGTCCCGGAAGCACCCTCGTGTCGTCTGGCAAGTGGAAGAGCCTGTCCTTGATCGAATTGATGAGCGCTCTCTGGTCGCCGCCTGGGAAGTCTGTTCTGCCAACGGAATATCTGAAGAGCGTATCGCCGCTGAACAGTGTGTTATCAACGTATATGCTCATGCCGCCTGGCGTATGTCCAGGTGTATGGATGATCTTCAGCTCCATGTCGCCGACCTGAAGCTTATCGCCATCCTTGACCCAAATGTCAGGTGTAAGCGTTACGCCACCAGGGAAAAACTCTGCGGAGCAGTTCATAACTGCGTCTGAGAGCATCTCCTTCTCCTTCTCATGCGCCACGAGCTTAGCGGACGAAAAGTCGCGTTTGAACCTTTCAACTCCGCCGATATGGTCGCCGTGACCGTGCGTGAGAATTATGTACTCTATGTCAATTCCAAGGTCCATCGCCATCTTGCTAAGCTTCGGCGAGTAATCGCCAGGATCGACGATGAATCCCTTCATTGTGATCTCATCATAAACTAAATATGTATTGACCTGAATCGGCCCAGTAATATATGAAAATATCTTCATCTCCACACTCCTAAAACAATTTCTTGCTGTCTAACAAAATTGTAACTGGTCCATCGTTGTTTATCTTCACGAGCATATCCGTCTGGAAAATCCCTGTCTCCACGTGGATGCCCTTATCCTCGAGCTTCTCGTTGAAGTACTCGTAGAGCTTATTCGCTTCCTCTGGGCGAGCAGCCTTGATATAGCTCGGTCTCTTGCCCTTGCGAGCGTCCGCCAAAAGCGTAAACTGCGAAATCGAGAGAATCTCGCCGCCTGCATCCGTGATTGAGATGTTCATAACGCCGTTCTCATCGTCGAAAATGCGTAAACCTGCGACCTTGTCTGCTATGTAATCCGCGTCCTTCTCCGTATCGCCATCTTCAACGCCGAGGAGAATGACCATGCCAGCTCCAATCTGGCCAACTATCTTATTTTCAACGCTAACGCTACCTTCCGTAACGCGCTGCACTACAGCCCTCATATATTACCTCTTGAATTAAGATTTGGCTCTGTAAACCTGCGTAACTCCGCTGATGTTCCTCAGACTGCGGAGTACCTTCTGCATCTCCTGCGTACTGGAAATCGACAGCGTAATCGTCATCATCAGACTTCCGTCCTTGCCGCTCTTCGCATTTACTCCGGAAAGGTGGATGTCCATATCCTCGCAAACCCTCGAAATATCGGAGAGTATGCCCTTTCTGTCGTTACCTATGATGCAAATATCTGCGTTGTAGGACTTTCCTTCCTTGAGGTTCTCCCACTCAACGTGGATGAATCTCTGCTTCTCAGCCTCAGGAAGCGCCACGATGTTCGAACAGTCGCATCTGTGAACGGAAATCCCTCTGCCCTTCGTGATAAAGCCTATGATATCGTCGCCAGGTACTGGGTTGCAGCACTTAGCGAGCTTAACCATCAGGTTATCCATGCCTTCGACTACGATGCCAGGGTTATCCTTCTGGCGGCGATTGAGTTTCGCCTTGCGAGCCTCGGCTGCCTTAATCTCGTCGATAACCGCTTCGTTTGACTTGATTTCAGCTGGCTTTTCCTCAGCGTAGTAGCTGAAAAGCAGGTTCGCGAATTTACTTACGAGCGTTCCGCCGTTTGCAAGCTGTGCATATGCCTCGTCCGTGTTTGCGTAATTGAGAGCCTTTGCGGCCTTCGTTACGTATGCGGATTTGATTACATTCGATGGGTCGTAGCCCTTCTTGCGAACGTATTTGTCGAGCAGGTCTTTGCCCTTATCTATATTGTCTGACTTGTTTTCTTTCTTTAGCCAAGCTCTAATCTTGTTTCTGGCGTTGGAGCTCTTGGCGATCTTCAGCCAGTCTACGCTCGGACCAGACGAGTTGGCGGATGTTACAATTTCAACGATATCGCCGTTCTGAAGCGTATAGTCAATCGTAACCATTTTGCCGTTTACCTTCGCGCCTACGCACTTGCAGCCGATGGCCGAGTGAATCTTGAACGCGAAGTCAAGCGGTGTGGAACCCGCTGGGAGCTCGATAACGTCCCCTTGCGGCGTGAATACGAATACCTGACTTGCGAACAGGTCCATTTTCATCGTCTCGAGGAAGTCCTTCGGGTCGTTTATGTCTTTCTGCCACTCAAGCGATTGCCTGAGCCATGCTAATTTTATGTCATCATTGGATGCGGTGCCGGATGTATCGCCTTCCTTGTACTTCCAGTGGGCTGCGATACCATATTCAGCAACTTTGTGCATCTCATATGTTCTTATCTGAATTTCGAATGGTTCGCCGTTATCGCCGATTACCGTCGTGTGAAGCGACTGGTACATGTTCGGCTTCGGCATTGCAATGTAATCCTTGAATCTGCCTGGGATCGGCTTCCACATAGTGTGGACGATTCCAAGCACTGCGTAGCATTCCTTGATGCTATCTACTATTATTCTTACAGCGATTAGGTCGAAGATTTCGTCGATTTGCTTGTGCTGGAACTTCATCTTACGGTAAATGCTGTAATAGTGTTTCGCCCTGCCGTAAATATCATAATGCAGGTCCATATCATCGAGAGACTCCTTAATTTCACCGATTACGGTGTTGATGGTCTCTTCTCTTTCTTCTTTGCGCTTGCTGACTTTCTGCTTGAGGTCTTCGAATTCCTCTGGATGCAGGTATTGCAGTGCCAGATCTTCAAGTTCGAATTTGATGGTGAATATACCGAGTCTCGATGCAAGCGGTGCGTAAATCTCCAGGGTTTCGTTGCATTTTTCAACGATTTTCTCTGGTTTCATGTATTTCATCGTTCTCATGTTGTGCAGCCTGTCGGCAAGCTTGATGATGAGAACGCGGATGTCCTTGCTCATCGCCAGGAACATCTTGCGGAAGTTCTCCGCCTGGATTTCTTCTTTGCTTTCGAATTTGATGGCGCCCAACTTGGTGACACCATCTACCAAAAGAGCAATCTCCTCGCCAAAGTCGGCGACGAGCTGCTCTCTGGTATATTCCGTGTCTTCAACGACGTCATGCAAAAGCCCACCGACGATTGTCGCATCGTCCATGCCCATCTCTGCGAGTATCAGCGCTACGTTTATCGGGTGAATAAAATACGGTTCACCGCTCTTGCGCAGCTGCCCCTCGTGCAGAGTCTTGGCTGTATCGAACGCTCTTCCAATCAGTTCGGTGTTGTATTTAGAATTCATACTTAATATTTTTTCTAAAAACTCGGCCTTTGTTAACATCTTTTCTCCTAATAATTTGTTTTTTTAGAATTTTGCTGCTAAATTTTTTATTTAGCCTTTGCTTTCTTTGCATTGTTCTTCAGGTACTTCGAACCCTCGTCCTTCTTGCAGAGGTCATAGTAGAGCGGGCTGCAGACGAAGATTGAGGATGCGCAACCTACGATTACGCCGACCATAAGTGGAATGATGAACTCTCTGATGGATGACGAAACCATGATGCAAAGCGGTATCATTACAACGAGCGTTGTCAGTGATGTCATAATCGTTCTGTTCAACGTCTGGTTGATACTCAGGTCGATATTCTCCTCGTTGCTGTTTCTCGGGTGAATTGCCTTGTTCTCTCTGATTCTGTCGAATATTACGATTGTGTCGTTTATCGAGTAACCTACGAGTGTGAGGATTGCTGCAATGAACGGGTTGTTTACTGTGTATCCGAAGATTGCGTAGAACGCGATTACAACGAGTACGTCATGTACTACGCCAGTAACTGCGGAAAGTCCGTATTTCCAGGATTTGAATCTGAAGATGATGTAAATCAGCATGCCAAGGGATGCGATGATTACAGCCTTGAGTGCGTTTACCTTCAGTTCGTTACCAACGGATGGACCGAACTGCTCTGATGCGAGGATGTCGTCGTCCGTGATTCCGTAAGCGTCTTCTAATGTAGCGATGATTTCGTTTCTGTCAGCATTCTCAAGTGATTTGATCGTCTTGATGATGAGCTGAGTATTGTTCTCGCCTGCGTAGATGATCTGTGGATCAAGTTCGTAGTCTGCGAGCGTGTCTTCTACTTCGTCGATATCCATTTCCTGACCAAATTCAATCTGGAATGTCGTACCACCAGTGAAGTCGATACCATAGTTCATGCCGAAAATGACTGACCAAAGCATACCAACGCCGATGATTGTGCAGCTGATGATGTAGAATACCTTTCTATGTTTAATAAATGAGAAAGTCTTGTTAAGTATTTGCTTAGGCGAACCGTCCTCGTTGCATCCGAAGTATTTGTTCTTGCAGAACTTTGGACTTTCTGCCAGCAGCGAAATGAAAAGCTGAGTTATAACAACTGCTGTGAAAATACTGATGATGATACCGATCATCAATGTGAGCGCGAAGCCCTTAACCGATGTCGTACCAACTTCGTAAAGTACAACTGCAGCGATAAGTGTTGTGATCTGTGCATCGAGTACTGTGCTGAGCGCGTTCTTGAAACCTGCGTCTACAGCGACTCTGATGGACTTGCCTGCTGCGATTTCTTCTTTGATTCTAGCAAAGATGATAACGTTCGCGTCTACCGCCATACCTATGGACAGTATCAACGCCGCAATGCCAGGCAATGTAAGTACTACGTTGAATGCTACCATGGACCACATGAACATGATTACATAGAGCAAAAGTGCGATGTCTGCAATGAATCCGAGCATGCCGTAGAATGCGAGCATCAGAAGGAATACGATTCCGAGGCCGATTGCACCTGCAACGATTGACTTGTCGAGGGCATCTGCGCCTACTGTTGCTGCCTGTACGGATGACTGTACTTCAACGAGGTCTACAGGAAGTGCGCCGCCTCTGATGAGGGCTGCAGTAGTTGTAGCTTCTTCCTTGGAGTAGTTACCTGTCATTTCGCAGCTACCGCCGCTGATTACCTGCTGTACTGTAGGGCTTACTACGATTTCACCGTCGAGTACGATTGCGATTTCGTTAGCGCTCATGCCGTCGATAGTTGGAGTAACTTCCTGGTTATATGCCTTGCGTGTACCCTCTTCGAACAGCGTCGTGCCTTCGTCGTCAAACTCGAGCAGAATCTTGTAGTAACTTCCGTCTGTTGCAACCTGCGCGTCCTTTACGTTCGAACCTGTCAGAACTGTGGAACCATCTGCGAGGATGAAGGACAGCTGTGCTGTCTGGCCGATAGCCTCGATAGCTTCGTCTGCGTCTTCAACGCCTGGCATCTCTACTCTGATGCGGTTCGTACCTTCGATAGTTACGGATGCTTCTGCAACACCGAGCTGGTTAACACGGTTGTCGATTACGGCTCTCGTCTGCTCCATGAGTTCATCGAGCTCGTCGCCTGTAGCGTCCGTCTGCGCTTCCATTACAACGTATACACCACCATTGATGTCAAGACCGTATTTCAAGGCTGACTTGACCGATGTGATGGCATCGTCTTTAGATGAGTCACCTATGCCAAACAAGGTGACATACCAGCCGAACACGAGTACAATGATTACCAGTGCGGCTAAGATTTTTTTCAGTTTTACACTCATTTTTCAAAACCTCTCATAAATTAAAATTTATTAAAACATTATGCAATGCCCTATTTCGGGCATTTTATTTTACATTACATTGTACAACTTTTTGGCGCGGGATACAAGTGTTATGCGAGAGTTTTTTGCATTTTTCCAGGAAAATTGAGGCGGCCGCTGGCACGGGTCTTGCGAGGGCTGCCCAGCCGACTTGGCCCTCAGCCGCAAGACCCGTGCCAGCGGCCGCTCCCCGCGCAATCAAAAACCCCCTGGGGTACATATCCCAGAGGGCATTGTTTTCTTTTTTATTGGATTTATCTATGAATCCTACTCTTCTGTTGCTGGAGCCTCTGCTTCTTCAACTGGTGCCTCAGCCTCTGCAGGTGCTTCTACTTCTGCCTCTGCTGCAGGTGCTGCAGCTTCTGCTTCAGCTACATCTGAGGACTTTCTGAGCTTCTTAGGCATAGCCTTCTTTGGCTCTTCTTCCTCTTCGACAGTTTCCTTCTGAGTTCCGCGCTTAGGGGATTCCTTAACTACGGACGAAACTGCCCATCTTGTCATCTCAAATTTAACCTTGTCAGCGCCAACCTGGATAACGATCGTCTCATCCTTTGTCTTAACGATCTTACCGCAGATACCACCGATAGTGATAATCTCGTCGCCAACAGTGAGGCTGTTTCTCATATCCTTAATCTGCTTATCTTTTTTCTTCTGAGGACGAATCATCAAGAAGTACATAAGTACGATTAATAATATAAACGGTGAAAGATTAACTAATGTTTCCATAAAAAGTTCTCCTCTCGAGATAGTATATTTGGGGTAATGGTGCCGGCGATGGGGGTCGAACCCATACGGTGTTGCCACCACGGGATTTTGAGTCCCGCACGTCTGCCAATTCCATCACGCCGGCACACCTTTTCGATTCGGCCGCAGCACACATTTCCGTGCGACCAAAACTGATTATAGCATAAAGTCGCGAATATTACAATTATTTTTTTGCGCTCATGACGATTTTTTTGAATTCAGAACAGTAAGGTGGATGGCGAAGCAAAGATATTTCCTTCACTTAGTCCTCGTCGCAGTGCACTTTAAGACCAAGTGAGCAAATATTCTTTCTGTGGCACGGAGCATTTTGATATGCTTCTATTCTGTCTTGCTGCCGGCGTCCTCAGATTCGTCTTTGACGATTTCTTTCCAGGACCAGGTATTGCAGTTCTTGTAGATGTTTTCGAATGTCGGGAGCTGCTCTGCCGTGAATGTTGAGATTCCGACGAGGCCCATCTTCTTGTAGCAAAGCGTGTAATACGGCATCTCGTCCAGCAGTGCTTCCTTCAAATCGCTGTACTTCGCCTTCTGATCCTCCTCAGAGTACAAACGCTCAAGCTCCCTAGCCTTCGAAAAGAGACTCGCGTTGTAATAACCCCAATCGCTCCTTCCATTGAAGAACTCCCTGAGGTCATACGTCGCCTCCATCTCGCAGCCCGCAAGCAACAGGTCATAGTCGCCAGAAGCCACAGCCGCCTTATATTTCTGGGTCGTCAGCTCGCAAACCTCCGTATCGAAGCCCAGCGTTTCCAGGTTTTTCGCAATGATTCTGCACGCAGAAGCCCTCTGCGCATTCGATTTCTTCACTACAAGCTTCAGCGTAATCTCGTTGCCATAGCTGTCTTCGAGCTTGCCATCATCGTTCGTATCCCTGATGTTCGCCTCCTCCAGAAGCTCAACCGCCTTGTCATAGTTGTACGCGCTGTACTCCCCTGTCTCCGCAACGCCGAGGAAGTTCGGGTAATACAAAGTATCCGCAAGGACTGCGTCCGAAGCGTATGCATTGTTGATGATTTTCTCGGAATCGATGCCGTAAGCAATCGCCTGGCGCGCTTCCTTCGTCGAAAGATAAGTTTTATTCTTATTGAAATATACGAACTCAACCTGGCTCGACGTGATGTCGTACATGCTGAGGTTCTTGTCCTTAACGATAGAGTATCTGTCCGTCGTCTTGTCGATATAGCAAGTTACGTCGTTTATCTCAGTGAGCGACGACGCGTAGGACGAATCCGGCAAAATATTGATTTTGATCTTGTTCGTCGCTGGCTCATCGTAGTAGTTCTCATTCGGCTTGAGGTTCAAACGCTTGAGATAATTGTACGACGAATACATGTACATGCCTGTCCCGTTCGGCTTGAAGCCACTCGATTTGCTAGCAAATTGGTACGCCGTGCCATAATCGGATGAGCAGACGATTGGGAACGTGAGCATGTCTATCGAACAGTTGTAATTGTTGTTGAAATAAATCGTAAGCTCCCTATTGTTCTTCACATTTACATACATGATTTTGGAAGCCTTCTCGTAGTAAACGGACTTGCTGCCCGCCTGCTTAATCGCATCTACGGTGTACTTCACGTCAGAAGCCTTCAGGGTGCCGCCGTTATGCCACTTAACGCCCTTCTTCAGCTTGATGTAAATCGAAGCCTTCTCAGTGTTTACCTCATACTTGGACACGAGTTTCGGCGCCGCGTTCATGTTCTCATCGAACTCGAAAAGCCCGTCGTATATAAGCTTGGAAATGTAGTACACGTCCTCGTTCTGCGAAATGAGCGGATTGAGCGTGTCGAACCTCTCCGCAGCGAAATACAATGTCGTCTTTTCCTTGTATTCGACGTCTGGGTCAATTTCCAGCACTTCCTCCTTGTAAATTTCGACCGAAGAAAGCACAACGGCCAAAATCAGGATCGCTATGAGAATAAATATCCAACTTTTTTTAATAAAATTCGAAAACTTTGACATGTTTATTTCCTTTTATATACATTAAATATTAGCAAGTGCTTCATCGAGTTGCGCGTACAAATGCGGCAAATCTGTTGAATTATCAATGACTCTGCTTGCGAGAGCCTTTTTCTCGGCAAGCGACATCTGGCTGGTGATTCGGCTCCTGATGTCCTCTTCCGAGAGTCCGTCGCGCGATTTCACGCGTTCTATCACTATATCGGGCTCAGCGGCCACGAGCCAAGCTTCGTCCGTATATCTTTGCATATTACATTCGAAGAAAAGCGGCGCATCGAGCACGGCTATTCCATCAAAGCCCTCAGCCCGCAGATTATCGAACTTCTCAAGGACTATTCTAATGACTTCATCCGTGATTATCCTCTCAAGCTCAGCCTTCTTCTCAGGGTTTTCGAACACGAGGCGGCCAAGCTTCTGCCTGTCGAGGCTCCCATCATCGAAAAAATATTCATCTCCGAAAGTTTTTCTAATAGTCGCAAGATAAGGACTGCCGCTTGCCGTGAGCCCCCGCGAAATCGCATCCGCATCCACGATCAAACAGCCCTTCTGCTCCAAATATTCCGAAGCGGTAGACTTCCCGCTCCCAATACCACCAGTCAAACCAATAACTCTCACTATACCTGTTCTCCAACTTTGCCCTAATTTATATACATTATGAACTCAGAACCTAAAATAAAGCCTCTAAACTCTGAACCTTCTAACTTTGAACTTTGAAACTTGGAAACCTGGAAACTCCACTCTCCACTCTTCACACTCCACTCTCGGGAAACACTCTCTACTTTAGCTCATACCAAGTGTTTCCCGCATTGAGTTCTGCGATCAGCTTCACCGAAAGCTCCACAGCGCTCTCCATATTGCGAGTGAGAAGCTCCTTGATCTCCTCAGCCTCACTCAAAT
The DNA here is from genome assembly GCA_963631945.1 of Flexilinea sp. GTDB lineage: Bacteria > Bacillota > Clostridia > Peptostreptococcales > Anaerovoracaceae > CAG-238. The sequence goes on along the minus strand of CAVGSW010000001.1, from coordinate 31,180 downwards.
CCGCATCTATGATGAGCTCGTCGTGAACCTGCAGTATGAGCTTCGAATTCGGATGCTTCTCCTTCAGCTCATCGTAAACCTTAATCATAGCGAGCTTGATTATGTCGGCAGCACTACCTTGAATTGGCGTGTTCATCGCAAGTCTCTCGCCGAGCTGGCGGACCATGTACGCAGACGCATTTATCTCTCGGATAGTCCGCTTGCGCCCCATCATAGTCATTGCAACGCCAGTCTCGCGAGCAAGTCTAACCTGCTCGTCCATGTATTCCTTGACCTTCGTGTGTTTCGCGAAATATGTCTTGATATAGTCATCAGCGTCCTTGCGAGTGATGTGCAGTTCCTCGGAAAGTCCGAAGCTGCTCATTCCGTAGATTACGCCAAAGTTTACAGCCTTCGCGCGGCTTCTGTCCGCAGAAGTTACATTCTCCTTTGGGATTCCGAGCACGCGAGATGCAGTCGTCTTGTGAATATCCTCGCCATTGTTGAAAGCCTCAATCAGGCTCTCATCCTGTGAAAGATGCGCGAGCACCCTGAGCTCAATCTGCGAATAGTCCGCACCGACGAGGATATGACCTTCTGAGGCAGTAAACGCCTTCCGAAGGTTCCTGCCGAGCTCCTGACGAACAGGGATGTTCTGCAGGTTCGGCTCCGTGCAGCTGATTCTGCCCGTTGTCGTTACGGTCTGCTGGAAATGCGCCCTGATTTTCCCGTCAATTGCAACGAGCGGTTTCATTCCCTCTACATATGTCGAGTTAAGCTTAGTTAAATTCCTGTATTCAAGCACAGCTGGCACAATCGGATGCTTATCCTTGACTTTTTCGAGCGTCTCAGCGCTCGTGCTGTAGCCGCGCTTCGTCTTCTTGCCAGCTGGAAGACCGAGTTCCTCGAACAGAACTTCGCCGAGCTGAGTAGGCGACTGAATGTTGAAATCATGTCCCGCAAGCGAGTGGATTTCCTCCTCAAGAGCCGCGATTTTGCCCTTGAGGTCTGCTCCGAACTCGTCGAGGAAATCCTTGCTCGTCGTAATGCCCGCAACTTCCATTGCAGCAAGTACTTCGATGAGTGGCATCTCTATCTCATAGAAAACCTTCTGGAGATTTTCAGCTTCAATCGTCTCCTTCTGGATTTCCGCAATTTTCAATGTTAATCCTGCGCAAATCGCCGCATATTCAGCGTACTTCGCAGTAAAGTCAGCGAACATGTCCATCTGCTCGCCGTTTCCAGCGATGAACTCCTCTAATTCTGGGAGAACAACGTGAAGCTTCTCGATTCCAAGCGACTTGAGATCGTACTTGCTCCTCGAAGCATCTATTATATATTCAGCAATCGCCGTGTCGAATGACGCTGAGAAATTCTCATATCCGTAGGACATGAGCGCGAATAAATCGTCCTTGATATCGTGTCCGACAAGGCTCAAATTCAGCGAATTCAAGGCTTTCACAGCCGCATCCATGCCAGTCTTCTCGCAAGCGATATAGTATGCGGTATTGCATTCCACAGGCATGAGGAAAATCCCGTAAACCCGAGGTTTCTCAACGTGTGAGAAGTTCCCAAATGTCTTGATAAACGCCTGCCTGCCGCTAGGCAGGCCCCCAAGTTCAGCCTCCGAATTGATATACTCAATCTTAATCTCTGGCGCCTCAGCCTTAGCATCGCTCGCCTCCTCGGTTGTCTTGAGCTTCTTCAGGAAGCTGTTGAGCTCGAGCTTCGTGTACAGCGCGGCGAGCTTCTCGAAATCAGGCTCAACCGACCTGAAATCCTCAATTTCTATGTCGAATGGCACAAAGCGATTGATCGTAGCGAGCCGCTTGCTCATAACCGCAAGCTGAGCGTTCTCCTCTACCTTCGCACGCAGGCCTTTTTTCGCAATCTCGTCCGTATGCTCGAGCATGTTCTCGATGGAACCGAACTGCTCCAGCAGCTGAATTCCAGTCTTCTCGCCGACGCCTGGAATTCCCGGTATATTGTCCGACGCATCGCCCATAAGTCCCTTCAGGTCGATGAACTGCGTCGGCGTCAGCCCGTAAACCTCGAGCATCTTGTCATGGTCGTATTCATCGAAGCTGCTTATGCCCTTTTTCGTGATGATGATATGAGTCTTGTCCGTTGCGAGCTGCAGCGCGTCCTTGTCTCCCGTGATGATGAGCGGTGCAAGCCCCTCTTCTTCTGCGATTCTCGCAACCGTTCCGATGATATCGTCCGCTTCGAAACCTTCAAGCTCGAGCGTCTTGATATTCATTGCATGAAGAACATCCTTCAGTAGCGGAATTTGCATGACAAGTTCTGGCGGCATAGGCTTGCGCCCCGCCTTATATTGATCGTATTCGAGATGGCGGAATGTCGGCGCCTTCAGGTCGAATGCGACGGTGATGTACTCTGGCTCATAGTCCTTTTCAATTTTGTTAAGCATGCTGATAAAGCCGTAGATGCCCTGCGTGTAGATTCCCTCACGCGTGATCATCGGCTTTTGCATAGCGTAATACGCTCTATTCACCAGGCTGTTTCCGTCGATAATAACAATTTTGTCCATTCCAATATTCCCTCTCGTACAAGCTCAAATATCTATCAAAATCGTAAGCTGAGATTTCATCGATTTTTTCTACGACTATTATATTATATAATCGCATTTTTTGCAAAATAAAATCCCAAATTACCGTTAAGGATATAATTGACGCCCTATCGTTCGATAGGTGGGTGCCCTGCCGCCCAGCTTCTGTCTTCCACTCTGAGGAGGCCTGACATAATGCTAATGCGGACTCGGAATCCCGTTCATAAAGTGTAGGTTCAATTATGTGTCCTCAACGAATAACCCAGGATTGAGTCAGTCGAATTCGGTTTTTACCGAATTCGACATGTATTCGACTATTTGTCTATTCGACTACTCGTAGTCTTCGAGGTCGATTGAGCAATTCGTGTAAACTTTCTGCACGTCGTCGTTGTCCTCGAGGAGACCGATCATCTTCGCTAATTTCTTGATGTCGTGCTCGTCCTTAGGAGCAGCTTCCATGGATGGAACGTACTCGATATCGGATTCAACGATCTCATAGCCAGCGCCAGAAATTGCGTGGTGAACGTCAGTGTAAGCAGCTGGATCAGTTACGATCTCGAAGCTGTCTTCGTTAACGACCATGTCATCTGCGCCTGCTTCTAATGCAGTTTCCATCAAAGCATCTTCATCTACAGCGTCTGTCTTCTCGATGAGAATGATGCCCTTTCTGGAGAACATATACGATACGCAACCTGGAGTTCCGAGGTTTCCACCGTATTTGTCGAATGTAGAACGAACTGCTGAAGTTGTTCTGTTTGTGTTGTCTGTAAGAGCCTCAACGATGACTGCAACTCCGCCAACGCCATAGCCCTCAAAGCTAAGTTCTTCGTAAGTTTCGCCAGCGAGTTCGCCAGTTCCCTTCTTGATAGCTCTGTTGATGTTATCATTAGGCATCGAGATAGCCTTTGCCTTCTCAATTGCCAGTCTTAATGTTGCATTGTACTCTGGATCTCCGCCGTCCTTAGCTGCTACTGTGATTGCTCTAGCATACTTAGTGAACATTGCTGCTCGCTTGGAGTCCTGTGCGGCCTTCCTGCCCGCTATCGTACCGTGTCTTCCCATGGAGACACCTCCTAACCTCTGTGTATTTGTATTGTAACTCAGACATTATATCACTGTTGTCCGATACTTTCAAGAGGTTTGTTTCATCCTTTTGCAAATTCTTGTGCGCTGTTGCCATCATCAGCTTGATTCGGTTGAGCTGGTTGACATTGCTTGCGCCCGGATCGTAGTCGATAGCAACGATGTTCGCACTCGGATATCTCTCGCGGATTGCCTTCATCATGCCCTTGCCTGTAACGTGATTTGGCAGGCACGCAAATGGCTGCAAGCACGCGATGTTCGGTGCTCCGCCCTTTATGAGCTCAATCATCTCGCCCGTGAGGAGCCAGCCCTCGCCGCACTGGTTGCCGAGTGCAGCAATCTCCGATGCTTCCTCTGCCGTCTGCTGAATATGCGAAGGTTCATCGAATCTCTTGCTCTCCCTCAGAGCCTTCCTGTAAGGCTTGCGGAACCATTCAACTAACTTGATTCCAAGCATGTTGAGGATGTACGCCTTGCGCGTCCCCGAAAGCTTCTCAAGGTTGAATTTCTTGTTATACATGCTGTACATGAAGAAATCTACGAGCTCCAGAACGACTGCCTCGCCGCCTTCTTTTTCGATTATGTCAACGATATGGTTGTTCGCATCTGGATGGTATTTTACCAAAATCTCTCCAACCACACCTACCTTCGGCTTCTGGATATCATACAGCGGCAGATTGTCGTATTCCTCAACGATCTGTGGGATGAGGCGCTTGAACGTGCTGAGCTTGCCGTCCTTGCAGTTCTGGAAAATCTGCGCTTCGTATTTTTTCATTATAGCTTCTGCTGAACCAGGCTCCTTCTCGTACGGTCTCGTCGCATAGATGAGTCTCTGGAAAAGGTCGCCGTAGATAGCAGCCATTACGAGGCGCTTGCCCATCTTGATGTCGATCTTGAAACCTGGGTTGGACTCGAGGCCGACTGTGTTGAACGAAACAACTGGAACCTGCTCCATGTTAAGGTCCTTGAGGGCCTTTCTGAGGAGCGCGATGTAGTTGCTGGCTCTGCAGCCGCCGCCCGTCTGCGACATGAGGAGCGCCGTCCTGTTCAGGTCGTAATTGCCTGACTTCAGTGCGCTGATCATCTTGCCGAGCGTTACGAGCGTCGGGTAGCATGCGTCGTTGTTAACGTACTTGAGGCCTTCGTCCACTGCGTGGTCGTCGTCCGTCGGCACGATTACTGCGTTGTAGCCGCACTCTCTGATTGCAACTTCGAGGTACTGGAAGTGAACTGGCGACATCTGCGGAACGAGAAGCGTGTACTCTTCCTTCATTTTCTTAGTAAAGAAAACTCTCTCGTAAGGCTTGTCCGAATGTTTAGCCTTGACGTTGTTCTTGTCGCGCTCTTCCATCGCCGCCTTCAGCGAGCGGATTCTGATTCTTATAGCACCGAGGTTGTTGCCCTCGTCTATCTTCAGCACTGTATATAATTTGTTGGAATTCTCAAGGATTTCCTCTACTTCGTCCGTCGTTACAGCATCTACGCCGCAGCCGAATGAGTTGAGCTGTACGAGCTCTACGCCGTCTACCTTTCCAGCAAAATCAGCTGCCTTGTACAGTCTCGAGTGGTATGTCCACTGGTCGAGAACTCTGATTGGTCTCGGCAGGCTGTTCAGTTCACATACGGAATCCTCTGAAAGAACGACCATATCAAAGGATGTGATCATCTTGTTTATGCCGTGGTTGATCTCTGTGTCGAGGTGATAAGGTCTGCCTGCGAGGATGATCGCCTTCTTGCCGTTTTTCTTAGCGAAGTCAAGGGCTTCCTTTCCTGCCTTGCGGACATCGGCCTTGAATGCGTGCTGCTCTGCTCTCGCTGCGCGAACCGCCTTCTTAACCTCTGAGCGAGTTACGCCCTTCGGAGCGAGGATCTCTGCCATTCTTCTGATGAGTCTGTCATCGTTATCATATGGAACGAACGGATGCGAGAATTCTACTCCGTATTCATGGAATATGTCGCTCATGTTGTTTGCGATTACCTCTGGATATGTCGCTACAACTGGGCAATTGTAATGGTTCTGGGACTTTTCGTCTTCTACCTGCTCGTAGTTGATGCATGGGTAGAATATCCACTTCTGGCCCATCTCGACGAGCGTCTTGATGTGGCCGTGAACGAGCTTCGCTGGGTAGCAAGCCGTGTCGGAGGAAATGCTGTCGATTCCCTTCTCGTAGAGTTCCTTCGAGGACATCGGCGAGAGAACTACTCTGTAGCCGAGCTGTGTGAAGAACGTGAACCAGAACGGATAGTTCTCGTACATGTTCAAAACACGAGGAATTGCAACGCTTCCGCGGCTTGCTTCTTCCTCTGTGAGCGGCTTGTAACCGAAGAGTCTCTTCAGCTTGTATTCATAAATATCTGGAAGATCGCTGATGGAAGTCTTCTTGCCGCTTCCCTTTTCGCAGCGATTTCCTGTGATGTATTTTTCGTTTCCGTTGAATTTCGTTACCGTGAGCATGCAGCGATTCTCGCAACCCTGGCATCTCGTGTTGTTGCTCGTTGCACCGAACGTGTCGAGTTCATCTGCGCTGAGAATCGTCGACCTATAGCCTTCCGACCAGTTCGCCTTCGAGTTGAGTGCGCAACCGTATGCGCCCATGATTCCTGCTATGTCAGGACGAACGACGTCCTTGCCGAGAACTTTCTCAATTGCTCTGAGCACGGATTCGTTGAGGAATGTGCCGCCTTGAACGACGATTTTCTCGCCTGCTTCGTCTGGGTTTCTGAGTTTGATAACTTTATATAATGCGTTCTTGATTACTGAGTATGACAGACCTGCAGCGATGTCGCCAATGCTTGCGCCTTCCTTCTGCGCCTGCTTAACCATGGAGTTCATGAATACCGTGCATCTCGTGCCGAGGTCTACAGGATTCTTGGAATGTAAACCAACTTTCGCGAACTCTTCAACCGGCATGTTAACCGACTTTGCGTATGTTTCGATAAAGGATCCGCAGCCAGAGGAGCATGCTTCGTTCAGCATGATGCTGTAAATCGCATGGTCTTTGATTCTCATGCACTTCATGTCCTGTCCGCCGATGTCGAGGATAAAGTCAACGCCTGGCAGGAATTCCTCTGCGCCCTTGTAGTGAGCCATCGTCTCGATGATGCCGAAGTCTGCACGGAAGCCAGCCTTGATGAGGCCTTCACCGTAGCCAGTTACCGTCGTGTTTGCGATATATGCGTTCTCTGGCATCTTCGAATAAAGGTCTGTGAGCATCTGTCTCGTGGACTCGAGCGGATTGCCTTCGTTATTTTTGTAGAATGAGTATAATAAATTGCCTTCGCGGTCGATGAGTGCGGACTTCGTCGTAGTGGAGCCTGCGTCTATTCCGAGGAAAAGCGGGCCGCTACTCTCTGAGAGTTCTTTGCGGCGAACCTTAGCTCTCGCGTGTCTTTCCTTGAATTCTTCGTATTCTGCGTCGCTTGCGAACAGCGCCTCAACGTGTTTGGTCGAAAGGCCAGCATTTACATCAGTATGCTGGATCCTGTCGAGGAGCTCGCTGAGCTGGATGCTCTGTTCTTTGTCTGCCATGAATGCGGCGCCGATTGCAACGAAATACTTCGAGTTCTCTGGGAAGATGATCTCTTCCGGCTCGAGCTCGAGTGTCTCTGCGAATCTTTTTCTTAATTCTGAAAGGTATGTCAGCGGGCCACCGAGGAATGCCACGTTTCCGCGGATCTTATGTCCGCATGCGAGGCCGCTTATCGTCTGATTTACTACTGCCTGGAAGATGGATGCGGCCAAGTTCTCTATTGGCGCTCCTTCGTTGATGAGGGGCTGAATGTCTGTCTTTGCAAATACGCCGCAGCGAGCCGCGATTGGATAAATCGTATCGTAATTCTTCGCTGCTTCGTTAAGTCCCGCAGCGTCTGTGTTCAGAAGTATAGCCATCTGGTCGATGAACGCGCCCGTGCCGCCTGCGCATGTTCCGTTCATACGCTGCTCCACGGTGTTGCCGAAGTATGTGATCTTCGCGTCTTCGCCGCCAAGCTCAATTACTACGTCTGTCTGCGGAATGAGCCTCTGAACTGCGAGCGAGCATGTAACAACTTCTTGCTCGAACTTTGCACCGATTTTCTCTGCGAGCGACAGGCCACCAGAGCCGGTGATTACAGGCTTGATCTCAATATCGCCTTTCTCTGCCAGCAAATTCTCCAGGAGCTCGCTTACTTTGCTAAATACACTAGACATATGGCGTTCGTATCTGCTGTAAATTATTCTGCCATTGTCATCTAGTAAAACCAATTTTACGGTTGTTGAACCAACGTCAATTCCTAATCTCATCTTTTTTTCCTCATCTTTATGTCTGAAGGTTTTTGATAAAATCCGTCTTGAAATGTCGCTAATTTCCAGCATTTCTTCGTTTGGAAAAAATCTAAGATAATCCGACTTTTTCCTTGAGATTTTACAATTTGCCTAATATAATTCTATCACTAAATCAGGAAAATTCACGTTAAAAAGGTGTTAAGGTTATTCGCCCTAACACCTTTATTTGCAATGGTTTCAGTCATTTTTCGTATGAAATTTTAGCACAATTTTAGCACGCCCGAACGTTGCCTATTTGTCTAGGCGTGTAATGTTCGTGTTTTGCACTTATTTTGCTTATTGTTTATATTTTGTTCTTGCGTACTCTTTGCTACATGTTCTTGATTTCGTTTCTATAGAGCTTGCGGAGCATGAGCGCACTATATACCAAGCCGATAGCCTCTGCCAGTGGGAACGATGCCCATGAGAGCGTTACGCCACCGATTCTGATGAGAATATACGCGAGCGGCAGGATGCCGACGAGCTGTCTGATCAGTGAGCACATGAGGCTATATATGCCGTGTCCAGTGCCCTGGAACAGCGTTCCGTTGATGATGCCGAATGCCGCTGGAATGAAGCAAATACTGATGATTCTCAGCGCCGGCACGCCGATAGCGAGCATCTCATCCGATGCATCGAACATTAACAAAAGCTGAGTCGGAAGCGTCTGGAAAATGAGAGTTCCGAGTGTCATAACAACGATTGCAACCTTGAGGGCTTCCTTGTATGCGAGCATGAGTCTATCCTTGTTGCGTGCGCCGTAGTTGTAGCCCATGATCGGCATTGCGCCTTGGTTGAGACCAAATACCGGCATGAATACGAACGACTGAATCTTGAAGTATACACCCAGAACCGCAACCGCTGTCGACGAGTACGCTACCAAAATCATGTTGTAGAATATGATCATGACCGAACCGATCGACTGCATTACGATTGACGGAAGGCCTACCTTATATATATCAGCAACGATTTTCCAGTCGACCTTGAAGCCCTTTATCTTAATCGATACGAGATGATCTCCGCGGAAAATAACGATTGCACCCACTATCATGCTGCAAACCTGTCCGATAACCGTTGCAATTGCAGCACCTGCAACTCCCATCTCTGGTGCTCCGAGCAGCCCGAAGATGAGTATTGGATCGAGGATGATGTTTACAACTGCACCCGTCAAGCTGCAGAACATCGGCGCCATCATGTTGCCCGTCGCCTGCAGGATTTTCTCGAATACGACTTCTACGTTAAGGAAAAACGAGCCAATCGTTACGATTGCCATGTATTTGCATGCTTCCTCATATATGAATGTACCCTTCTCAGCATATCCCGATACGAATATTCCTGTGAAGAAAATGCCGACGATCAGGAACACGAAGTAGTTCAGCACGCCGATTCTCAGGCCTGTGCTCGCCGCCTGGTCAGCCGCCTCCTGGTTGCGGGCTCCGAGTCTTCTAGCTATGAGCGAATTTATGCCTACGCCGCTGCCTACTGAAAGCGCGATGATGAGCATCTGAATCGGGTTTACTATCGAAACCGCAGTCAGTGCGTCTTCGCTTATCTGCGCTACGAATATGCTGTCTACGATATTGTACAGCGCGTTTATCGTCATCGACAAAATCGCTGGCCATGCCATGTCAAGGAGCAATTTCTTAATCGGCATTACGCCCATTTTGTTGATGTGCTCTGTTTCGTCAACGAGTTTTTCTGAATTCTGAACCTCTAAATTTTCTTTCATTTCTTACCTCTTCATATAATTCACAAAGAGATATTATACAAGATTATATTTACAAATTCAAGATTTATGGTATTATATTAAATATGAAGTTTTGGTGATTATCGCCACTACTATTTTTTATTGTCAATTATCATGTGAAAGGATTCATATATATGGCAACTCGTTTAGAAGAAATCAATAGAAGAAGGATTTTCGGCATCATTTCCCACCCGGACGCAGGTAAAACGACTCTGACTGAGAAACTCTTGCTGCACGGCGGCGCAATTCGCCAAGCGGGCACGGTCAAAGCCCGCAGAAACAGCAAATTTGCAACATCCGACTGGATGGAAATCGAGAAACAAAGAGGAATTTCCGTTACGTCCTCCGTCATGCAATTCGAATACGCAGACAAGGTCATTTCCATCATGGATACGCCAGGCCACAACGACTTCGGTGAGGATACGTACAGAATCCTAACTTCCGTAGACAGCGCGGTCATGGTTATCGACGGAGCAAAAGGTATTGAGGCACAGACGAAGAAGCTCTTCAAAGTCTGCTCCATGCGCGGAATTCCAATCTTCACGTTCATCAACAAAATAGATAGAGAAACAAAGGATCCGTTCGACCTCGTGCAGGAGCTCGAAGACGTTCTCGGCCTTCCTTCCGTTCCAATCACTTGGCCTATCGGAAATGGCATGAACTTCGAAGGAATTTACGATATCCTGAAAAATGAAGTCCGCCTCTACAAAAATGGCAAGGAAACAGAAGTTATCGCGCTTGGCGATGACGGAGTGTTCGGTCCTGAACTCGAGGACAAAATCGCTGGATATAACCTTTCGGCTCTCCGCGATGAGATTGAGCTCATTCAGGGTGCGGGAAACGACCTCGACATGGAGAAAGTTACCGCTGGCAAGCTCTCCCCTGTTTTCTTCGGGTCAGCGCTTGCGGACTTTGGAACGACTTCGTTCCTGGAGCATTTCCTCGTGATGTCCCCTGCTCCTGGCGCTCGTAAGACCACGGATGGCGAAGTTCTGCCGACGGATGATTTCTTCAGTGGATTTATATTTAAAATCCAGGCGAACATGAACCCTGCTCACCGCGATAGGCTTGCTTTCCTTAGAGTTTGCTCCGGAACGTTTGAGCGCGGCATGAGCGTTCGTCTCTCCAGAACTGGCAAGGAAATGAAGCTTGCTCAGTCGACCATGCTCATGGCGAACGAGCGCGAAAACGTTGAAACAGCAATCGCTGGCGATATAATCGGAATTTATGATACAGGAAATTATCAGATTGGCGACACGCTGACCACGACGAAGGATCCGCTTTTCTTCGAGCCGCTTCCGACATTCCCACCTGAGCTTTTCTGCCTCGTTATGCCGAAGGACACGATGAAGGCAAAGCAGTTCCAGAAAGGCGTTGACCAGCTCGCTCAGGAAGGTGCCGTTCAGGTCTACAGAAATCAGTATAACGAAGTTGTAATCGGCGCCGTTGGTCAGCTCCAGTTCGAAGTATTCGAATACCGCCTGAAGAACGAGTACAATGCCGAGGTTCGCATGGACAGGCTCGACTTCAGCGTTGCGAGATGGATCGACACGAAGGAGAACAGTGATCTCGACACAGTTAAGGACGCACTCGACTCGAGAGAGATGCTCGTGTTCGACCATTTCAAGCGTCCTATCGTGCTGTTTGCAAATCAGTTTACTCTGCAGTACTTCAGTGAGAAGCATCCGGAGATTAAGCTTATCGAAGCGCTCGACGTCACGAATTAAGCTGGATTGACTTAGGGCTTAATTCGAGTTTGAAGAAGTGTGGAGTTTGGAGAGTGGAGAGTGGAGTTTTTTAAGTTTTCCAGTTTGAAGTTCCAAGTTTTAAGATTCTAAGTAAAAGAGCTAAGGATTATGTTTCAAATTCTTAGCTCTTCGTTTTTTATGCGCTTAGATGTCGCTGCGGTCGGTGTAGTGGGTGTGCAGCAGCTGGTGCGAGCGCATGCCGCCTGCCATGCCGAGGTACTCCTTGTAGAGCTTCTTGACTGTCGGGTTGTTATGCGCCTTGCGTATATACTTTTCGCGGTCGCCTTTGTAGAGGGCGCTGGCGCGTTTTTCCTTAAAGTCTACCCAGTTGCGCACGTCGGAAACCTGGAGTGGCTGTCCGCCACCGTTGATGCAGCCGCCTGGGCAAGCCATGATTTCGATAAAGTCAAAGTGTTCTCCTGCCTTGACGCGCTCGATGAGCCTACGCGCATTTCCAAGTCCGTGTGCGACCGCCGCCCTGAGCTTCAGGTCAGCAATCTCGACTTCAGCAATCTTGATTCCGTCTTCTATGCCACGTACCTGCACATAGTCTATAGCATCGGAGCTTGTGCCGTTGAGAAGATCCGCTACCGTTCTGAGCGCTGCTTCCATTACGCCGCCAGTCGTACCGAAAATCAGACCTGCGCCTGTCGATATGCCGAGCGGATTGTCGAACTCTCCTTCGCCGAGAGCATTGAAGTCGATACCGATCATTTTGATCATACGTGCAAGTTCTCTCGTCGTGATAACCGCGTCTACATCTGCAAGTCCGTTGACCGAAAGCTCTGGTCTCTGCGCTTCATATTTCTTCGCTACGCATGGCATAACGGAAACCACGTAGATTGACTTCGGGTCGATGTCGTTTTTCTCTGCGTAATAGCTCTTGATGATTGCGCCCATCATCTGATGCGGCGATTTGCATGTCGAAAGATTCGGCAGCATTTCTGGGAAGTTGTGTTCGCAGAACTTGATCCAACCTGGCGAGCAGGATGTGATCAGAGGCAGCACGCCGCCGCCGCGAATGCGGTCTATGAGCTCCGTGCCCTCTTCCATGATGGTCAAATCCGCTGCGGTGTCCGTATCGAATACCTTGTCGAAGCCTAGCATTCTCAGTGCAGTCACCATCTTACCCGTCACATCTGTACCGATTGGATTACCGAATTCTTCGCCGAGCGCCGCACGAACAGCTGGAGCCGTCTGTACGACAACGTGTTTTTCTGGATCATAAAGCGCATCCCATACTTCATCGATATTGCGATGCTCCTGCAGTGCGCCGGTTGGGCAAACGTTGATGCACTGTCCGCAGTTTACGCAGACTGTAGCATCGAGCGTGCGATTCTCTGCCGCTCCGATTACCGTATGATAACCGCGGTTAATCGCTGAAATCGCGCCAACTGTCTGAATATTATTGCACATGCTCACGCATCGTCTGCAGAGAATGCAGCGATTCGGGTCTCTTTGAATCGAGATGCCGTCGTCGATACACAGTGGCAGGTCTGCGGTGATTTGCTCTTGATATTTTACATAATTTTCGAAATGTACGTCCATCATATCCGTCAGAATCTGCAGCTCGCAAGAGTTAGCTCTGGTGCAGCTCTGGCATCTTGCCGGGTGATTCGATAAAATCAGCTCCAAATTCTTTTGTCTGACTTTCATGATCTCTGGCGTGTGCGTCTTTACTTCCATGCCGTCCTTTACTGGATAGCCGCATGCCGCCTGCAACGCGCGGGAGCCCTTGACTTCCACGAGGCACATTCTGCAGCAGCCGATTTCGCTGACGTCCTTCAGAAAGCAGAGGGTCGGAATGTGAATGTTGATTTCCTTGGCCGCTTCCAAGATGGTATACGTATCTGGAACATAAACCTGTATTCCGTCAATTGTTACATGTACTTTTCCCATTTCAGTTTCCCCCTTTACGCATTCTTCATGATAGACTTGAACGGACACTTAGCCATGCAGACGCCGCACTTGATACATTTATCTTGATCAATAACATACGGTTCGTTCTTGCTGCCGCTGATTGCACCAACTGGACAGTTCTTCGCGCAGATGCCGCAGCGTTTACAAATTTCGCTGTCAACAACGTAACGCAGCATGGAAACGCAAACCCCAGCTGGGCATTTTTTGTCGCGTACATGGGCGATGTATTCGTCCTTGAAATATTTCATCGTAGAAAGCACTGGATTCGGTGCGGACTGTCCGAGGCCGCAAAGCGATGCGCGCTTGATAGTGTGCGCCAGGTCTTCCAGCTCGTCCAAATCGTCCATCGTGCCCTTTCCTTCCGTGATTCTCGTGAGGATATCGAGCATTCTGCGCGTGCCGATTCTGCAAGGTGGGCATTTGCCGCAGGATTCGTCTACCGTAAATTCCAAGAAAAACTTCGCAATATCGACCATGCATGTGTTCTCATCCATGACAATCATGCCGCCGGAACCCATCATCGAGCCGAGTTTGCTCAGCGAATCATAGTCGATCGGCGTATCGAGGTGCTCAGCTGGAATGCAGCCGCCCGACGGTCCGCCAGTCTGAACTGCCTTGAATTTCTTGCCGTTTGGAATTCCTCCGCCTATGTCGTATATCATCTCTCTCATGGTCGTGCCCATCGGAATTTCAACCAGACCAGAGTTGTTGATTTTGCCACCGAGTGCGAAAACCTTCGTGCCTGAGGACTTCTCAGTGCCGATGCTGCGGAACCAGTCTGCGCCCTTCAGCAGGATCTGTGGCACATTTGCAAACGTCTCTACATTGTTGAGTATTGTCGGCTGTCCGAACAGGCCGCGTACCGCTGATGATGGCGGTTTGAGACGCGGCTCGCCACGATTGCCTTCTATGGATATCATCAGCGCTGTCGCCTCTCCGCAAACGAATGCGCCTGCACCAAGACGAATCTCAATATCAAAATTCAGTCCCTTGCCGAGGATATCTTTGCCCAGAAGTCCATACTCGCGTGCCTGCGCAATTGCAATCTTCAGGCGCTCTACAGCGGTCGGATATTCTGCACGCACGTAGATATATCCTGACTCTGCTCCGATAGCGTAAGCAGTGATTGCCATAGCTTCCAGTACCGAGTGCGGGTCGTCTTCCAAAATCGAACGGTCCATGAAAGCGCCTGGGTCGCCCTCGTCAGCATTGCAGACTACGTTCTTTTCGGCTGTCTGCTGCTGTGCGGCTACTTCCCACTTAACTCCTGCAGGGAAGCCGCCGCCGCCTCTGCCGCGCAAACCAGAATCCTTAACGACTTCAATGACGTCCTCTGGCTGCATTTCGTACAGCGCCTTGGCGAGCGCGGCATAGCCGTCGAGGGCGATGTATTCTTCGATGCATTCCGGGTTAATCTTACCGCAGTTCTTGAGTGCGATACGATTCTGCTTGGAGAAGAAATCTTTTTCGTGTGGGGAAAGCAGGTGTCCTACCATCCTGCCGTTCTTGACATGGCTCTCCCAGATTTCGTCTATATCTTCTTCTGCGACCTTTGTGTACATGATGCCTTCTGGCTGAACGACCAAAATCGGTCCCTCGGAGCAGAGCCCGAAGCAGCCAGTTCTTACAATCTCAATTTCGTCTTGCATATTGTCGCGTTCAGCAAGTTCTTTGAGGCGCTCGATTAGCTTGCCTGAACCGGAGGAGTGGCATCCGCCTCCGCCGCAGACCATGAGCGAAAGTCTCGCATGGCTTGCTACCTGCGCATCGAAGCGATGGCCAATCTGCGCAATCGTTTCTTCTTTGATTTGCTTCAATTCTTCCGCTGATTTGATTTTGCTGCGAACTCTTTTGCTTGCCTGCAAATTCTCTGCACCAGCGTTATTCGTCATCTTGTCAGTCATGCGCCTACTCCTTCCTTTTCCATCTCTTCGTATTTGCTGATGATTCCGTCAATGTCGTCTACGGTCAGTCTACCGTAAACCTCGTCGTTGATGGTCATGACTGGTGCCAGGCTGCATGCCCCGATGCAGCGGCAGGAATCGAGCGAAAACAGCCCGTCTTCCGTGCATTCCCCGACTTCGATCATCAGTCTTTCCTTCAGTTTATCCAAAATCTCTGCAGCGCCCTTGACATAGCATGCCGTTCCGAGGCAAACGCTGACGCGGTATTTTCCCTTCTGTGTCAGGGAAAACTGCGAATAGAACGTCGCGACGCCGTAAACCTTGGCCTCTGAAATTTCCAGCCCTCTTGCCACTTTTTTCATGACTTCTGGCGGCAGATACCCGAAAATATCCTGCGCCTCATGCAGGACCGGTATCAAAGCGCCCGCCGTATCTCTGTATTTTTCGATCACTTCTTCCAGCTGTTGCATCTGGGTTTGTTCACTGCAGCACATACTTTTTCTCCTTTTTTCTTTTTCATTCTTGATCAGCTATTTAGCTTGCTTAGCCTCTTAGCAGCTTTGTTACTTTGTCACGCTCGTCAAGCTGACTTGTTCAACTGTCGTATTCAGCTGTGACATCATTTTAACACATGTATACAATGTTCACAAGTTCAAATTGCGTTAATTGCCTCGGATTATCCAAAAAAAATGCAATTTCACGCGTGTGCAGAGCTTCGCGAATGTTGAGTGCTTCTTGAGAGTGGAGAGTGAAGAACTTCATCAAAGAGTGGAATGTGGAGAGTGAAGAGTAAAGAAAAGCATGTGCCGCGGTTGGTACATGCTTTTGCTTTTGCTATTGATTGATGATTGTTAATCACTGAATGTTCATTTATGTGCGTTGTTGCTATTTGATGAACATGGCGTCGCCGTAGCTGAAGAAGCGGTAGCGTTCCTCAACGGCGATTTTGTAGACGCGGAGGATGTCTTCGCGGTTGTAGAGTGCGGAGATTAGCATCAGGAGCGTCGATTTCGGCAGGTGGAAGTTCGTGATGAGCGCTTTGATGATCTTGAACTCGTAGCCTGGGTAGATGAAGATGCCTGTGGAGCCGTGGCCTGCCTTCACGAGGTACTTGCCGCAGTCTTCATCGAAATATGCTGCGCTCTCCACTGTTCTGGTGGATGTCGTTCCGACGGAAACGATTCTGCCTCCTGCTTTGATTGTCTCGTTTATCGTGTTTGCAGTCTCCTCATCCACGAAATACTCTTCGAAGTGCATGTGATGCTCTTCGATATTCTCTACCTTGACCGGTCTAAACGTTCCAATTCCTACGTGGAGTGTGACGTATGCGAGCTTGACGCCCTTTGCCTTTGCCTTCTCGAGGAGCTCTGGCGTGAAATGCAACCCCGCCGTCGGTGCGGCTACCGAGCCTTCGTTCTTCGCATAAACAGTCTGGTATCTATCCTTGTCTTCGGAATTGTTCTCACGCTCGATATATGGCGGGAGCGGCATTTTGCCGAGCTCTTCTAACCTTTCGAGGAAAATTCCTTCGTACTCGAATTCGACGATTCTCGTTCCGTCCTCGCCGTAGTCTTTGATTCTCGCGCGGAAGAGCTTGCCGCTACCTGACTCACTGCTGCCGTTTGCCTCGGAGTCGCTCTCGCCCGAGAAGATTACCGAGTCGCCTGGTTTCAGCCTCTTGCCTGGTCTAACCATGGTCTCCCACGTGTCGCCTTCTATTCTCTTAATCAGGAGGAACTCGACGTTCGCGCCTGTTCCCTCTTTCTTGCCATACAGTCTTGCTGGCAGAACCTTGGAATTGTTCAGAACGAGGCAGTCGCCCTCTTGTAAATAATCTACGATATCGTAAAAGTGCTTATGCTCGACATTGCCTGTAGCCCTGTCTACAACCATAAGCCTCGAAAAATCGCGTTTTTCTGCGGGAGTCTGCGCAATGAGCTCCTGCGGCAAATCATAATCAAAATCGTTAATGTGCATGTTTATTCGGTTTCCTCGGGCTCTTCGCCGATTGGCGTCAGACCCATGTGCTTATAGCCTGCTGGGGAAACCATTCTTCCTTTCTGTGTACGATATAAAAGCCCTGTCTGGATGAGATATGGCTCGTAGACATCCTCAATCGTGACTCTCTCTTCGCCGATGGATGCGGCAATCGTGTCGATTCCAACAGGTCCGCCGTTGAAGCGCTCGATGATTCCGCTGAGAATCTCGCGGTCGAGCCTCTCGAGTCCGAGCTCGTCAACTCCGAGTGCGTCCAGAGCTTCCTTCGTGATTTCCATGTCTATTATACCATTGCCTTTGACCTGTGAAAAGTCCCTGATTCGCTTCAGCATGCGATTGGCTACACGAGGGGTTCCTCGCGAGCGCTTTGCCATCTCGATGAGAGATTCCTCATCCGCAGTAACGCCAAGGATTCTGGCGGTTCTCTTGATGATCTCAGTCAGCTCGTCGGTCGTGTAGAGCTCGAATTTGCTGATGACACCGAATCTATCTCTGAGCGGTGCAGAAAGGCTACCAGCTCGCGTAGTTGCGCCAATCAGCGTGAACCTCGCGAGGTCGAGTCTGATGGAACGCGCGGATGGTCCCTTTCCTATTATAATATCGAGGGCGTAGTCTTCCATCGCGGAGTACAGTACTTCCTCGACCGAGCGATTCAGTCTGTGGATTTCGTCGATGAAAAGCACGTCGTTTTCTTCTAAGTTCGTGAGGATAGCGGCAAGGTCTCCTGCTCGCTCTATTGCTGGACCTGAGGTAATCTTGATGTTAACGCCGAGCTCGTTTGCGATGATGCCCGCGAGCGTCGTCTTACCCAGTCCCGGCGGCCCATAGAAAAGCACGTGATCCAGAGGCTCGCCCCTCTGTCTAGCCGCCTCTATGAATACTTTCAAATTGTCTTTAACACCCTTTTGGCCGATGTAATCCTCTAAGTATTGCGGGCGAATCGTGGCTTCCTGCCTTGCCTCGCCTGGATTGATGCCTGCGGATGTGATTCTTTCGTTTTCCATTTATGCTTCCTTCTTAAAACAGATTCTTGAGAGCTTTCTTGATGTAGTCTTCGCATGTGAGTCCTTCGTCTGGCACTGCGGAAATCGCCGCGAACGCCTCGGCCTTCGTGTAGCCAAGCGCCGCGAGCGCGCTGATTGCCTCTGCTCTCGCATCGCCGGTTGCCGCTCCTGTCTCGTCGTTGAGTGCGGCTGCCTGCATTGCACCGCCTCGCTCAAGGTTTCCGAGCTTATCCTTCAGCTCGAGAATGATGCGCTCGGCGGTCTTCTTGCCGATTCCGTTTGCCTTGCTAATCGTCTTCGCATCTTCGAAGATGACTGCCTGCCTGAGCTCGCCCGCTGTCATGCTTCCCATGATTGCCATGGCGGCCTTTGCACCCACTCCGTTCACCGTGATAAGCAGTCTGAATAGATCGAGGCTCTCGCGGTTATGGAAGCCGTAGAGGCTGATGTCGTCTTCCTTTACCATCATGTACGTGTAGACGAGCACTTCGTCGCCCTCTGAATATTTGTAAATCGGTGAGCCGGCTGGGATGCTTATCTCAAAGCCTATGCCAGAGGATGTCTCAACGACAATCCCCGTCTCCACCGTCATTGCGTATGTGCCTTTGATGTATCGAATCAAATTGATTCCTCCTTCGCTATAATTAGATGCCCTCGCGGATTCTGAGTTTGCGCTTCTGGGCGCCGCCTGCGTGTCCGTGGCAAATCGCTGCGGCTACTGCGTCCGCTGTGTCGTCTGGCTTCGGGACTTCTTCGAGGTTCAGTATCGCCTTTACCATCGCCTGCACCTGCTTCTTGTCCGCGCGGCCGTATCCAACGAGTGCCTGCTTGATCTGCAGAGGCGTGTACTCGAATATCTTCAATCCCTGCTTCGCGCACGCAAGCACCGCAACGCCTCTCGCCTCGCCGACGAGGATCGCTGTCTTTGCATTATTATTGAAGAAAAGTTCCTCAATCGAGGCTTCTTCTGGGTGGTATTTCTCGATTATCTCCATGAGCCCGTCGTAGAGCACGCAAAGCCTGTCGGGCATTTCCATTTTGCTGTCCGTCAAAATCGAGCCGTATGTCACAACCTCAAAGTGGTTGCCTTTCATATCCAAAACCCCGTAGCCGAGTATCGCATAGCCAGGGTCGATCCCTAAGATTCTCAAATATTTCTCCTTGCAAATCGAAAATCTGCGGCGTGTTCGCCTTTTGTTCTGAAAAAATTATACCACGCAAACATTTGTTTGTCTACCTCTAATTTTTTGTTGATATTTTCGGCTCGATATGTTAAAATTTCGGTAATAGAAATGTTCAGCATACGAATTTTTCGTTCGGAGGCGAATTCGGAGGTAAATATGAGATATTCCAGACAAAATAAGATAATTGAGCTCATCACGAACAACGAGATTGACACGCAGGAGAAGCTCGCGTCCATGCTCCGCGCTGCTGGCTACGAAGTCACGCAGGCGACGATTTCCAGGGACATCAAAGAGCTTCAGCTCGTCAAGACGCTTTCCTCGACAGGAAAATACAAATATTCCGTTCACAAATCGCAGGATTTGCCGGTTTCCGATAGATTCATCAAAATTTTCCGCGAGACGATCACTTCCATCGCTTCGTCTGGCAATATCATCGTTGTGAAGACGCTCTCGGGCTGCGCGAACGCGGCTGGCGAGGCTATCGATACTTCGAATTTCGAACACATCATCGGCTCGATTGCTGGTGACAACACGCTTCTGCTCGTTGCGGACGACCCTGCTAACGTTCCTGAGATCGTGGACGGGTTCAACGAAATGCTTAAAAAGACGGGCAAGGCAGAATAATATTTTAAGGCCTTGCGCGTAGTTTGGAGTGTGGAGAGTGGAGAGTGAAGAGGGGTATTAGAGGGGAAACTATGATTGACCATATCAGCATCAAGAATTTTGCTATAATCGAAAACACCGAGGTCGACTTTGAGGACGGGCTCAACATCATCACGGGCGAGACTGGCAGCGGCAAGTCCATTGCGGTCGAGGCGATAAGCCTCGCGCTCGGCAGCCGTGCAGACACTTCGAGCATTCGCACGGGTGCCGACAAGGCTGTAGTTCAGCTGCTTGGGAGCCTCGACGGCGAGGAAGTGCTCATCACGCGCGAAGTCTCCTCCACTGGCAAGAATATCTGTAAACTCAACGGCGAAATTGTGACGCTCGCTCAGCTGAACGCTGTGTCGCGCCGTCTCGCCGACATCCACGGGCAGTACGACAACCAATCTCTGCTCAATCCCGACTATCACATAATTCTATTAGACATGTATCGCAGCGACGCTTCCGCTAGCAAAAAGGCCGAAGTAGCCGCTTGTTTTCATAAGTATCAGGAGATACGCACGGCGCTGTCTTCCCTTCTGTCGCATGAGAAGGAGAACGCCCGCCGCCAGGATTTCTACAGGTACGAAGTTGCCGAGATTCAGAAGGCAAATCTAAGGGCGGGCGAAGACGCCGAGCTCGAGAAGCGAATTTACCTGCTTCAGAACAGCGAGAAGATCTTCGAAAATGTCGAGAGAACATATTCGCTTCTCTTCGAAAATACACCGTCTGCTATCGACGAGCTCGGCATTTGCCTAAATTCGCTTTCCGATGTTTCGTCCTGCTCCGATGAACTCGAAGAAATAAATAGCGAATTTAGCGACATCTATTATAGACTCAGGGATCTTTCCGGTTCGCTCAGGGGCGTGCTGGATGGTCTCAACTTCTCACCTGACGAGATGGACAGAGCCATTAACCGCCTGAACACGATTGACAATCTCAAGAAAAAATACGGAAACAGCATCGAAGAGATCTTGGCATACGAGCAGCACATTGCTGAAGAGCTCGACAAAATTGAGAACTTCGATGAAGAGAAAGCGAGACTGGAGGCGGAGCTCGGCAAGGCTAAGAAAGAGCTCCTCGAAGTATCTAAGGAGCTTTCGGATATTAGGAAAGCGACCGCGGGGGAGCTTGAGGAGAGGATCACCTCGGAGCTTTCCGACCTTAATTTCAAGGACGCGAAGCTCGAGATTTCAATTACACCGCTCGCCGCCCCTACGGAGAACGGAATGGATAATGTCGAGATTCTCATAGCGACGAACCGCGGCGAGCCGCTCAAGCCACTTGCCAAAATCGCGTCCGGCGGCGAGATGTCCAGAATCATGCTCGCCTTCAAGAACGTAATCAGCTCATGCGACAACATCCCTACCCTCATATTCGACGAAATCGATGCTGGAATCAGCGGAATCACGGCGAGCATCGTCGGCCGCAAGCTGAAAGAGATATCCAAACATCACCAAATAATCTGCATCACTCACCTTCCGCAGATTGCGGCCTGCGCAGACAGCAACTACCGCATCTACAAGGAAACGGATGACGAAAAGACATATACGAACATTCAGAAGCTGTCAGAAGATGGCCGAATCGAAGAAATTGCAAGGCTCCTCGGCGGCGCTACGGTAACAGAAACCACCCTGGCCAGCGCCCGCGAGCTCATTGCAAGCTCACAACAATAAAGGAAAAGGACTATTCGAACCGAATAGTCCTTTCATTTTATTTAATATCAGTTTCCGAGCTACCGCTGCCGCCTTTGCCGAGTAGCGACTTGAAGTCGACTTCCATGATCAAGATGCTAGCCATCATCAGGAACGCACCGAAATACGAGCGAGCAGAAAGAATCTCGTGGGCGAATATCGCTGCGACAATGCCAGAGAACACTGGCTCGAGCGTGAATATAACACCCGAGTGCGATGCCGTCGTGTACTGAAGCGCAATCGGCTGAACGATGAACGCAACGCCCGTGCAGAATACAGCGAGGAAAAGCACGCTTCCCCACACGGTTCCGCTGCCTGGAAGATGCGGAACTTCAGTAATCAGAGCCATTATCAGGTTGAGCGCACCCGTCACACCGAGCTGGAAAACGCCGAGCTGGAAGGCATCCACGTCCTCGCGTTCCACGGCTTTCTCTGTAATCAGAAGGTTAACCGCATATGCCACACCGCAACTGATGCAAAGCAGGTCACCCTTGAGATTTGCCATATTTATCGAAAAATCTTCCTTCAATGTCAGGAATGCAATGCCAATCGTGCACATTATTACGACGAGCGTCAGCTTTTTGTCTGGCTTCTGTTTCAGGAAAATCCAACCGAATATCGGCGTAAATATAACCGTAAGCGCACACAGGAAGCCCGAGTTCGACAGAGTCGTGTACTTAACGCCGAACGTAGCTCCGATGTAGACAAACATGAGTGTGAATCCCGCAAAGAAGCCGTATATCAGCGTGGCCTTACTTATATTCTTCAGCTTGCCAGTTTTCCAAGCAAACAGTGCCGCGATTACGAACGCTATCAGAAACCTGTACGAATTCAGCGTAAATGGGTCCATGTCCGCAAGGCTAAGATCCATCAAATAATACGAAACGCCCCAGCAAAGCGTCACGAGAACGAGCATCAGGTCCGCCCGTCTCTGTTTACCATGATCCATCAAACTCTCCCTCCAATAAAATCAAATTTTGCCAACGAGTAGCTCCAGTGCCAAATTGCCATCCAGAGCGCCAGTCTTGATATTCCTATCTATTTCGTAAAGCTGCGAAAGTATGTCGCGCAGCTTCGCCTTCGTAAACTTCGCCTCGGTCTGAAGCGCCTTTTTCAGACGAAATTCGTTGACTTTCATAGTCTTTGCCATCTCCTGCAGCGACATCGCGTCTTCTTTGAATTCCTTTGTCTCGAGTAGAAGCTCAAACTGACCCACAAGCATTGCGAGTATCTGATAGACGCTCCCGCCAGAACCAAGCATGTTGTGCATTATCATGAAAGCCGAATCCTTCCGCTTGTTGGACACCGCATCGAGGAAGTTGAAAATAAACGTATCCATGTCGCCGTTGAGTGCCGCCGAAACATCCTCACGTTTTACCTCTATTCCATCGCTGTGAGCAATGACTTTCTTGATATCGTTCTCGAGATTAAAGATTCTGTAGTCCGTTTCCTTGTTGAAATAGCCAGTCTCTTCGATCATGTCCCACAGGACATCCTTGCGAATTGCAACCTGCGCCGCCTTGAAGCGCTTCTCCGCAAACGCCACGAGCTGCTTCCTGTCGAGCTGACTGAAGTTATAGCACTGCGATTTTGCCTTGATTTCCTTGAAGAGGTCAAGCGTCTTTTGCTCTTGCTCCGTTGAAATCACTAGGATTGTCTGCTCGGACGGGCTTGCAATATAGTCGAGGATTGCCTGCTTGTCGCTCTCCGTGAATCCCCTCGGATTCGCCGTCTTCAGCAAAACGTGGTTCTTCAACCAAACGACCTTTCTCTCCGAAAACATGGAAAATGTCTCGCAAGCCGTAATCATCTCATCAATAGGTGCATCATCCTCGTCAATTTTCACGAAATCAAATGTGGTAGCTGCAGGGTTCACGTACTTCTTCACGAGCGCACTAACCGCCCACTCCACCAAATATTGCTCAACGCCATACAAAAAAAGAACCGGCCCGAAATTGTTTTCTTTTAAGTCTGTCCCGAATTTCTTGTAAGCGTGCTCTGCTTTTTCGTTGTTATATGCCCTATTTGCCATAATATCACCAACTATTATTATATATGCGTTCACAAGCTTTTTCAACAGCCTTTGAAAATATTTTTACTTACGAAAGATTTCTGTGCACCTTCATGCCGCTTTTGCTGAATTTAATGCCGACCGCGCCGTCTTGGTCATTACGAAAAATCATACATCCCGCATTTTCCAATCTATCCAGAGTTTCCGAAGTTGGATGACCGTAATTGTTCTTCCCAACCTGAATTACAGCAATCTTGGGGCGCACAACTGCTAGCAGTTCCGCTGATGTACTCGTTTTGCTGCCGTGATGGCCGACCTTGAGTACATCTGCGCGCAGGGTCTCACCCGAGCCGTAGTACTTGATGAGCTCGGCCTCGCCCTCGCTGTCGAGATCTCCCGTCACGAGTACTTTATACGAGCCATAGTGAACCATGAACACGCTGCAATCCTTGTTTTCTTCCTGCTCCTGGCCTTCCGCAAGCGTTAGCGGCCACAGCGCTTCGATGTACACGCTGTCAGACTCGGAAATCCTAACGCGCTTTCCCGCTGTCATTCCAGTGTATATCGAAAAATTATCCATCTCAGCTGAAAGCTCCGTCAAACCTTTGTAATGATCCGTATGCTTATGAGTTGCGAGCGCCGCATCCACCTCCGCGACGCCGTTCTTGAGCAGATATGGCTTCAGCTTGTTCTTGCCGACATTGTAATCCGCATCGCCACCGCCATCTATGAGGACGTTTCTGCCATCCGCCTTGATGTGGATGCAATCGCCCTGCCCCACATCCACGAAAATCACGTCGTCGTGCGTAATCGGCGAGTATGTGAACGTCTCGCCCACAAGTGAACAGATAAAAATTATCGTAAACACTACAATAATTTTCTTGTATTGCTTCCTCGTCCGCATGATGAAAAAGCTCTCCGATGCGAGGAAGAAAATCCCCGCAGCCGTTGCAATTACTACAAATGTCGGCAGTGAGACAGCATCCGTGCCCGAATGCCCACCGAATGTCAGCCAGTGGTTCGTCTTCTGGAGCATGAGGGCAAATCCCTCGACCACGGGCCGCATTACCTCCCATCCTATTCCGATGTTGAAAACGCAAAATCCAAGTAATGCGGCCGGCACAAAGTACCCAGTCATGTATATAATCGGAATATTTGCGATGAGGCTCACGAGCGAAACATAGTTGAAATTGTACCATTGATATGCGAGAAGCCCGATGTTCACAGCAAGTGCGGTCGTGAGCCACTCAGGGATGCGCTCTGGCACAATTGGCTGCAGAAACGCAATAGAAGTTATCGCAAGGAACGACATCTGAAACCCCGCCCCGAATATGACATAAGGATTATAGCATATCAAAATAAACGCTGCTATGCTCAGCGCTGTCAGCATGTCGTAGCGCCTATCCATATATCTTCCAGTGACGCTGATGATTATCATTATAATTGCTCGACATGCTGATGTGCTCCACATGGCAAGCGAGCCGTAGAGAAATAGCATTGCAAGCAAGAGGATAAGCGCGATTGCGTTTCTCCTCCGCCCCACGAATCTCTTATACATTCCGTAGAGTATGCTGACGTGAAGTCCGCTGACAGCGAGGATATGCGCGGTGCCGTTGTGCCGAAACTCCTCGTACACTTCGTCCTCGATATAGCTCGTGTCGCCGAACAGAACTCCAGAAATCATGCCCTTCGCGTTATCTGAAACGTTATCGAGGAAGCTTTTGCGAGCGCTGTATATCGCCTTTTCGTACTTGTCACGCAGGCTCTCGGGTTCGTCGATGAACGTGTAAGACTTGATGGTCGTCGTCTTGCCGATTTTCTTGCTTTTCAGGTACTTGCGGTAGTTGAAACAGTGCGGATTGCCTGCCTCTGCTGCGTTGGACAGTACAGATTTAAATGAGATTGTCTGGCGCACGAAATCTGCGCCCTGAAGACCGCTGGCAGACGCAGATTCTGCTTCTGTATCAGCGCTACTCCCTGACCAGCTGTAATCACCGTAGATGTACGCGAGCACGTCCTCGCTGTAGCTTACGGGCTGGTTGTTGCAAGAGCGCAGGCGAATCGTCAGCGTTATCCTATCCTCGTCTTCCTTGACGCTGACGATTTTGCCGACGCACTGCACCGCCTCATCAAAAACGATTGCGGTGCAGGCGTCGGCCGCGGCCGTGCCCCCAGAGCTTACGTTGGCACGGCCGCCCGCCTGCGCGAGCATCCCAGCCTTCAGCGGCAGCCCAACCGCGTCGGCCGCCACCAGCACCATAATCAAAACCAAAATAATATCAAAACATTTTCTTCGCATCTCTTCATTCCATTCTAAATGCAAAGAAATCTGAATAAATCCTTTTTATAATCCCGTGTAATATTATATCCTGAATTACAGTAATTGGCAAGCGCTATTTTTTATGTTTTTTCTCATAAGTATTTGTTTTATCGTATGAAATATGGTATACTAATTTCGTATGTATCCAAAGTAATTAACGGATTTTGGATGAGATTATGAATTTAGATAGAAAGCGGGTGATTTGATTGAGCGAAACTACGCACAAGTCAAGACGCGAACGGAGGCACGAGCTCGAAGCAGCCGAGGCAGCAGGCGTAAACGTAAGCACAGATGCAGACGCAGCGCTTAGCACCGAGACAGCAGCAACAACCTCCCGCAAAAAGAAGAAAAAATACAAATTGAATAAGAAGCAATTCATAAAATTCCTGATTTGCATATTCATAGTTATCGCACTTGGGATAACAGCCTATGTAGCGACCATCATCATGAAGGCACCGGAGATTGACACGAGCAACATCTACAGTCTCCTCTCCCAGAGTTCGGTGCTCTACGATGACGACGGACAAGTAATCGACAACGTTTTCGCCGAAGAAAACAGAACGATAGTCAGCATTGACAAGATTCCGAAGCACGTTCAATACGCATTCATCGCCCTTGAAGACAAGACATTCGAGGAGCATCACGGCTTCAACATCGTCAGAATCTTCGGCGCAATCAAAGACGCGTTTTTCAACGGCGGACACATCAGCGGCACGAGTACGATCACACAGCAGCTCGCCAGAAACCTTTATCTGACGGACGAGATGTCGGAGCGAACGCTCAGCCGTAAGATAACCGAGGCATATTACTCAGTCATCTTGGAGGAAAAACTCAGCAAGAGCGAAATCCTCGAGGCTTACCTGAACACGGTAAACTTCGGCTGCGGCTATGGTGTGCAGACAGCAGCACAAGCGTATTTCTCCAAGGATATCGAAGATGTAACGATTGCAGAGGCGGCAGCACTCGCGGCTATGCCACAGGCTCCTTCCGCATACAAGCTCGTTCAGACGATTTCCGCAAGCGAAGTAACCGAGGATATGGATAACATCATCAAAATCGTCGGCGACTACGCTTACGTATGGAACGACGCGGCGGCAGACCGTATCAAGACCTGCCTCGCCCTCATGCACGAGCAAGGCTATATCTCAGATGAGGAATACGAAGAAGCAAAAGATACCGAAATCAAGGACATGGTTAATCCGAACGTCGACGCGCTCAACGAGGTTTCGAACTACTTCGCAGACTACGTAATCACCGAGGTCATCAGCGACCTTCAGGAAGAATACGGCTACGATTACGAGAAAGCCTACAATGTAGTCTACAAAGGCGGAGTTGAAATTTACACGACCATGGACTCGCAGGCACAGTCAGTCGTCGAGAAGGAATTTAAGGACGACTCGAACTTCCCTGACCCAGTCGGCTACAGCACGGACAGCAAAGGCAATATCCTGAGCTCCAACGGAAGCGGCGTCCTGCTGTACAAATACTCGAACTACATCAGCAAAGACGGCTCGTTCAAGCTCAGAAAGAGCGAATACAAATGGAACGACGACGGCTCGCTGACGATATACGCAGGCAAGCGCCTTGCGATTTACGACACGACTGTTCAAGGCACGACTGATTACAGCGTCGAGTTCAAGAACATGTACACGATAGAAAACGGCAAGCTCTACTCCATTTCCGGTGGCTACATCAACATCCCGCAGGAATACAAGAGCAAAGATTCCGATGGCAACCTAGTTGTAAGCGCGAAGTTCTTCGAAGACTATCCAGACTTCTTCGTTCAGGACGGCAAGAAGCTGAAGACGACAGAATACAGCCTCAGACAAAAGGTCATCCAGCCGCAAGCAGCTATGACAATCATCGACAACCAAACAGGCCAAGTAAAGGCAATGATTGGCGGCCGTAAGACCACGGGCAGAATGCTCTACAACAGAGCGACTGCACCGAGACAGCCAGGTTCCTCAATCAAGCCACTCGCAGTTTACTCGGCAGCTCTCCAGAAGAGTTACGATTGTGCGGCGAACGGCGAGACCTTCCCTCTCGTTGACAACGGTATAGACGAGCAAGGAACGAAGCTTTGGGGCGATTACATCACAGCAGCCTCGATCGTAGTCGACGAACCGACGACGATAAACGGCAGAGTTTGGCCGAAGAACTCGTACAACTCCTACCTCGGCGACGTATCGTTCCGTAAGGCACTGCAGCAGTCCATCAACGTCTGTGCAGTCAAGATCCTCTCACAGGTTGGCGTTGATTATTCGTACAACCTCGCTGAGAAATTTGGTCTCACTACCCTCGTTTCCGAAGGTGACGTGAACGACCTGAACCTTGCAGCACTCGGCATGGGCGGCCTGACAAAGGGCGCTACGACGCTTGAGATGGCAAGTGCCTACACGACATTCGTAAACGACGGCGTACACAAGAGCTATACTTGCTACACGAAGGTTACGAACAAAGCAGGCGACGTTCTCCTCGAGCCAACGGTCAAGGAGACAGAAGTCCTCAATTCTGGCGTTGCATGGATTATGAGAGACATTCTCCAGAGCGTAGTATCCGATGGTATCGGTTACTATGCAGCGATTTCTGGTGAAAGCGTCGGTGGTAAGACTGGTACTACATCAGATAGTTACGATATTTGGTTCGACGGATTTACAGCAAATTATTCCGCATCCATTTGGATCGGTAACGACGTAAACATCAAGCTTTCGTCCATGTCCCCGAAGGCAGCTACCCTCTGGGGCAAGATAATGGCGCAGATCAACGGAGCTCGAGGCGGAAGCTATTCATCCAGACCGAGCAACGTAGTGGCAGTTAAGATAGACGCTGAGACAGGCCAGCTGCCAACAGCTTCGACGGAGAAAACTCGTACCGAGTACTTCACGGACGGCACTCAGCCTACGAAGGGCGCGGTTAAGCAGATAAAAGCGAAGGTATGCGTAGACAGCGGCTACCTCGCAACTCCGGACTGTCCGAACACGAAGAAGATTAAATATTACGAAGGCGAAGCGACGGACGAGGATGGCAACCCAGTTCCGCAGTATTACTGCAACATGCATAACTCCGATACTGAGGCCTACCCTATCGACCCGATATACGTTGAGCCAGACAACCCAGACGACCCAGCGACGGATGACGAGAGCGACGACGACATAATCGACGACCCCGACGACCCGAACTACAACCCGCACCCTGCGGAATAGCGACGAAAAAGCCCTCCGATAATTCGGAGGGCTTCATTTTTCTATTTGTCTTTACACTGTTTGCTTTTGCGGGCTTTTTTGTTTTCGTACATCCGATAGTCGGCCTTGGAGAACATCGACGAGTACTTGTTCAGGTCGTCGGAAACCGCGAGTCCATACGAGAAGCTCAGCGGTATGTCTGGTGGCAGGCCGTACAGCGGCTTGTCGTTGAAATCATCAATCTTGTTCATGATTTCGTCTATTTCATCCTGCGTCACATTGTGAATCAGAAGCACGAACTCGTCTCCGCCCTGCCTCGATGCGAAACACTTGCCAGGCGCCAAGTCTCTCAACTTATGAGCAATCGTGCGAATGTATTTATCACCAGCGTTGTGTCCGACATTGTCGTTGATGCACTTGAGGTTATCAACGTCTATCATTACGATTGCGCACAGCTCATGTCCGCCATCTTCGCTTATTAAATCTTGAATCTTCGCATCCATGCCGCGCCTGTTCGCGATGCCAGTCAAGATATCCGTATCGCGCTCCTTCTCGGCTTTCTTCAGCAAAAGAACGCTTTCCGTCATGTCTATGATTACGCCGAACGTGCCTTCGCTGTTCGTCTTTTCCTTCAGCTTAACGTAATGTTCGCCCTCAGCGCTCGTGCGATAAATGTAATCCTTAACGTCGAATGGATGAGCCTTGATGGCCTCAATCATCTCGTGGAACTTCTTAGAATCCGAAATGATGAGCCTTACCTCCTCCTCCGTGAGCGGCAGAACCGAAGTCATGGCGCCTGCAACTGTAACAGTTTCCGAATTCTTATTATATTGATATGTAGCAATTCGGATGCCCGAAGTGCTGAGCGTATATGATAGGTTCTCACTGTTGCTGAGAAGCGACTGAACCATAGCGTTGATGTGATCCGACAACTCCTCAAACTCCTCACTTCCAGTCACGTCAACGCGCTGGTCGTAATTGCCGCGAGTGATTTTACGGAGTTTTTCGTTAACTTTGTCTATGCTGTCAACAACGAGTTTGTTGAGGTTTCTCCTAATTGAGAGGAACATGAGCACCGTCGCCAGAATGAGCGACACAGCCATAGTCAGCATGTTGTGCGGCAAACGCTCGTAAACATCCGAGGTCGGAATCGTGTAAATTATATAATTATCATCCGTCTCGTGGAAAACGCATAGCGTCCTCTCGCCATCGATAGTGCAAGTCATACTCTCAGGAACATCTTCCAAATCAAGCTCCTGCCCGATAATTCTAGAAATCTTTTCATCCACACAAGACACATCGCTAGCACCTTCAATTTTGCCCCACTGCTTATCGATCGCATAGTAGCGAATGTTCGGGTTTGCCTGCATCTGCGAGAAAATATATGAAATCTCGTTCTTTGCGGTCGCCTTGAGGATTTCGTTCGGGTTGATACCGATCTGGACGATGTACTTGCCGTTATCCATCCAAAGAGCTGAATATTGCATTGACTTGCCTTCAGCGGTGTTCGGCGTAACATCCTGCACGAGCTTGAGTCCCTTGGACTCCAGCAAAGGTAGGAAGAAGCTCATCTGCGAGCCTGAGCCGAAGTTATATCCATAATACTCCGGAACCGTGCCGTAAACGATGGTTCCCGTCTCATCGAAAATGTGAATTTCCTCGATTTCGCAAAGTTCAGCGATTTTCTTCAGTTCATCGATATCCTTGATTGCATCAGGATTTTCCTCTAAGATATATGCAACTTCTTCCGCAGACTTAAGTGCGGACGCACTGTATTCTTCCTCTACTTCTTCTTTGTCAGCTTTGTTGCTTTCCATGATGCTATCAATCTGCGTGAAACACTCCTCAGCGGTTGTGATGGCACGGTCTTTCTCCGCAGTTATATCAATAAC